>DASPJX010000113.1:0-14520 GCA_035628395.1 Burkholderiaceae bacterium | reverse complement strand
ATGCTTGCGCTGACTGCGACATGCGCTAGGGTCGCGCCGCAAAAGCAGGAAAAGACATGCGGTTCCAGGGCACCCAGAACTATGTGGCGACCGAGGACCTGAAGGTCGCGGTCAACGCCGCGATCACGCTCGAACGGCCGCTGCTGGTGAAGGGCGAGCCGGGCACCGGCAAGACCATGCTGGCCGAGGAAGTGGCGCAGGCGCTTTCCATGCCGCTGCTGCAGTGGCACATCAAGTCCACCACCAAGGCGCAGCAGGGCCTGTACGAGTACGACGCGGTCAGCCGCCTGCGCGACTCGCAGCTGGGCGACGAGCGGGTCAAGGACATCCACAACTACATCGTCAAGGGCGTGCTGTGGCAGGCCTTCGAGGCCGATCGCCCGGTCGTGCTGCTGATCGACGAGATCGACAAGGCCGACATCGAGTTCCCGAACGACCTGCTGCGCGAGCTCGACCGGATGGAGTTCTACGTCTACGAGACGCGCCAGCTGATCAAGGCGCGGCACCGTCCGGTGGTGATGATCACCTCCAACAACGAGAAGGAGCTGCCCGACGCGTTCCTGCGCCGCTGCTTCTTCCACTACATCAAGTTCCCGGACAAGGAGACGATGCACAAGATCGTCGACGTCCACTACCCGGGCATCAAGCAGCAGCTGCTCAAGGACGCGATGGAGAGCTTCTTCCAGATCCGCGAGCTGCCCGGCATCAAGAAGAAGCCCTCGACCTCGGAGCTGCTCGACTGGCTCAAGCTGCTGGTGGCCGAGGACATCCCGGTCGAGGCGCTGCAGTCGAAGGACGGCAAGGCCGCGATCCCGCCGCTCCACGGCGCGCTGCTCAAGAACGAGCAGGACGTGCACCTCTTCGAGCGCCTGATCTTCATGGCGCGCCACAACCGCTGACCGTCGCCGCCGGAGCCGTGCCGCGCCCGCGCGGCGCGCCGGCCCCCCGCCGATGCACTGGTACTTCCTCGCCGCCGCGATCGTGTTCGAAGTCGCCGGCAGCACCTCGATGAAGCTGTCGCAGGGCCTGTCGAAGCTCGGCCCGACGACGATGATGTTCGCGTTCTACGCGGTCGCCTTCGCCTGCAACGCGATGGCGCTGAAGCGGCTCGACCTGTCGGTGACCTACGCCATCTGGTCGGGCATGGGCACCGCGCTGGTCGCGGTCATCGGCATCGCCTGGTTCCAGGAGCCGGCGTCGGCGCTGCGGCTCGGCAGCATCGGGCTGATCATCGCCGGCGTGGTCGGGCTCGCGTTCTCGGCGCGCGGCGCCTGAAGGAGAGGTCCATGACCGACGGCGCCCGCCCCGCCCCCCTGCCCTGGCCGCCGCAGCCGGTCGTGCTCGAGGGCGAGCACCTGCGGCTCGAGCCGCTCGGCCCCGAGCACGCCGAGGGGCTCGCCGGCGCGATCGCCGACGGCGGGCTCGACGAGCTGTGGTTCACGATCGTCCCGGCGCCCGCGGCGCTGCCCGGCTGGATCGACGCGGCACTGGCCGCGCGGGCCGCGGGCACCGCGCTCGCCTTCGCCGTGCGCCGGCGCCGCGACGGCCGCATCGTCGGCTCGACGCGCTACATGAACGTCGAGCCGGTCCAGCGCCGGCTCGAGATCGGCACCACGTTCTACGCGGCGAGCGTGCAGCGCTCGGCGCTCAACACCGAGTGCAAGCGGCTGCTGCTCGGCCACGCCTTCGACGCGCTCGGCTGCATCGCGGTCGAGTTCCGCACGCACTGGTTCAACCAGCGCTCGCGCGAGGCGATCGCGCGCCTCGGCGCCAAGCAGGACGGCGTGCTGCGCCAGCACCAGAGGCTGCCGGACGGCAGCTTGCGCGACACGGTCGTCTTCTCGATCATCGACTCGGAGTGGCCGGCGGTGCGCCGGCACCTCGAGTTCAGACAGGCTCGGCTGCCGGCGCCCTGAGCGCCGGCCCCACCGGAGGCATCCATGCTGATCGACTTCTTCCTGCACCTGAGGCAGGCCAAGCTCCCGGTGTCCATCAAGGAATACCTGACGCTGCTCGAGGCGCTCAAGCGCCACGTGATCGGCTCGTCGGTCGACGAGTTCTACTTCCTGTCGCGCGCGGCGCTGGTCAAGGACGAGCGCAACTTCGATCGCTTCGACAAGGCGTTCGGCGCGTACTTCAAGGGCGTCTCGGCGATCCAGGGCATCGACGTCGACGTGCCGCTCGAATGGCTGAAGCGCCAGCTGCAGCGCGAGTTCACCGCCGAGGAGAAGGCGGCGATCGAGGCGATGGGCGGGCTCGACAAGCTGCTCGAGCGGCTGAAGCAGCTGCTCGACGAGCAGAAGGAGCGCCACGAGGGCGGCAGCAAGTGGATCGGCACGAACGGCACCTCGCCGTTCGGCAACGGCGGCTACAACCCCGAGGGCATCCGCGTCGGCGGGCCGTCGGCCGGCAACCGGACCGCGGTCAAGGTCTGGGAGCAGCGCGCCTACCGCGACTACGACGACCAGGTCGAGCTCGGCACGCGCAACATCAAGATCGCGCTGCGCCGGCTGCGCAAGTTCGCGCGCGAGGGCGCCGAGGAGGAGCTCGACCTCGACGACACGATCGCGGCGACCGCGCGCAACGCCGGCTACCTCGACATCAAGATGGTCCCGGAGCGGCACAACACGATCAAGGTGCTGATGCTGCTCGACGTGGGCGGCACGATGGACGACCACATCAAGCGCACGGAGGAGCTGTTCTCGGCCGCCAAGACCGAGTTCAAGCACATGGAGTTCTACTACTTCCACAACTGCGTCTACGACTTCGTGTGGAAGAACAACCGGCGTCGGCACTCCGAGCGGCTGATGACCTGGGACCTGCTGCGCAAGTACAACCCCGACTACCGGCTGATCTTCGTCGGCGACGCGACGATGAGCCCCTACGAGATCCTGCAGCCGGGCGGCTCGGTCGAGTACAACAACGAGGAGCCGGGCGCGGTCTGGCTGCAGCGGCTCGCCGAGCGCTTCCCGAAGTTCGCCTGGCTCAACCCGGAGCCGGAGGGCGTCTGGGAGTACCGGCAGTCGATCTCGGTGATCCGGCAGGTGCTCGCCAACCGCATGTACCCGGTGACGATCGCCGGGCTCGAGAAGGCGATGCGGGAGCTGTCGAAGTAGGGTCGGTGCCCGCCGGGGCCCGTCAGGCCAGCTGAAGCCCCGCCAGCCGCGAGTACAGCCCGCCGCGGGCCAGCAGCTCCGCGTGGGTGCCCTGCTCCGCCACGCGCCCGTGGTCCAGCACCACGATCAGGTCGGCGCGCTGCACGGTCGACAGGCGGTGCGCGACCACGATCGTCGTGCGCCCGCGCATCGCCGTCTCGAGCGCCTGCTGCACGAGCCGCTCGCTCTCGGTGTCGAGCGCGCTCGTCGCCTCGTCGAGCAGCAGCAGCGGCGCGTCCTTCAGCACCGCGCGGGCGATCGCGATCCGCTGGCGCTGCCCGCCCGACAGCCTCAGGCCGCGCTCCCCGAGGAAGGTCCGGTAGCCCTGCGGCAGCTGGCGCAGGAAGCCGTCGGCCTGGGCGGCGCGGGCCGCGGCGATCACCTCGTCCTCGCTCGCCCCGGGCCGCGCGTAGCGGATGTTCTCCATCGCGTCGGCCGAGAAGATCGTCGCGTCCTGCGGCACCAGCGCGATCCGCGCGCGCAGCGCCTCGAGGGGCCAGCGCTCGATGTCGAGCCCGTCGATCCGCAGCTGTCCGGCGTCGCGCTCGTAGAAGCGCAGCAGCAGCTGCAGCACGGTGCTCTTGCCGGCGCCGCTCGGGCCGACCAGCGCCACCGTGCGCCCCGGGGCGATCCGCAGCGTGAGATCGTGCAGCGCGGGCCGCTCGGGCCGCGACGGATAGTGGAAGCGCACGCCCCGGAACTCGATGCCCGCGCCGAACGGCGAGGCCTCGGGCGGCGGCGCGGGACGCTCGGGGTCGCGGATCGCCGGCTCCGCGCGCAGCAGCTCGTCGAGCCGCTCGGTGGCGCCGGCGGCGCGCAGCAGGTCGCCCCAGACCTCGGCGAGCACCGCGGCGCTGGAGGCGACCATCGCGAAGTAGATCAGCGTCTGGCCGAGCTCGCCGGCGGTCATCTCGCCCCGCAGGACCGCGAGCGAGCCGCTGTACAGCCCGAAGATCGACGAGCCGAACACCGAGACGATGACGAACGCGGTCAGCCACGCGCGCGTGCGGGTGCGCCGCACCGAGGCGGCGAACGCGGACTCGTTGGCCGCCCCGAAGCGGCGCGCCTCGCGCTCCTGCTGGCCGTGGCTCTGCACGACCGGGATCGCGTTGAGCACCTCGGCGGCGATCGCGCTGGTGTCGGCGAGGCGGTCCTGGCTCGCGCGCGACAGCCGCCGCACCCGGCGTCCGATCCAGAGCGCCGGCAGCACGACGAAGGCGAGCAGCGCGAGCACCGTGGCGGCGAGCCTCGGCACCGTCCACACGAGCATGCCGAGGCTGCCGGCGAAGAGCACCGCGTTGCGCAGCCCCATCGAGAACGACGAGCCGACGACGGTCTGCACGAGCGTGGTGTCGGCGGTCAGGCGCGACAGCACCTCGCCGGTGCGGGTCGTCTCGAAGAACACCGGGCTCTGGCGCAGCACGCGCGCGTAGACGGCGCTGCGCACGTCGGCGATCACGCGCTCGCCGAGCCAGGTGACCAGGAAGTAGCGCGCGGCCGTGAACCCCGCGAGCACGACCGACGCGCCGAAGAGCGCGAGGAAGCCGCGTCCGAGCTCCGCCGCGCGGCCCGCCCGGTCGCCGCCGATCCCGGCGTCGACGACGTCGCGCAGCAGCACCGGCACCGCGAGCGTCGCCGCCGCGGCGGCGAGCAGGCACAGCGTCGCGAGCGCGGTGCGCCCGAGGTACGGGCGCAGCCAGGGCAGCAGCGCGAGCAGCCCGGCGAGGCGGGCGGCCGACGGGCGCGGAAGGTCGGGATCGGGGTCGGGCATCGGCTCGGGCGCGGAGCGTCCGAGGGTATCAGAGCGGACGGGCGGACCTCGGCGGCGGGGCCGGCGCCGTGCGGGTCGGCGCGGGCGGCCCGCGCACCGCGACGCGCGGCCGCCGTGTCGCCGCCGCCACCGTGTCGTCGCGGCCGCCGTGTCGCCGCCGCCACCGCGTCCGCGGCCGAAGCCCCCGCCCCCGTGCCCCCGTGCCGTCGATGCCGCCGCGCCGTCGCCTCCGCTGCGGTCACGGCCGGCGCCGGGCGCCGGGCTCAGCCGCCCCAGTCGCGCCGGCGCCGGGCGCGCAGCACCCCGGGGCGCGGGCGGCGCGCGAGGGCGCGGATCGTGGGCAGCACCGGGTGCAGCGCCTCGGAGCCGAGGATCGCGGGCTCGGGCGCGGCGAAGGCGCCGACCCCGAGGCGCCCGAGCCAGCTTCGGAGCCGCTGCCCGAGTCGCCAGCCGAGCGGCGGCCGGTCGGGTCGACGGGGGACGGACGGCGCGGCGCTCGGATGCATGGCGGCTCCCGGCTCGGACATCCCCGCGTCGATCGCGGACGATGCCGGCTGGAGACGATCCTAGCTCGGCCGTGCGCACGGCACGTGATCGATCACACGCAGGAAACCACGCCGGTTCCGGCGATCGGGCCGGCCGTCGCCGCGGACGCCGCCGCGGACGCCGTGCGGACGCCGCCGCGCCCGCCCCCGACCCCTCACGAGGTCGCGTGGGTCCTCGCCGCGACCTCGGCCGGGCGGCGCACCTCCTCGAAGCGGCCGACGACGTGGTCGACCATGCCGCGGGCGAGCACCTCCTCGCCGAAGAACACCGTGCCCAGGCCGTCGCGGCGCACGAACGACGACTCCGACTCGTCGTGCGTGCGGACGACGACCTCGATCGTCGGATTGAGCGTGCGCGCCACCTCGACCATCCGCTCGAGCCCGACGGTGTCCGAGATCGCGACGACGAGCATCGCGGCGCCGGCGACGTGCGCCTGGATCAGCACCGCGGGATCGGCGGCGTCGCCGGCCACCGCGGCGATGCCCTGCTCGCGCAGCTTCTCGACGGTGTCGCGATGCTGGTCGACCACCACGAACGGCAGCCGCGCGTCGCGCAGCCCCGTCGCGATCCGCGAGCCCACGCGCCCGTAGCCGACGAGCACCACCTGCCCGGCCAGCAGCTCGCCGGTGGTGTCGGACGGCAGCTCGGCGTACGGCGCCTTGCGCGCGTCGAGCCGCATCGCCCAGCGGAAGCGCGAGACGAGCCCCGCGGCGAGCGGCACGGCGCTCGCCATGAAGAACGGGTTCACCGCGATCGTGATCAGCGCGCCCGCCACCACCAGGCTCGTGCCCTCGGGCGGCAGCAGCCCGAGCGCGCCGCCCAGCCCGGCCAGGATGAACGAGAACTCGCCGATCTGCGCGAGGCTCGCCGAGACGACGGTGGCGGTGCGCAGCGGGTAGCGGAACGCGACCACCAGCGCCATCGCCGCGAGCGACTTGCCGAACACGATGATGGCGACCACCGCGGCGACCTGGAGCGGCCGCTCGAACAGCACCGCCGGGTCGAACAGCATGCCGACCGAGACGAAGAACAGCACCGAGAACGCGTCGCGCAGCGGCAGCGACTCCTCGGCCGCGCGATGGCTGAACTCCGACTCGCGCATCACCATGCCGGCGAAGAAGGCGCCGAGCGCGAACGACACGCTGAAGAGCTTCGCCGCCCCGAACGCGATGCCGATCGCCGCGGCGACGATCGACAGCGTGAACAGCTCGCGCGAGCCGGTGCGCGACACCTGGTACAGCACCCAGGGCAGCACCCGCCGCCCGGCGACCAGCATCAGCGCGACGAACGCGCCGACCTGCAGCAGCGTGGTGGCGAGCGTGCGCCACAGCGGCACGTCCCGGACCTCGGCGGGCACGGTGCCCCCCAGCACGCCGGCGAGCGGCGGCAGCAGCACGAGGACCAGCACCATCGCCAGGTCCTCGACGACCAGCCAGCCGACCGCGATCCGGCCGTTCAGCGTCTCGACCTCGCCCCGCGCCTCGAGCGCCTTCAGCAGCACCACGGTGCTCGCGACCGACAGGCACAGCCCGAACACCAGTGCCGCCCCCCACGCCCAGCCCCACCAGGCGGCGAGCCCGGCGCCCAGCGCGGTGGCCACCACCATCTGCACGACCGCGCCGGGCACGGCGATCCGCCGGACGGCGAGCAGGTCGGCGAGCGAGAAGTGCAGCCCGACGCCGAACATCAGCAGCATCACGCCGATCTCGGAGAGCTGCGCGGCGATGCCGACGTCGGCGACGAAGCCGGGCGTGGCCGGTCCGATCGCGATGCCGGCGAGCAGGTAGCCGACGAGCGCGGGCAGGCGGAGCCGCTCGGCGACGAAGCCGAGCACGAGCGCGAGCCCGAAGCCGGCCGCGAGGGTGCTGATGAGGGAGACGTCGTGGGGCATGAGGATTCCGTGACGGGAGCCCCCGATGCTATCGCCTCCGGGCGACGCTCCGGCGACGCGGGGCTCTCGACGGCGCCGGCGGAGCGTCGGCCGTTCCGCCGATGCGGCCTTCGGCCGCGCCGCGGAGCGGCCGAACGGCGTGCGGGCCGGATCCGTCCGCGCTCAGCGCGGCGGCGGCGCGTTGCGCAGCACTTCCTCGATCGTCGTCTGCCCGGCGGCGACCTTCATCGCGCCGGCCAGGCGCAGCGGCTTCATGCCGTCCTGCATCGCCCGCTGCCGGATCCGGCCGAGGTCGGGGCGGTCGGTGACGAGCTCGCGGACGGCGTCGCTCATCGTCAGGATCTCGTAGAGGCCGGCGCGGCCGCGATAGCCGGTGTTGCGGCACTCGAGGCAGCCGACGGCGCGCCAGGTCGCCGGCGGTCGGCTGGCGCGGAACGGCCGGATCAGCGCGTCCCAGGCGCCCTCGGGCAGCGCGTCGTGGGGCGCCTTGCAGTGCGGGCACAGCGTGCGGACCAGCCGCTGCGCCATCACGCCCAGCAGCGTCGCGTTCAGCAGGAACGCCGGCACCCCGAGGTCGAGCATCCGGGTGATCGCGCTCGCCGAGTCGTTGGTGTGCAGCGTCGACAGCACCAGGTGTCCGGTCAGCGCCGCCTGGATCGCCATCTCGGCGGTCGCGAGGTCGCGGATCTCGCCCACCATCACGATGTCGGGATCCTGGCGCATCAGCGCGCGGATGCCGTCGGCGAAGCCCAGGTCGATGCCCGGGTTGACCTGCATCTGGTTGAAGGCCGGCTCGACCATCTCGATCGGGTCCTCGACCGTGCAGACGTTGACCTCCTCGGTGGCGAGCCGGCGCAGCGTCGAGTAGAGCGTGGTCGTCTTGCCCGAGCCGGTCGGGCCGGTGACCAGCACGATGCCGTTCGGATGCGCGGTCATCGCGTTCCAGCGCGACAGGTCCTCGTCCGAGAACCCGAGCTGCGCGAAGCCCTTCACCAGCACGTCGGGGTCGAAGATCCGCATGACGAGCTTCTCGCCGAAGGCGGTCGGCAGCGTCGCGAGGCGCAGCTCGATCTCGCGGCCGTCGGCGGTGCGGGTCTTGATCCGGCCGTCCTGCGGGCGGCGCTTCTCCACCACGTCCATCCGCCCGAGCAGCTTGATGCGGCTCGTCATCGCGGCGAGCACCGCCGGCGGGACCTGGTAGACGTTGTGCAGCACCCCGTCGATCCGGAAGCGGATCGCGCCCAGCTCGCGGCGCGGCTCCAGATGGATGTCGCTCGCGCGCTGGTCGAACGCGTACTGCCACAGCCAGTCGACGATGGTGACGACGTGCTGGTCGTTCGCGTCGACGTTGCGGCCGCTGCGCCCGAGCTCGACGAGCTGCTCGAAGCCCTGCGTCGGCCCCGCCCCGCCCGACTTCTGCGCGCCGCGCACCGAGCGCGCGAGGCTGTAGAACTCGACGACGTAGCGGGCGATGTCGGCCGGGCTCGCGACGACGCGGCGGATGCGCTTCCTGAGCAGCGCCGACAGCTCGTCGACCCACTCGTCGAGCTGCGGCTCGCAGGTCGCGACCACCACCTCGCCCGTGCGGACCTCGAGCGGCAGGATGTCGAAGCGGCTCGCGTAGCCGCTCGACATCACGTCGGCGATCTTCGAGAAGTCGACCTTCAGCGGATCGACGTGCACGTGCTCCAGGCCGAAGCGCCGCGCGAGCCAGCCGGTCAGCAGCTCCAGGTCGAGCGTGCCCGGCGCGTCGGCGCGCTGCAGCTTGCGCTCGGCGATCGCGACCAGCGCATGGCGGCGCGCCTGCGACAGCCGCGCGTAGTCGGCCTCGGTGCGCCCCTGCGCGGCGTCGAGCAGCCCGTCCTCGACCAGCGCGGCGAGCAGCTCGTCGACCCCGAGCCGGCGGCCGCGCACGCCGAGCGGGCGCGCCGCCCCCGCTGACGGGGACGCGGCGTCGGCGGAAGGCGGCTGGGCGGGCAGGACGGCGCTCATCCCCGCGACGCTAGCACCGGGCCCCCGCCCGCCCGCCGGCGCCCGGACGAACGGTCGCGGCCCGGGCGCGAAGCGCCGCCGGCGTCGCGCCCGCGCCGCGTCAGCCGACGACCTGCTCGCGCAGCGCCTTCGCCCAGCCGCGCGCCGGCAGCCGCCAGCGCCGCTCGACCTCCGCGGCGCGCTCGAACAGCATCGTCGCGTCGACGTCGAGCGGCGGCCCGGCGAACGCCAGCACCACGAGGTTGCCCGCCTCCACCGGCGGCAGCACCAGCGTGCGGTCGAACTCGCTCTCGATCCGCCGGCGGTTGGTCTCGAAGGACGCGTGGTCGCTGCCGAACAGGTTGACGACGAGCATGCCGGGCTCGGCGATCGCGCGCCGGCAGTCGCGGTAGAACTCGGCCGTGTCGATGACCGGGCCGCGCGCGTCGCGGTCGTACAGGTCGACCTGCACGACGCCGTAGCGCCCGCGCGTCCGGGGGTCGGCGACGTGGCGGCCGGCGTCGGCGTGGACCACCTCGAGCCGGTCGTCGTCCTCGGGCAGCGCGAACCAGCGCCGGCACGCGACGACGACCGAGGCGCTCGCCTCGACGACGGTGGTCCCGGTCTCGGGCAGGTGCCTCCAGCTCCACTTGGTCAGCGCCGCCGCGCCGAGCCCGAGCTGCAGCACGCGCGCCGGCGGCTCCATGAAGAGCAGCCACGCCATCATGTGGCGCACGTAGTCGAGCTCGAGGTCGAACGGGCGGCGGATCCGCATCGCGCCCTGGATCCAGCGCGTGCCGAAGTGCAGGTAGCGCACGCCGTCCTGCTCGGACAGCTCGATCGGCGGGTCGGCCGGGCCGCGCGACGCGCCGGTCTCGCGGCGCCGCCGGCGCGGTCGCGCCGGCGCGGGATCGGCCGCGTCGCCGCCCGGACGTCGGGCCCGGCTCACGGCGCGATCCAGCCGTCGTCGACCAGCGCGCGCCAGCGCGCGAGCTTCGCCTCGAACGACAGCCCGGCGTGGGCCGGGCTGGTCGACGGCATCCGGTAGGTGGCGAGGCCGCGCGCGGCGAAGACCGGCTCGGCCCGCGCGGCGGTCGCGCCGTTGAAGGCCACCGCGCCGACGCCCGGCAGCGCGTCGAGCAGCGCGCCGAAGTCGTTGCCGCGGGCGTCGCGGATCGCCGCGTCGAGGCTGCCCCGCCGGCGGCACGCGCCGAGCGCGTCCCACAGCGCGACGCGTCGCGCCTTCAGCCGCTCGAGCCGCGCCTCGTACGGCAGCGCCGGCAGCGGCTCGTCGAGCAGCGCGCCGAGGATCGGCCAGAACGCGTTGCGCGGGTGCGCGTAGTAGCGCGCCTGCGCGAGCGACGCCGCGCCCGGGAAGCTGCCCAGGATCAGCAGCCGCGGCGCCTCGCCGATCACCGGCGGCAGCCCGACGAGCACCGGGGCGGCGTGGGCGTCGCTCACCGCGGGTCCGTCGTCACTTGGGCGCCATCGCGAGCAGCATCCCGTTCAGCCGCTTGACGAAGCCGGCAGGGTCCTCGAGCTGGCCGCCCTCGGCGAGCAGCGCCTGATCGTAGAGCAGCCGCGCCCAGCCCTCGGTGGCGTCGCCCTCCTCGTTCATCCGCTCGACGAGCGGATGCGCGGGGTTGATCTCGAGGATCGGCCGTCGCTCGGGCGCCTTCTGGCCGGCCTGCTTCAGCAGCCGCTGCAGCGTGCCGCTGATCTCGCCCTCGTCGGACACCAGGCAGCACGGCGAGTCGACGAGGCGGTCGGTGACCCGCACGTCCTTCACCAGCTCGCCCAGCGACGCCTTGACGCGCCCGACCAGCGCCTCGTAGCGCTTCGCGGTCTCCTCGACCTTCCGCTTCTCCTCGGCGTCCTGCAGCGCACCGAGGTCGAGCCCGCCGCGGGCGACCGACACCAGCGGCTTGCCGTCGAACTCCTGCAGGAAGGACAGCATCCACTCGTCGACGCGGTCGGCGAGCACCAGCACCTCGACCTCCTTGCGGCGGAACACCTCGAGGTGCGGGCTGTTGCGCGCGGCCGCCTCGGTCTCGGCGGTCACGTAGTAGATCTTGTCCTGGCCGGGCTTCATCCGGGCGACGTACTGCGCGAGCGACACCGTCTGCTCGCCCGCGGCGGTCGCGGTCGACGCGAAGCGCAGCAGCTTCGACAGCCGCTCCTGGTTCGCGAAGTCCTCGCCCAGGCCCTCCTTCAGCACCTGGCCGAACTCGCGCCAGAAGCCCGCGTAGTCGTCGGGCCGGTTCTCGGCCAGGTCCTCGAGCATCGACAGCACGCGCTTCGTGCAACCCTCGCGGATCGCCCGCACGTCGCGGCTCTCCTGCAGGATCTCGCGCGAGACGTTGAGCGGCAGGTCGGCCGAGTCGACGACGCCCTTCACGAAGCGCAGGTACACCGGCATCAGCTGCTCGGCGTCGTCCATGATGAAGACGCGCCGCACGTACAGCCGGATGCCGCGCCGGTGCTGGCGGTCCCAGAGGTCGAACGGCGCGCGCGCCGGCACGTACAGCAGCTGCGTGTACTCGCTGCGACCCTCGACCCGGTTGTGCGTCCAGGCGAGCGGCGCGTCGAAGTCGCCGGTCAGGTGCTTGTAGAAGTCCTTGTACTGCGCGTCGTCGAGCTCGGACTTCGAGCGCGCCCAGAGCGCGCTCGCCTGGTTGACGGTCTCCCACTCGACCGCGTCGCCCTCCCCGGCCGCCTCCTTCCTCATCCGGATCGGCAGCGAGATGTGGTCGCTGTACTTGCGCACGATCGAGCGCAGGCGCCAGCCGGAGAGCAGCTCGCCGTGGTCGGTCGCGTCGTCGTCGTCGGCCCGCTTCTCGCGCAGGTGCAGCGTGATCCGGGTGCCGCGCTCGGCGCGCTCGAGCGGCTCGACGCTGAACTCGCCGCTGCCGTCGGACTCCCAGCGCACGCCCTCGGACGCCGGCAGCCCCGCGCGGCGCGACTCGACGACGACCCGGTCGGCGACGATGAACGACGAGTAGAAGCCGACGCCGAACTGGCCGATCAGGTTCGCGTCCTTCGCGCGGTCGCCGGTGAGACTCGCGAAGAACTCGCGGGTGCCCGACCGCGCGATCGTGCCGAGGTTGTCGATCGCCTCCTGGCGCGACAGCCCGATGCCGTTGTCGGAGACGGTGATCGTGCGCGCCGCCTCGTCGTGCTCGATCCGGATCGCCAGCTCGCCGTCGCCCTCGTACAGCTCGGGGCGGTCGATCGCCTCGAACCGGAGCTTGTCGCAGGCGTCCGAGGCGTTGGACACCAGCTCGCGCAGGAAGATCTCGCGGTTGCTGTAGAGCGAGTGGATCATCAGCTGCAGCAGCTGCTTGACCTCGGTCTGGAAGCCCAGGGTTTCCTTCATCGCGCCCATCGTTCGTGTCGGTATCGTGGTGGGGTTCTCGGGGACGGCTCGGTCGGGCCGGGCCGGGTGGCGCGGATTATCGGGGCGGTTCGCCGGATTTCAAGCGCTGCCGCCCGCGCTCCAGGGCCGCCTCCAACGCGGCGAGCATCCGGGGGTTGCCCGAGGTCGCGATGTTGAAGCGCATCCAGGTGCTCGGTCGCTGGTCGGGCGAGAACAGGCTGCCCGGCGCGGTCACGAAGCCCGCGGCGAGCATCGCCTCGGCGAGCGGCTGGGTGTCGAGCCCGGTGTCGGTCCAGACGAACATCCCGCCGACCGGCGTGGCGAACGGCCGCAGCCCGAGCCGCTCGAGCGAGCGCAGCACCGGGTCGCGGGCCTGCGCGAGCCGGCCGCGCAGCCGCTCGAGGTGTCGCCGGTAGTGCCCTTCCGACAGCACGCGGTACACCACGCGCTCGCCGAGCTCGGGCGAGGTCAGCCCGACCAGCATCTTCAGGTCGGTCAGCCGGCGCGCGAGCGGCGCCGCGCAGGCGACGTAGCCCACCCGCAGGTTGGCGGCGAGCGTCTTCGAGAAGCCGCCCAGGTACACCACCCGCTCGAGCCGGTCGAGCGACGCGAGCCGCGTGCGGGGCTGCACCGCCGGACCCGGATGGAGATCGCCGTAGACGTCGTCCTCGACCACCCGGAAGTCGAACTCCTCGGCCACGCGCAGCACCTGGAAGGCCTTCGCCGCCGAGATCGAGGTGCTCGTCGGGTTGTGCAGCACCGTGCTCAGCACGTAGAGCTTCGGCCGGTGGCGGGCGGCCAGCTCGCGCAGGCGCTCGAGGTCGGGGCCGTCGGCGAGCCGCGGCACGCCGACCACCCGGAGCCCGAGCTGCGAGAAGCGTCCGTACATCAGGAACCAGCCCGGATCGTCGACCAGCACCGTGTCGCCGGGCCCCGCGAAGTGCTGGGCGACGAGATCGAGACCCTGCGTGACGCCGGCGGTCGTCACGATCTGGTCGGGCGAGGCCGCGATGTCGTGGCCGGAGAGCT
Organism: Burkholderiaceae bacterium; assembly: GCA_035628395.1. GTDB lineage: Bacteria > Pseudomonadota > Gammaproteobacteria > Burkholderiales > Burkholderiaceae_E > UBA4615. The sequence continues at coordinate 781 of DASPJX010000113.1, read as the reverse complement.
CGAGCTGCAGCTGCTCGCGCAGCGGCAGGTAGCCCTGCGCCTGCCCGTAGTGCAGCATCGCCGCGCCGTGCTGGCGCCCGAGCGCGCGCAGGCTCGAGCCGACCAGGTCGGCGTCGAGCCAGTCGGCCGGCAGCACGCCGCCGCCCGGCATGTCGGAGGCGGGCATCTGCCGGAACATGTTGCGCAGCAGCCAGACGACGTCCATCGACGGGTTCGGCGCCTCGGCCCACGCGCGGGCGGCCGCGAGGCCGGAGGCGAGGTCGCGCGCGCGCACGAAGAAGCCCGAGCCGCGGCGCGACTCGATGTAGCCGCGGGCGATCAGCCGGTCGTACGCCTCGACGACGGTGAACCGCGAGACGCGGTGCTCGTCGGCGAAGCCGCGGATCGACGGCATCCGGGTGCCGGGCCGCAGCACGCGCTCGTCGATCCGGGCGGCGTACCAGTCGACGATCTGCTCGACGAGGGTGCGGCCGCCTCCGGCGGCGAGGAACGAGCCGGGCGCGCGGGGCGCGGCGCCCGCCGCGCCGGACCGGGCGGGGGCGACGCCCGGATCGCCGATCCGGGCGGTGGGCGCGACGTCCGGATCGCCTGCGCGGACCGCGGGGGCGGCCCCAAGATCGCCGGCGCGAGCCGCGGCCGCGGCGCTCGGATCGCCGACGCAGGCCGCGGCCGCGACGTCCGGATCGCCGGCGCGGGCGGCCGGCGCGGCGCGTGTGGTGCCGGCGCGGGCGACGGGCTCGACGCCGGGTGCCGACGCGTGCGAGGCGGGGACCCGCGGCGC
>DASPJX010000112.1:0-2817 GCA_035628395.1 Burkholderiaceae bacterium | reverse complement strand
TGGCTCCGCCACGCTCGCCGTTCGGGCGCACACCGAGACCGTGCTCACCCGCCTCGCCGACGGTCCCCGCCGGCTCATCGAGTCCTCGCTCACTGAGGCGATCGTCGTCCCGCTCGTCGCGGCCGCGATCGCGTTCCTGCTGACCGTGCGGCGCCTGCAGCGGCAGGACGTCGCGTAGCCGGCTACACCGCCGTCATCTCGACGAGGGGGCCGTCCCCACCGGTGAGCTCGCCCACGTCGCGGTTGACCGCGACGATCACGCCCGCCGCCGGCGCGCGGAGCGAGAGCTCGTCGATCGCCAGCTCGGCGGCGGCGACGCCGGCCTCGGCGGCGCGCACCTGAGCGAGCGCCGATGCGTACTCGGCGAGCGACGCACCCGACGCCTTCACCGCAGCGGACGCCGCCGCCGCATCCCGCGCAAGCTCGGCGGCGCGCACCGCGGCGACCGCCTGCTCGCGCTGGGCAGCCCGCTGGGCCACGCCGGTCGCACGTTGCACCTTGGCGGTCTCCACCGAGGCCTCCGCGTCCTGGATCGCGCGCGCGTCCTCGACCTCGCCGGATGCCAGCGCGTCCTGCGCGGCGACGAGCGCCGCCTCGGCTTGCGCTTCGGCCTGCAGCAGCGGGCCGCAGGTCGGGTCGGCGGTGTCGTCGTCGTCGCAGTCGGCATCGTCGACCGCGTCCTCCGCCTCCTCCAGGTCCTCCTCGGCGCGCTCGAGCGCCGCGGTGCGCTGCTCGATCGACAGCCGCACCCGATCGCGCACGGCGCGCAGCGCGGCGACCGCGTGCTCGACCGACGCGTCGGCCGCGGCGTCCTCCGCTTCGTTGGTGGCGTCGGCACCCGCCAGCGCGGATGCCGCGGCATCGACCGAGGCGACCGCCTGCTCGACCGCGAGCCGGGCTTCCTCCTTCTGCGCGTCGGTCATCCCCTCCTCGAGCTTGGCGAGCGCGGCGCGGGCGCTGTCGAGCTGCGCCTGCGCCTGCAGCAGCGCGACGCGCGCCGAGGCGTCGTCGAGCCGAACCAACACCTCCCCCCGGGTGACGCGCCCACCGGGTTCGACGAGCACGGCGGCGACGCGGCCGGACGCCGTCAGGTCGAGCTCGAGGGACACCGACTCGTCCGTCGGGGCGACGGCGAGTGCGGAACCGCCGAGCGCGGTGAGCGAGATCGCAGCGATCACGGTCTTGAGCACGAGCACCTCCAGGGGATCAGACGGCGCGGAGCGCGTCGGTCGGCGCGAGCCGGGCGGCGCGCACCGCGGGGTAGGAGCCGGCGACGACGCCGGTGAGCACCGCGGCGACGAAGCCGCCGACGGCACCCGAGAGCGGGACGACGACCTGCCACGAGCGCGACATCGAGTAGCCCGCGGTGGCGAGCGCGCCGAGCAGCACGCCGGCACCACCACCGAGCGCGGACAGCAGGAGCGCCTCGGTCAGGAACTGCAATGCGATGTGCCGCCGCGTCGCGCCGAGCGCGCGGCGCAGGCCGATCTCGGAGCGACGCTCCAGCACCGCGATCACCATCACGTTCGCGATGCCGACGCCGCCCACGAGCAGCGCGACCGATCCCAAGCCGAGCAGCAGCGCGGTGAACGCGCTGTCGGTCGCCGCCCGCGCCGCGAGCGCGTCCGAGGGCCTGCTCACCGACACCTCTTCGGGCGCCTCGGGGTTCGCCGTCGCGGCGAGGACGGTGCGCACGTCGTCGACGGCGTCGGGATCGGTCCGGACGTACACCGCGCTGGGGTCGCCGTCGAAGTCGAGCATCGACTCGGCGGCCTCCCAGCCGACCAGCGCGGCGCGATCCATCTCGGGCGCGAGCGGCATCGGCGACAGGATCCCGATGACGGTGAACCACCGGTCGCCGATCAGGACCCGCACCGGACCGGTGCCCGGGGTGACGCCGAGCCGCTCGGCGGCCACGGCGCCGAGCACGACCGTCGGCAGGCCATCCGTCGCCTCGTCGAGGAAGCGGCCGGCGACGAGCGTCCCGCCGAGCGTGGTGGCGGTGTCGAGCTCGGCCGCGACGACGGCGATGCCGCCCGTCTCGGATTCGCTGATGTGGTCCGTCCGCCGCACGGTCGCGCTCACGCCGCCGATGGCGCTCACCTGCTCCACCGGCCCGATGCGCTCGATCATCGCCGGGGCCGAGCGAGGGAGGATCGCCTCCTCGCCGCGCAGCGTCTGGCCGGCCGAGACCGTGAGGAGGTTGGTGCCGAGCGCGTCGAGCTCGGCGATGAGATCGGCCTTCGACGAGGAGGACAGCCCGAGCACGCCGACCATCGCGGCGATGCCGATGGCGATGCCGAGCGCGCTGAGGAGCGCGCGCGTGCGCCGACTGCGCAGGCCGACGCTGCCGGCCCGGACGAGGTCGGCGGGCAGGAGCGTGCTCACGGCACCAGCAACCCGTCGCGCACCTCGACCCGCCGCGGCAGGGACGCGGCGAGGTCGCGGTCGTGGGTGATCACCGCGATCGTCGCGCCGTCGTCGTGCAGCCGGCGGAGGAGCCGCAGGATCGCCTCGCCGTTCACGGAGTCGAGGTTCCCGGTCGGCTCGTCGGCGAGGACGATCGACGGTCGCGCGACCAACGCCCGCGCGATCGCGACGCGCTGGCGCTCGCCGCCCGACAGCTGGTTGGGCCGGTGCGACGCACGCAGCGCGAGACCGACCCGGTCGAGCGCCTCGAGCGCGGCGCGGCGTCGCTGCGCCAGCGGCACGCCGCTGTACAGCAGGCCCATCGCCACGTTGTCGAGCGCGCTCAGGCCGTCGACGAGGAAGAACTGCTGGAAGACGAAGCCGATGTGGCGGGCGCGCAGGTCCGAG
>DASPJX010000111.1:0-23131 GCA_035628395.1 Burkholderiaceae bacterium | reverse complement strand
CTGGTCGCCGAACGCGAAGGCGGCGCGTCCCGCGCCGAAGCGCACGTGGCGCATGCCGAGCACGTCCACGTAGAAGCGCACGCAGGCCGCCTCGTCGACGGTCGTCAGCACCAGGTGGTCGAGGCTCGCGATCATCGGATCGCCCCGCCGTCGACGCGGGCCGCGCGACGCGCCCGCCCGGCGGGCCCGACCCCCGCGTCGCGGGGTCCGTGGACCGGAACGACGTTCGCCATCCTCTGCTCCTCGTGCCGCGCCGCCCGCCGGCGCACGGAGCGATGCTGCGTCGCGCGCGCCATCGTGGTCAACCCGCATGCGGGGTTCCGCAGGTCCGCGCAAGGTACGGCCGAGCCAGCCCGCCGGACGGAGCCCGCGACCGATGGGCGGCGGGAATGCGCGCGGATCGCGGCCCTACCATGGCTCCATGCCGGGCCGGCGGATCGGACCGGCGCAGACGTCGGACGGGTCGCTCCCGACGCGACCCCAGAGCCCCCCATGCACCTGCACCTCGATTTCTTCGAACCCACCACCGCCGGGCAGGACCCCGAGCAGATGGTCCGTCTGCGCGGCTTCCTCGAGCGCGTGCTGCGGCTCGCCGAGCGCCGCGTCGTGCCGCTGCTGCCGCTGACCGGCCGCATCACGGTCGCCGTCGGCGTCGACCCGGCGCGCACCATCCGCGAGACCGGCATCGGCGCGCGCGCCTGGGCGGCCGACCGCATCGACGTCTGGATCGACCCGGCCCATCCGTGGGTCGACGCCGCGGGCGAGGAGGAGCTGCTCGCGATGCTCGCCCACGAGCTGCACCACTGCGCGCGCTGGCTGCGTCCGGGCTACGGCACGACGCTCGGCGAGGCGCTGGTGAGCGAGGGGCTCGCCTGCGTGTTCGAGACCGGCTTCCGCGGCGGCGTGCCGCCGTTCTGGGCGCGCGCGCTCGACGCGAAGCAGCTGCAGCACGCCGAGGCGACCGCCCGGCCGCACCTCGCCGCGCGCCAGTACGACCACCGCGCGTGGTTCTTCGGCGCGCCCGAGCGCGGCCTGCCGCGGCATCTCGGCTACTCGCTCGGCTACCACCTCGTCGCCCGCCACATGCGCTCGACCGGCCGCAGCGCCGCGCAGCTCGCGCAGGTGCCCGCGGAGGTGTTCCTCTCGACCGGCGCCTCGAGCGAGTCGGGCGAGTCGCAGATGGCGGCCTGAGACCGCCGCCGGCCGCGCGGTTCCGGAAACCGCGCGCCGCCCGGGTCCGGCGCCCGCCGCCGGGCCGTATCCTCGGCGCGATCCCTCCCGGACGCACCGCCCCGTGAAGCAGGCCGACCTCACCCGCGCGCAGAACGTCGCCATCCTCGGCGGCGCCGCGCTGATGCTCAGCCTGTCGATGGGCATGCGCCAGAGCCTCGGGCTGCTGCAGCCCCACGTCGTGCGCGACCTCGGCCTGACCGCGGCCGACTACTCGCTCGCGCTCGCGATCCAGAACATGGTGTGGGGCCTGACGCAGCCGGCGGTCGGGCTGCTCGTCGACCGCATCGGCGCGCGCCCGGTCGCGATCGCCGGCGTGCTGACGTACATGGCCGGGCTGATCGCGATGGCGACCGCGCAGTCGGCGCTCGGCCTGGTGGTCGGCGCGGGCCTGTGCATCGGGCTGGCGCTGTCGTGCACCGCGTCGAACCTCGCGATGAACGTCACCGCGCGCACGGTGCCCGCCGCGCGGCGCAGCGTCGCGATGGGCACGGTGTCGGCGGCCGGCTCGCTCGGGCTCGTCGTCGCCTCGCCGCTCGCGCAGGCGATGATCGCGCGCGACGGCTGGCAGCTCGCGCTGGTCGCCTTCCTCGGCCTCGCCGCGGTGATGCTGCCCGCGGCGTTCGCCGCCGGCGGCGCCGACCGCATCGAGCGCGAGTCGTCCGGGCCGCCGCAGTCGATCGGCGCGGCGCTGCGCGAGGCGGCGTCGCACCGCGGCTACGTGACGATGGCGCTCGCCTACTTCGTCTGCGGGCTGCAGCTCGTGTTCCTGACGACGCACCTGCCGACCTACCTCGACCTGTGCGGCATCGCGCCGGGCGTGACCGCCGGCGCGCTCGCGCTGATCGGGCTGTTCAACGTCGTCGGCTCCTGGCTGTTCGGCTGGCTCGGCCAGCGCCACTCGCGCCGCGCGCTGCTGGGCGGCATCTACCTGCTGCGCTCGGCGATCGTCGCGCTGTACTTCTCGGCGCCGCCGAGCCCGACCGGCACGCTGCTGTTCGCCGCGGCGATGGGCACGCTGTGGCTCGGCGTCGTGCCGCTCGTCAACGGTCTCGTCGTCCACCTGTTCGGGCTTCGCTGGATGGCGACGCTGACCGGCATCGCGTTCCTCAGCCACCAGGTGGGCTCGTTCGTCGGCGCCTGGGGCGGCGGGCTGATCTACGGCGCGCTCGGCTCGTACGAGTGGGCGTGGAAGGGCGCGGTCGCGATCGGCGTGCTCGCCGGCCTCGTGCAGACGACGATGGACGTGCGGCCCGCGCCGCGGGTGCTCGCCGAGCGCGCCGCGGGCGCGCCGGCCTAGCTCGCGCGACCCGACGGACGGCGGCCGCGACGGTGGCCGCCCACCCTCCGATGAGCTAGAATCGCCACTGCTCCCGCATCAAGTCGTCTGTTTTCCATCGGCAATCAAGTCAGTGCGGTCCGGGTTCCCGGGCCGTTCCGGTTCTGAATCCCCACGGTCACATTCCTTGAGCTAGGGCGCTCCGGACGGGCCTCCGCGCCCGCCTTTCATCACATCCCTGATTCCAGGAAAGAGTTCGACATGGCTACCCAGACCGGTATCGTCAAGTGGTTCAACGACGCCAAGGGCTTCGGCTTCATCAAGCCGGACAGCGGCGGCGAGGACCTGTTCGCCCATTTCAGCCAGATCGAGGGCAAGGGCTTCCGCTCGCTGGCCGAGAACCAGCGCGTGGAGTTCGAGGTGACCCAGGGCCAGAAGGGCCCGCAGGCCAGCCGCATCCGCCCGATCTGACGCGCCGCGCGGCCCTCGCGGCCGCCCGCGCGACGATCGCGCCGCCCCCGGGGCGGCGCACCGCGAAGCCGCCTCCGGGCGGCTTCGTCGCATCCGGGCCCCGATGCGGGTCCGACGCCCGTCCGTGACCGCGGCGTGCCGGACGCCCCGCGCGTCGATCCGGTCCGCGCGCGCCTCGGCGCGCGCCTCGCCGCGGTCCGGGCGCCGGCCTCAGCGCGGGCTCACCGTGCCGTTCGAGACCGAGACCGGGGTGCCCGGGCGCACCGCCGGCTGGCGGTAGGTGCGCACCCGCCGGTCGATGCCGTCGTCGAAGCGCACGAGCACGTCCCACGCGGTGGCCGCGCCCGCCTGCGCGCCGGACTGCCCGCCGACCGAGCTGCCGACCGCGGCGCCCACGCCGGTGGCGACCGAGCGGCCGGTGCCGCCGCCGATCAGGCTGCCCAGGCCCGCGCCGGCGAGCGCGCCGCCGATCGAGCCCAGCAGCCCGCCGCCGCGGCTCGCCTCCACGACCTCGGTCACCGAGAGCACGGTGCCGGTGCCGACGACGTCGGCGCCGGGCGGCGCGCTCGCGCACGCGGCGAGCGCGAGCGCCGCGAGGACGGCGGAAAGCGGGCGGGCGGGGCGGATCATCGGCGGGACTCCGTGGAAGGGCGGGCGGCCTCGCGGCCGCCACGGATCGGGTCGGCCCGCGCGGCGGGGCCGTCGGGGTCGACGGAGCAGGTTCCATGCCGTGGGGCCCGCCGCGGCCCGCCCGACGGCGATCGACGACACTGGCGCGGCACCCGTCCGGAGAGCCACGACGATGCCCGCCCTGCACGAGCTGACCGCCGCCGACCTGCACGACGCCTACGCGCGCCGCGAGCTCTCGCCCGTCGAGGTCGTCGAGGCGACGCTCGAGCGCATCGACGCGTGCGAGCCCGCGCTTCGCGCGATGTACCGGATCAGCCAGGAGACCGCGCTCGCGTCGGCCCGCGACGCCGAGCGGCGCTGGCGCGCCGGCGCGCCGCTGTCGGCGATCGACGGCGTGCCGGCGACGCTGAAGGAGAACCTGTACACGCGCGGCGACCCGGCGCCGATCGGCACGGTCGCCGGCGACCGCTCGCCGCGGCCGGCCGACGCGCCGCCGTCGGCGCGCCTGCGCGAGGCGGGCGCCGCGATCCTCGGCAAGACCACGATGCCCGACTTCGGGATGCTGACCTCGGGGGTGTCGTCGCTGCACGGCATCACCCGCAACCCGTGGCGGCTCGACCTGAATCCGGGCGGCTCGTCGTCGGGGGCGGGCGCCGCGGCCGCCGCGGGCTACGGCCCGCTGCACGTCGGCACCGACATCGGCGGCTCGATCCGGCTGCCCGCGCACTACTGCGGGCTGGTCGGCCTGAAGCCGAGCTTCGGTCGCGTGCCGATCGACCCGCCCTACATCTGCCGCGTCGCCGGGCCGATGACGCGCACCGTGCGCGACGCGGCGATGCTGCTCGAGGTGCTCGCGCGACCCGACGCGCGCGACTGGACGAGCCTGCCCGCGCAGCCGGTGTCGTACGCCGGGCTGATCGACGGACTGTCGCCGCGCGGGCTGCGCATCGGGGTGCTGCTCGACATGCGGGCGGGCCTGCCGGTCGATCCCGCGGTGCGCGCGGCGGTGGAGGCCGCGGCGCGCGCGCTCGAGGCGGCCGGCGCGATCGTCGAGCCGGTGCCCTCGTTCCTCACGCCGCAGATGCTCGACGGCTGGTGCCGGTTCTTCGAGGCGCGCTCGCACCGCGACGTGGTCGCGATGCCCGCGGCGGTGCGCGCGGGCATCCTGCCCTTCGTCGTCGAGTGGTGCACCTGGCGCGCGGGCGGGTTCACCGGCGACGACGTGATCGCCGCCTTCGGCCAGATGACGGCGATGCGCGAGCACGCGACCCGCGCGACGCTCGCGCACGACTTCCTGCTGTCGCCGGTCTCGCCGCGGATGCCGCACCCCGCGACCGCCCACAGCCCGGGCGAGGACCCGCGCGACGCGCTGTCGCACATCGCGTTCACCGTGCCGTGGAACATGGGCGAGCAGCCGGCCGTCTCGGTCAACTGGGACTTCGGCGGCGACGGGCTGCCGCGCGGCGTGCAGATCGTCGGCCGCCGCTTCGACGACCTCGGCGTGCTGCGGCTCGCGCGCGCGATCGAGACGATCCGCCCGCCGCAGCGTCCCTGGCCGACCCCGGGCCGCGTCGCGTCCTGACCCCGGCGCGCGCCCGGGGCCGCTCCGGCTTCAGGCGCCGGGGCGCACCCGGTACATCCCCCAGCCCTCGAGCGTCATCACCACGACGCCGTCCTGGTTCAGCACCTCCTGCACGAAGCGCACCATGCCGCGGTCGGGCTTCGACTGCGAGCGCCGGGAGTCCTTGACGGTCACGCGCATCCGCAGCCGGTCGCCGGGGCGCACCGGCTTCAGCCAGCGCAGCTGGTCGATGCCCGGCGAGCCCATGCTCGCCAGCGGCGAGATGTAGTGGTCGACCAGCATGCGCATCGCGCACGAGGCGGTCATCCAGCCGCTGGCGATCAGCCCGCCGTAGATCGACTCGCGCGCCGCCTCGGCGTCGAGGTGGAAGGGCTGCGGGTCGTAGCGGCTCGCGAACTCGACGACCTCGGACTCGGTGATCGGGTAGTCGCCGAACTCGACGGTCTCCCCGACCGGGTAGTCGTCGAACCAGCGCTGCGAGAACGGGACGGGACGGCGGTCGGGGGTCAAGGCGGAGGCTCCGGTCGATCGCCCCTACAATAGCCCGCGATCTCCGGAGGCGGCAAACGCCGGCTGCAATGCTCGATCCGAACTACATCCGAGACCGCATCCGCACGGTGCCCGACTGGCCGCAGCCGGGCGTGCTGTTCCGCGACATCACCCCGCTGCTGCAGGACCCGAAGACGCTGCGCGTGCTCGTCGACCTGTTCGTGCACCGCTACATGGACCGCGAGCTCGACCTCGTCGCCGGCATCGACGCGCGCGGCTTCATCCTCGGCTCGATCGTCGCCTACGAGCTCAACCTCGGCTTCGTGCCGATCCGCAAGAAGGGCAAGCTGCCGTTCACCACGGTGGCCGAGACGTACGAGCTCGAGTACGGCAGCGCCGCGGTCGAGCTGCACTCCGACGCCTGCCGGCCCGGCGACCGGGTGCTGCTGATCGACGACCTGATCGCCACCGGCGGCACGATGATGGCCGGCAAGCGGCTGATCGAGCGGCTCGGCGGCACCGTCGTCGAGGGCGCGGCGATCGTCGACCTGCCCGAGCTCGGCGGCTCGCGCCGCCTGCGCGACGCCGGGCTCGCGCTGCACACGCTCGTCGCCTTCGGCGGGCACTGATCGCGCTTCACGACGATGGGCTCCACTCCTGCGCCGTCGTCCGGCGGCGCGTCCGCGATGCGCATCGACAAATGGCTCTGGGCCGCGCGCTTCTTCAAGACGCGCGGGCTCGCCCAGGACGCGATCGACAACGGCCGCGTGCTCGTCGAGGGCGAGCGCGTGAAGACCGCGCGCACGCTGCGCGTCGGCGAGACGGTCGCGGTGCGCGTCGGCGAGACCGAGCGCGTCGTGACGGTGCGCGGGCTGTCCGAGCAGCGCGGCCCCGCGCCGGTCGCGCAGCAGCTGTACGAGGAGACCGCCGAGAGCGTCGCGGCCCGCGACGCGCAGCGCGAGCGCCGGCGCTTCTTCACCGAGCCGGCGCACGCGATCGAGGGCCGCCCGACCAAGCGCGACCGGCGCGCGATCGACCGCGCCCGGGGCGGCGCGTGAGCGGCGCGCGGCCGGGCCCCGGGCGTCGCGCGCTGCTGCGCGCGGCCTCGCTGGGCGGCGTCGTCGCCGCGGCGCCCGCGCTCGCGGCGCCGGCGATCGCGCCGGAGCTGCGCGAGGCGCTGCGACGCGGCGGCTGCGTGCTGCTCGTGCGCCACGCGATCACCGATCCCGGCGTCGGCGATCCGCCGGGCTTCCGGCTCGCCGACTGCTCGACGCAGCGCAACCTGAGCGCCGCCGGCCGCGAGCAGGCGCGCCGGCTCGGCGACGCGCTGCGCTCGATCGGCGCGCCGCTCGGCGAGGTCCGCTCGAGCCGCTGGTGCCGCTGCCTCGACACCGCGCGGATCGCGTTCGGCCGCGTCGAGCCGTGGCCGCCGCTCGACTCGTTCTTCGAGGACGGGTCCGACCGCGACGCGCGGACCGCGGCGGTCCGCGACTGGGCGCTCGCCGCGCGCGGGCCGTCGAACGCCGTCGCGGTGACCCATCAGGTCAACGCGACCGCGCTCGCCGGCGGCTGGCTCGGCATGGGCGAGACGCTGGTGCTCGCGCCGCGCGACGGCGCGCTCGCGCAGCTCGGGCGCTTCTCCGTCTAGCCCGACGTCCGGCCGGACGCCCCGGCCACCGACCTCCGCCGCGTCCGCCGGATCGGAACCGCGCTCAGGACAGTCCGCTGCGCTCGCGCTGCGTGTGCGGCTTCGGGGGCCGCAGCATCACCTTCAGGCCCTGCGGCTGCATCGTCATGCCCAGCAGCTCGGTGACCGGCGCGCCGGTGGGCTCGAGCTCGAACGAGGCGAGCGTCGTGGCGAGCACCATCTTCGCCTCGAGCAGCGCGAGGTAGCGGCCCGGACAGAAGCGCGGCCCGCCGCCGAAGGGCATGAACGCGCGCTTGCCGCCGCCCGCCACCGCGGCCGGCGCGTCCTGCGAGCCGGCGCCGCTCGCCGCCGCCTCGCCGGCGAGCCAGCGCTGCGGCGCGAACTCGGCCGGCCGCGGGAAGTGGAGCGGGTCGGTGGCCGGCGGGCGCTTCAGCAGGCACACCAGCGTGCGCGCCGGGATCCGCGTGCCCATCAGCTCGGTGTCGCGGATCGCGGTGAACATGTTGAGCGGCGCCACCGGCTTCAGGCGCAGCGCCTCGAGCACCACGCCCTCGATCAGCGGCAGCGCGCGCGTCTGCTCGAAGTCGTGCAGCGCGACCGGCCGCAGCCCGCCCGCCGTCGGCTCGCCGAGCGCCTCGAGCGCCTCGGTGCGGGCCGCGCGCAGCACGTCGGGATGCTGCGACAGCAGGTGCAGGGCCCAGGCGATCGTGTTGGCGGTCGTGTCCTCTCCGGCGAGCAGCAGCGTCATCACGTTGCCGTGCAGCTCGGCGTCGGACAGCCGCGCGGTCTCGTTGGCCGCGAGCAGCGCCTGCAGCAGGTTGCGCGGCGACTCGCGCAGCGCCGGCTCCCGCGCCATCTGCTCGCGCGCCGCCTCGACGAAGGCGTGCACCGCGCGGCCGGCGGCCTCGAGCGAGCGCTCGATCTCGCGGTCGGCGCGCGTGCGGAACCAGCGCCAGGTCGGCCACAGCGAGTTGATGCGTCGCGCGATGCCCGCGAAGATCCGGTCGAGGTGGTGCTGCAGCGGATCCGGGTCGTCGCGCGCGAGCGTCGCGACGTCGGTGCCGAACGCGAGCGAGCAGGTCACGTCGACGGTGTAGCGGGTCAGGTCGGCGCGCAGGTCGACCGGCGCGCCCGCGGCCGCGGCCGCGAGCCAGCGCGCGTGCAGCCGCTCGGTCGCGGTGACGATCACCGGGAAGAAGCGCTTCAGGTGGGCCGGGTCGAGCGCGCGCATCACCAGCGGCCGCTGCCGGCGCCAGTCGTCGCCCTCGGCCGAGAACAGCCCGTCGATGCCCATCTCGCGGAAGATCGGGCGCACCGCGAAGTGCCGGCGGAAGTCGTGCGGCCGCTCGCGCAGCACGGTCATCATCGCCTCGGCCTCGGAGATCACCACCAGCGGCTGCGGACCGAGCCGGAACCGGTAGATCGGGCCGTGCTCGCGCGCCCAGTCCTCCAGGATCAGGTGCGCGCGCGACGCGTCCCATCGATGCAGCGAGCCGAGCAGCGGCAGTCCCCGGGGACCGGGCAGGGCCTCGAGCGGGCGCGCCGGGGCGCCGGGAGCGGGGTCGGGGAGGCGGGTCATCGGATCGGAGCGGCGGTCGTCATTGTGCATCGGGCGACCGGGCTCGTCCCGTCCGCGAAGGCACGAAGCGGACCCGTTCGCCGCGCCGCCCGGTCGGCGAACGGGCCGTCGCGGCCGGGCGCCTGTGGTCCAATGGGTCGCCATGAAGATCCCGAGCGACGTCCTCCGTGCCGACCGGGCTCCGTCGCCGCCGCGCACGCTGCGCGTCGAGGGCGCGGCGGTCGTGACCCTCGACCAGACGCGGCTGCCGTTCGAGCGGGTCGAGCTCGCGCTGCGCGACGCGTCCGGCTGCGCGCGCGCGATCGAGACGATGCGGGTGCGCGGCGCGCCGCTGATCGGCGCGACCGCCGCCTTCGGCCTCGCGTTCGCGCTGCGCGAGGATCCGTCCGACGCCGGCCTCGCGCGCGCGGCCGAGGCGCTCGCCGCGACGCGCCCCACCGCGGTCAACCTGCGCTGGGCGCTCGATCGCGTCGCGTCGCGGGTGCGGCCGCGGCCGCCCGCCGAGCGTGCCGCGCTCGCCTGGGCCGAGGCGCTCGCGATCGCCGACGAGGACGTGTCGATCAACGCGGCGATCGGCGCGCACGGCGCGGCGCTGCTGCGCGGGGTCGCGGCGCGGCGCGAGGCCGCCGGCCGGCCGGTCGGCCCGTCGGCGCCGCTGCAGGTGCTGACCCACTGCAACGCGGGCCGGCTCGCCGCGGTCGCGCACGGCACCGCGCTCGCCCCGGTCTACGCGCTGCACGCCGCGGGCGTGCCGCTGCACGTGTGGGTCGGCGAGACGCGGCCGCGCAACCAGGGCGCGAGCCTGACCGCCTGGGAGCTCGCCGACGCGGGCGTGCCGTGCACGGTGATCGCCGACAACGCGGGCGGCCAGCTGATGCGCGAGGGCCGGGTCGACGCGGCGATCGTCGGCTGCGACCGCGTCGCGCGCAACGGCGACGTCGCGAACAAGGTCGGCACCTACCTGAAGGCGCTCGCGGCGCGCGACACCGGCGTGCCGTTCTGGGTCGCGTGCCCGACGCCCACGATCGACGCGGCCGCGCCCGACGGCGACGCGATCCCGATCGAGCACCGCGACCCGCGCGAGGTCACGCACCTGGTCGGGCGCGCGGCCGACGGCGCGCCGCGCGAGGTGCGCGTCGTGCCCGAAGGGGTGGCCGCGCTGAACCCCGCGTTCGACGTGACCCCGGCGCGGCTGGTCGACGCGCTGGTCACCGAGCACGGCGCCGTGCCGGCCGATGCCGGCGGCGTCGCGCGCGCGCTCGCCGCGCGCGACTGAGCCCGACCCGCCCGCGCCCCACGATCGTCGCACCGTCGCCGGATCCGCCATGCACGCCACCGCCCCGTACCCCACCGAGGACGCCGCCCGCGCGGCGCTGCTCGAGGCCGCCCGCGCGACGCACGCGCTCGGGCTCAACCACGGCAGCGCCGGCAACCTGTCGGTGCGCTGGCACCGCGGCGGCGCCGACGGGCTGCTCGTCACGCCGAGCGCGCTGCCGTGGGACCGCTGCGGTCCCGACGACCTGGTCTGGATGTCGATCGCGCGCGACGGCGGCGAGCCGATCGTCGACGGCGATCGCCGGCCGACCTCGGAGTGGCGCCTGCACCACGACCTGCACGCGGGCCGGCCCGACGTGCGCGCCGTGGTCCACGCGCACGCGCCGCACGCCGCCGCGCTGTCCTGCCTGCCGCAGGTGCAGCGCCACGGCCTGCCGGCCTTCCACTACATGGTCGCCGCCGCGGGCGGCGCCGACGTGCGCTGCGCGCCGTACGCGACCTTCGGCACCGGTGCGCTGTCCGACCGCGCGATCGCCGCGCTCGACGGGCGTCGCGCGTGCCTGCTCGCGCACCACGGGCTGGTCGCGGTCGGGGCCGACCTCGACGGTGCGCTCGCGCTCGCGGTCGAGCTCGAGTGGCTGTCGCGCACCTACCTGCTCGCGCTGCAGGCGGGCGGCGCGGCGCGGCTGCCCGACGACGAGATGGCGCGCGTGCTCGAGCGCTTCGCCGACTACCGACCGTGAGGCGCGAGCCCGTGTCGCGGCTCGCCGACCGCATCGAGCTCGTCGCCCCCGATCCCGACTGGCCGGCCGCCTTCGAGCGCGAGGCGGCGCGGCTGCGCGGCGCGCTGCCCGCGCGGCTGGCCGACGCGCTGCACCATGTCGGCAGCACCGCGGTGCCCGGGCTCGTCGCCAAGCCGGTGATCGACGTCGCGCTCGTCGACGACGACCCGGCGGGCTGGCCGGCGCTGATCGCGCCGGTGCTGGGGCTCGGCTACCTGCACTGGGCCGACAACCCCGACCCCACGCGGATGTTCTTCGTGCGCGGCCTGCCGCCCCACGGCGAGCGGCGCACCCATCACCTGCACGTCGTGCGCGCCGACCGGCTGCGCGCGCTGCTCGGCTTCCGCGACCGGCTGCGCGCCGATCCGGCGCTCGCGGCGCGCTACGCGTCGCTCAAGGCGGCGCTCGCCGCGCGCCACCCCGACGACCGCGAGGCCTACACCGAGGGCAAGACCGGGTTCGTCGCGCGCGTGCTCGGCACGGCCGCGCGCGGCTGAGCTCAGCGCGCGCTCGTGCCGCCGGGCCGGCCGCGCGGGGCGAACGACGCGCACGGGTCGCCGCGCTCGACCGGCGGCGTGTGCACCACCGCGTCGTAGCGACCGTCGGCCGCGGGCGCGGCCTCGCCGGGCGAGCGCTCGACGAACCCGATCGCGAGCGTGCGCTCGCGCCACGCCGACGACAGCCAGCGCGGCACGCCGAGGTCGCGCCGGACGTGCCCGTTGCCGGTCAGCAGCACCACGCCGTCGCGGGCCCAGGGCTCGATCGCCGCGGCCAGCGTCGCGTCGCGGGCGATCTGCGCGCGCGCCATCGGCGCGAGCATCGTCACCGGGATCGCGCCGCAGTGCCCGGCGTCGACCTCGCGCTCGTGCGCGGCGAGCAGCGCCGGCGACACCGGGTTCAGGCCCAGCGTGCGCAGCGCGGTCGCGTCGAACGCCGCGGCGAAGCCGTCGCGCACGACGCGGCTCGCCCCGGTGCGCGACAGGTTCGCGGCGACGATCGGCAGGTCGTGGTCGAGCGCGAGCTGCACGAACGGGCGGTACAGCGACCAGTCCCAGCCGCGCGCGCCGGCCCGGGCGATCAGCCAGTCGGCGTCGCGCGGCCGCTCGCCGCGCGCGCGATCGACGTCGGCCTGCCGCTCGCGGTCGAGCTGCTCGAACGCGATCGCGAAGCGCTCGCCCGCGGCGATGCGCTCGGCCAGCGCCTGCGCCCGCAGCGCGTGCTGCCCGGGGTTGTCGTGCACCTCGCCGAGCAGCACGATCGGCACGCCCCGCATCGCGGCGGCGATCGCGCGCGGGTCCGCGGGAAGCGGACCGCGGGGGCCGGGCACCGGCGCCGCGTCGCGTGCGGCCGGCGGCGCGGCGGCGACGCGTCCGGGCCGGACGCCCCCGGCGGACGCGCGCGCGTCGACGCCTCCCTCGGGCGCCGCGCCCGGCTCCGGCCCGGGCGCGGCGCAGGCCGCGAGCAGCGCCAGCGCCGCGCCGGCGGCCGTCGCGCGTCGGCGCCGTCGTGCCGGGGCCGGGGGCGATCGGTCGCGCGCGTCGATGTGCATCCGGGCAGGCTAGGCGAACGCGGCGCGCCGCGCCAGCCGGCGCGCGCCGCGCAGCGGTGTCCGGCGGCCCGCGTCGGCCGCCCGGTTTGACGCCCCGGCCGCGCCCGGATACGGTCCGCCGGTCCCATGCACGCCGCCCCCGACTTCCCGCACCTGCGCGAGATCCTGCTGTTCCTCGCGCTCGCCGGCGTGCTGATCCCGCTGCTGCAGCGGCTGCGCGTCAACCAGGTGCTCGGCTTCCTCGCCGCGGGCGCGCTGCTCGGGCCGTTCGGGCTCGGGCGGCTGGCCGACTCGGTGCCGTGGCTGGCGGCGATCGCGTTCACCGAGCTCGAGGGCGTCGCGGTGCTCGCCGAGCTCGGCGTGCTGTTCCTGATGTTCACGATCGGGCTCGAGCTCTCGCCCGCGCGGCTGCGCGCGCTGCGGCGCTGGGTGGCCGGCGCGGGCACCGCGCAGCTGCTGGCGAGCGCCGCGGCGATCGGCGGGCTCGCCCGCGCGTTCGGCAATCCGTGGCCGCTGTCGGTGGTGCTCGGGCTCGTGCTCGCGCTGTCGTCGACCGCGGTCGTGATGCAGCTGCTCGAGCAGCGCCGCGCGCTCGGCACGCCGCTCGGGCAGGCGACCTTCGGCGTGCTGATGCTGCAGGACCTCGCGGTGGTGCCGCTGCTGATCGTCGTGGGCGTGCTCGCCGACGGCCACCGCGCGGCGCTGCAGGGCGCGCCGCCCGGTGCGGCGCTGGGCGCGGCGGCGGCGCTGCTCGGCGGCTCGCTCGCGAAGGCCGCGATCGCGATCGGCGCGATCGTCTGGATCGGCGGGCGGCTGCTTCGGCCGCTGTTCCGCGCGCTCGCCGCGGGGCGCGGGCCCGACGTGTTCGTCGCGCTGACGCTGCTGTGCGCGCTCGGCACCGGCGCGCTGACCGCGGCCGCCGGGCTGTCGATGGCGCTGGGCGCGCTGCTCGCCGGGCTGCTGCTGTCCGAGTCCGAGTTTCGCCACGAGGTCGAGGTCACGATCGAGCCGTTCCGCGGGCTGCTGATGGGGCTCTTCTTCATCTCGGTCGGCATGGGCGTCGATCCGGCCGAGGCGGCGCGCTCGCCCGGCTGGCTGCTCGCCTCGGTGCTCGGGCTGTTCGCGATCAAGGCCGCGGTCGTCGCGCTGGTGTTCCGTGCCGGCGGCCTGTCGTGGGGCACGGCGATCGAGGGCGGCCTGCTGATGGGGCAGGGCGGCGAGTTCGCGTTCATCGTGATCGGCGTCGCGCAGGCCGCCGGGCTGATGCCGCGCGAGGTCGCGCAGTTCATGCTGCTCGTCGTCGCGCTCGGGCTGTTCGCCACCCCGTTCGCCGCGCACGCCGGCCGCACGATCCGCGAGCGGCTCGAGCGCGCGCCCGAGGGGACCGACCTCGACGTCCCGCCCGCCGGGGCGCTCGCCGGGCCGGTCGTGATCGCCGGCTTCGGGCGCGTCGGCGAGACGCTCGGCGCGATCTTCGACGCCCGCGGCGTGGGCTGGGTGGCGATCGAGACCGACGCCGCGCGGGTGGCGGTCTGCCGCGCGCGCGGCCTGCCGGTGTGGTCGGGCGACGCGACGCGCACCGGGCTGCTGAAGCGCATCGGGGTCGCCGGCGCGGCCGCGGTGGTGCTGACGATGGACCGGCCGGCCTCGGCGCTGCACGCGCTGCGCGCGATCCGGCGCGAGATCGATCCCGACGTGCCGGTGATCGCGCGCTCGCGCGACGAGGCGCACGCGGCGGTGCTGCGCGACGAGGGCGCGAGCGTCGTGATCCCCGAGACGCTCGAGGCGAGCCTGCAGCTCGCGGCGGTCGCGCTGCAGGCGACCGGCGTCGACGAGCCCGCGGCGCAGCGCGCGATCGACGCCGAGCGCGAACGCCGGATCGGCGGGCTGCGCGGCTGAGCGGGCGCGGCCCCGCCGCGGGTGGCGCCCGGCGCGGCCGCTGCTACGATTCGACGATGACCTCGCCCCGCGTCGCCGCCCTGTACGTCTACCCGATCAAGTCCTGCGCCGGCATCGCCGTCGACACGCTGCGGTTCGACGCGCTCGGCCCCGTCGACGACCGGCGCTGGATGCTCGTCGACGACGACGGCGACTTCCTCACGCAGCGCGAGCTGCCGCGCCTGGCGCTCGTGCGCCCGTCGCGCGCCGGCGGCACGCTGCGCGTGCTCGCGCCGGGGATGCCCGCGCTCGAGGTGGCCGGCCGCGGCGGCGAGCGGGTCGCGACCCGGGTCTGGGACGACCGCTGCGCCGGCTTCGACGAGGGGCCCGAGGCGCGCGCGTGGTTCAGCGAGTACCTGGGGCGGCGCGCGCGGCTGCTGCGCTTCGACGCGACCGCGCCGCGCGCGGCGAGCCGCAACTGGGTGGGCGAGGCGAGCGGCTCGCCCGGCACGCTGACGCGCTTCTCCGACGGCTATCCGCTGCTCGCGATCGGCGCGGCCTCGCTCGACGCGCTCAACGACCGGCTGCTGGTCGCCGGGCTGCCGACCGCGACCGTGCACCGCTTCCGCCCGAACGTCGTCGTCGACGGCTTCGACGCGTTCGAGGAGGACTTCGCCGACACGCTCACCGTGCGGCCCGCGGCCGGCCCGCCCGCGGTGCTGCGCGTGGTCAAGCCGTGCATGCGCTGCGCGATCACCGAGGTCGACCCGGTCACCGGCCGCCGCGAGCGCGGCGTGCTGGAGGTGCTGTCGACCTTCCGGTCGGACGCGCGGCTCGGCGGCGCGGTCACCTTCGGGCAGAACTGCGTGCTGGCCGAGGGGCTGGACGTCGCGATCCGGGTCGGCGACCCGGTCGAGCTCGGCCTGCGGTTCTGACGGCGCGGCCATGAAGACCGCCGGTCGCGGCCCGCTCGGCCAGGGCTCCCGCTACGTGCTCGTCGGGCTGGTGACGATCGCGCCGCTGTGGGTCACCTGGCTGGTGTTCGACCTGCTGCTCACGCAGCTCTCGAAGCTCGGCGCGCCGTGGCTGCAGGCGCTCGCCGGCACGCTGCGCTCGACCTCGCCCGCGTTCGCCGACTGGCTCGTCGAGGGCTGGCTCACCTCGGTGCTCGCCGCGCTGACCGCGCTGGCGCTGCTCTACCTGCTCGGCTGGTTCGCGAGCCGCGTGATCGGCCGGCGCATCCTCGACACCCTCGAGGCGCTGGTGCAGCGCATCCCGCTGGTGGCGGCGATCTACGGCGGCACCAAGCGCTTCCTCGGCATGGTGAACGAGCGGCCCGCCGGGGTGCAGCGCGTCGTGCTGATCCCGTTCCCGACCGCCGACATGCGGGCCGTGGGCTTCGTCACGCGGGTCTTCGAGGACGCCGACACCGGCGAGAAGCACGCCGCGGTCTACGTGCCGACCGCCCCCAACCCGACCTCCGGCTACATCGAGATCGTGCCGCTGTCGAAGGTCACCTCGACCGACTGGACGATGGACGAGGCGATGAGCTTCGTGATCACCGGCGGCGCGACCGCGCCGGCGGTGGTGCGCCTCGGCGGGCGGCCCGACGCCGAGGCGCCGCCGCCGGGCGACGCGCCTCAGGGATAGAGCCCGCGCAGCTCGCGCGCCGTCAGCACCCGCGTGCACGCGACCGCGAACGCCGCGGTGCGCAGCGTGATGCCGTGCCGCTGCGACTCGGACCAGATCCGGTTGAACGCGTCGATCATGATGCGGTCGAGCCGCGTGTTGATCTCGTGCTCGTCCCAGAAGAAGCTCGAGAAGTCCTGCACCCACTCGAAGTACGAGACCGTCACGCCGCCGGCGTTGGCGATCACGTCGGGCACGACGGTGATGCCGCGTTCGGCGAGGATCAGGTCCGCCTCGGGCACCGTCGGGCCGTTCGCGCCCTCGACCACGACCTTCGTGCGCAGCGTGCGCGCGCGCTCGGGCGTGATCTGGCCCTCGAGCGCGGCCGGCACGAGCACGTCCGACTCGACGCTCCAGAACGCGTCGCGTCCGATCGAGTCGGCGCCCGGGAAGCCGACGACGGTGCCCGCGCGCTCGACGTGCGCGGCGAGCGCGACCGCGTCCAGCCCGCGCTCGTTCAGCACCGCGCCGCCGGCGTCCTGCACCGCGACCACGCGCGCGCCGTTCGCGGCGAACAGCTCCGCCGCGGACGAGCCGACGTTGCCGTAGCCCTGCACCGCGACGCGCGCGGCGTCGAGCGGCAGGCCCAGGCGGCGGGAGGTCTCGCGCGCGATCACGAAGACGCCGCGTCCGGTCGCCTTGACCCGGCCGCGCGAGCCGCCGAGCAGGATCGGCTTGCCGGTGACGACGCCGGTCGAGGTCGCCCCGACGTTCATCGAGTAGGTGTCCATCATCCAGGCCATGACCTGGGCGTTGGTGTTGACGTCGGGCGCCGGGATGTCCTGGTGCGGACCGATCACGATGCCGATCTCGCTCGTGTAGCGCCGCGTCAGGCGCTCGAGCTCCTTCGTCGACAGCTTCGTCGGATCGCAGCGCACGCCGCCCTTGGCGCCGCCGAAGGGCAGGTCGACCGCGGCGTTCTTGATCGTCATCCACGCGGCGAGGGCCATCACCTCCTCGAGGTTGACCGCCGGGTGGAAGCGCACGCCCCCCTTGCCGGGGCCGCGACTGAGGTTGTGCTGGACCCGGAAGCCCTCGAAGTGGGCCACCGAGCCGTCGTCCATCTCGATCGGCACGTCGACGACGAGGCAGCGCTTGGGCCGCCTCAGCGTGTCGATCCATCGCTCGAGCGGGCCGAGATACGGCCTGACGCGCTCGACCTGCTCCAGATAGGTGGCCCAGGGCCCCTGGGGGGCCGAGCCGGGCGCGTAGGACAGTGCGGTCATGCGGTGCCTCCTGCACCGCCACCGCAGGCAGGGCTCAGGCCCGCAGCTGCTTCAGGAAGCTCAGGATGACCGCGCGGCGGTCGGGGTCGTCGGTACGGGCGCGCGCGGCGCGCAGGCAGGAGGCGAGGTCGGCGCGGCCGACCGGCAGCGCGGCGTCGCGGGCGTCGATCGGGCCGAAGGGCAGGCCGCTCTCGCGGAGCAGGCGGACGTCGGTCGGTTGCAGCTCGACCGTGGCGGCGTGGATGATCATCTGTCGTCTTCTTTCGTTATCTCGTCTGTCTGTCGTCGGTTCAGGGCCCCGTTATCGGACGCGCCGACCGGCGGGGCAATGACAGGGAGCACGTTCGGTGCCCGGCGGCGAACAAGCGGTCGCCGATTCCCGTCGCGAGGTCGCCACGACCAGATCGGGTCGGTGGGCCGCGACGCAAGCGAGGCCCGGCGCCCGCGCGCGCCGGGAGGGCGATCAGAGGCCGCGCTCGACCATGTCCAGCAGGTGCGCGGCCACGGCGGCCGCGCCCTCGCGATCGAGCGCGCGCAGCGGGCCGTCGACGATCAGCATCGCGTAGCCGTGCACCGCCGACCAGGCGACGTACTCGGCGTGCCGGCGGCGGCGCGCCGGCAGCCCGCCCGCCGCGACCAGCGCGTCGAGCGCCGAGCCCAGCAGCTCGAAGGGGTCGAGCCCGCCCGGGCCGGCGCGCTCGTCGGGTCGGGTGACCGGGGCCGCGTCGACCGCGAACGCGGTGCGGAACAGCCCGGGCTCGTCGTGTGCGAAGCGCAGGTAGCCCAGCCCGACGGCGCGCACCCGCGCCCGGGCGCGCGCGAGCGCGTCGCCGTCGCCGGGCGCGGTGCCGAGCTCGGCCTCCATCGCCCGCGCGAGCGCGGCGAGCGCCGCGCCGCGGACCGCCTCGCGCAGGTCGCGCAGGCTGCCGAAGTGCCGGTACGCGGCGTTCGGCACGACGCCCGCGCGCCGCGTGACCTCGCGCAGCGCGATCGCGTCCGGCCCGCCCTCGCGCGCCAGCGCGAGCCCCGCCTCGACCAGCGCGCGGCGCAGGTCGCCGTGGCGGTAGGTGGACCGGGGGCCCGGCTTCGGGAGCGACGCGTCGTTCACGTGGACAGGATCGGTTCGCGGGAGTACGGTATGTGGACGTTGTACACATATAACCGATCGACAGGGAGCCGTCCATGACCGTCCAGCCGTACCTGTTCTTCGAGGGCCGTTGCGAGGAAGCGCTCGCGTTCTACCGGGACGCGCTCGGCGCCGAGGTCGACGGGCTGATGCGCTACCGCGACGCGCCCGATCCGCCGCCGCCGGGGATGCTGCCGCCCGGCACCGAGGACCGCGTGATGCACGCGAGCTTCTCGGTGGCGGGGGCCGCGCTGATGGCGAGCGACGGCATGTGCTCGGGTCGGCCGCGCTTCGAGGGCTTCTCGGTCGTGCTGCAGTGGCCGGACCTCGAGGCCGC
Source organism: Burkholderiaceae bacterium (assembly GCA_035628395.1). Classification (GTDB taxonomy): domain Bacteria; phylum Pseudomonadota; class Gammaproteobacteria; order Burkholderiales; family Burkholderiaceae_E; genus UBA4615. The sequence goes on along the minus strand of DASPJX010000111.1, from coordinate 4,361 downwards.
GCGGCGCCGGTTCGACGCGCTCGCCGACGGCAGCGAGGTGCGGATGCCGTTCGGCCCGACCTTCTGGTCGCGGGGCTTCGGCGTGGTCGCGGACCGCTTCGGCGTGCCGTGGATGATCACCGTGGCCGACGCCTGACGGGGAGACGACGATGGCCTACGTCGACGGATTCGTGGTCCCGGTGCCCGCCGATCGCCGCGACGCCTACCTGGCGCTCGCCGTGCGCGCGGCCGAGGTGTTCCGCGCGCACGGCGCGCTCGAGGTCGTCGAGTGCTGGGGCGACGACGTGCCCGCGGGCACGACGACCGACTTCCACCGCGCGGTGAAGGCGGAGCCCGGCGAGACCGTGGTGTTCTCGTGGATCGTCTGGCCGTCGCGCGAGGCGCGCGACGCCGGGCAGCGCGCCGCGATGGCCGACCCGCGGATGCCCTCCGATTCGACCGAGCTGCCCTTCGACGGGCGCCGGATGATCTGGGGCGGCTTCGCGGTCGCGATGCGGGACGGGGCCGCGCCGCCCGCCGGCGAGGCGCGACCGTGACCCGCATCGACGCCCCCGCGTCCGCGCGCATCGTCCCGCACCTGTGGTACGTCCGGGACGCCGAGGCCGCCGCGACGCTCTACGCGTCGGTGTTCCCCGACTCGCGGATCGACGCGGTCACGGCGCTGCCCGTCGACACGCCCGGCGGGCCGGCCGGCTCGGTGCGCGTCGTCGAGTTCACGCTCTGCGGCCAGCCGTTCACCGCGTTCGACGCGGGGCCGCACGAGCCGTTCAACCACGCGGTGTCGTTCCTGGTGCGCTGCGACGACCAGGCCGGGATCGACCGCACGTGGGAGGGGCTGCTCGCCGGCGGCGGCGTCGAGGAGCGCTGCGGCTGGCTGCGCGACCGCTGGGGCGTGTGCTGGCAGGTGGCGCCGGCCTCGCTCGCCGCGATGATGCGCGACCCCGACCGGGCGCGCGCGGCGCGCGTGGCGACGGCCTTCCTCGGGATGGTCAGGCTCGACCTCGCCGCGATCGAGCGCGCGTACCGCGGCGACGGCGCGGGCTGATCCCGCGCACGGCCGGCCTCCGGACCGGCGCGCCGCGCCGGCCTAGCGCGCGAGGTCGGTGCGCCCGCGCGCGAGCACCCGCGCCAGGTAGCGCCCGGTGTGGCTCGCCGGGTCCGCGGCGACCTGCTCGGGCGTGCCCTCGGCGACCACCGTGCCGCCGCCCGCGCCGCCCTCGGGGCCCATGTCGACCACCCAGTCGGCGGTCTTGATGACGTCGAGGTTGTGCTCGATGACGACCACCGTGTTGCCGTGGTCGCGCAGCGCGTGGATGACCTTCAGCAGCAGCGCGATGTCGTGGAAGTGCAGCCCCGTCGTCGGCTCGTCGAGCACGTACAGCGTGCGGCCGGTGTCGCGCTTGGACAGCTCCTGCGACAGCTTCACGCGCTGCGCCTCGCCGCCCGACAGCGTGGTCGCGCTCTGGCCGAGCCGCACGTAGCCCAGGCCCACGTCCATCAGCGTCTGCAGCTTGCGCGCGATCGCCGGCACCGACGCGAAGTACGCGAGCGCGTCCTCCACCGTCATGTCGAGCACCTCGGCGATGTTGCGGCCCTTGTAGAGCACCTCCAGCGTCTCGCGGTTGTAGCGCCGGCCGTGGCAGACGTCGCAGGGCACGTAGACGTCGGGCAGGAAGTGCATCTCCACCTTGATCAGGCCGTCGCCCTCGCAGGCGTCGCAGCGCCCGCCCTTCACGTTGAAGGAGAAGCGTCCCGAGCCGTAGCCGCGCTCGCGCGCGGTCGGCGTCTCGGCGAACAGGTCGCGGATCGGGGTGAAGAGGCCGGTGTACGTCGCCGGGTTGCTGCGCGGCGTGCGCCCGATCGGGCTCTGGTCGACCGCGACCACCTTGTCGAAGTGCTCGAGCCCGTCGATCGCGTCGTGCGCCGCGGGCTGCGCCTGCGAGCCGTACAGGTGGCGCATCACCGCGTGCAGCAGCGTGTCGTTGACCAGCGTCGACTTGCCCGAGCCCGACACGCCGGTCACGCAGGTGAGCAGCCCCACCGGGATCGACACGTCGACGCCGCGCAGGTTGTTGCCGCGCGCGTTGCGCACGACGATCCGGCGCTCGCCGGGCGGCACGCGCGCGAGGGGCACCGCGATCGAGGCCGCGCCCGACAGGTAGCGGCCGGTCAGCGACGCCGGGTCGGCGGCGATCTCGTCGGGCGTGCCCTGCGAGACGACGACGCCGCCGTGCACGCCCGCGCCCGGGCCCATGTCGACGACGTGGTCGGCCGCGCGGATCGCGTCCTCGTCGTGCTCGACGACGAGCACCGAGTTGCCGAGGTCGCGCAGGTGGCGCAGCGTGCCGATCAGCCGGTCGTTGTCGCGCTGGTGCAGCCCGATCGACGGCTCGTCGAGCACGTACATCACGCCCGTCAGCCCCGAGCCGATCTGCGAGGCGAGCCGGATGCGCTGCGACTCGCCGCCCGACAGCGTCTCGGCCGCGCGGTCGAGCGACAGGTAGGCGAGCCCCACGTCGACGAGGAACTGCAGCCGGTTCGAGATCTCGCGCACGATGCGCTCGCCGATCGCGGCCTTCGAGCCGGGCAGCTCGAGCGTCGAGAACCACTCGCGGGCCTCGCCGAGCGTCCAGCCCGAGACCGTCCAGATCGGCCGGTCGCGCCCGCGCGGGCCGACCCGCACGCTGCGCGCCTCGGGCTTCAGGCGCGTGCCGCGGCACGCCGAGCACGGCTTGACCGCGAGGAACTTCGCGAGCTCCTCGCGCACCTGCGCCGAGTCGGTCTCGCGCCAGCGCCGCTCGAGGTTGGGCAGCACGCCCTCGAACGGATGCTGGCGCGTGACCGGCCGCCCGCTCTCGGTCACGTAGACGAACGGGATCTTCTGCGTGCCCGAGCCCTGCAGCACGGTCTCGCGCACGGTCTCGGGCAGCTGCTCGAACGGCGTGTCGACCTCGAAGCCGTAGAAGGCCGCGAGGCTCTGCAGCATCTGGAAGTAGAACGCGTTGCGACGGTCCCAGCCGCGGATCGCGCCGGCGCCGAGCCCGAGGTTCGGGAACTGCACGACGCGCGCCGGATCGAAGAACTCGCGCGTGCCGATGCCGTCGCACTCGGGGCAGGCGCCCATCGGGTTGTTGAACGAGAAGAGCCGCGGCTCGAGCTCGCGCAGCGCGTGGCGGCACACCGGGCAGGCGAAGCGGTTCGAGAACAGGTGCTCGCGGCCCGCGTCCATCTCGAGCGCGACCGCGCGTCCGTCGGCGATCCGGAGCGCCGTCTCGTACGACTCGGCGAGGCGCTGGCGCAGCGCCGGCGCCACCTTGACCCGGTCGACCACCACGTCGATCGAGTGCCGGCTCGCCCGCGCGAGCTTCGGCGGGTCGTCGAGCTCGTGGATGCGCGCGTCGTCCTTGCCCTCGCTGCGCACGCGCACCCGCACGAAGCCCTGGGCGCGCAGGTCCTCGAACAGCTCGAGGTGCTCGCCCTTGCGGTCGGCCACCACCGGCGCGAGCACCATCAGCTTCGTGCCCTCGGGCAGCGCGAGCGTCGCGTCGACCATCTGCGACACCGTCTGCGCCTCGAGCGGCTGCTCGGGGTGGTTGGGGCAGTAGGGCGTGCCGACCCGGGCGAACAGCAGCCGCAGGTAGTCGTGGATCTCGGTGACCGTGCCGACCGTGGAGCGCGGGTTGTGGCTGGTCGCCTTCTGCTCGATCGCGATCGCCGGCGACAGGCCCTCGATCAGGTCGACGTCGGGCTTCTCCATCAGCTGCAGGAACTGCCGCGCGTACGCCGACAGCGACTCGACGTAGCGCCGCTGGCCCTCGGCGTACAGCGTGTCGAACGCGAGCGAGGACTTGCCCGAGCCCGACAGCCCGGTGATCACCACCAGCGCGTCGCGCGGCAGGTCGAGCGAGACGTTCTTCAGGTTGTGCGTGCGCGCGCCGCGCACGCGGATCGTCGGCCCGAGGCGAGCGCCGAGGTAGCGCCCGGCCGCCTCGCCGTTCGCCGTCGCCGGCCCGGTGGCCGCGGTGCCGGCGGCGTCCGGCGACGCGGCGGCGGTCCGCGGCGACGCGGCGACCGGGGGGCGGGCGCCCTCGGCCGTCGTGGCGGCCTCGGGCGTCGTCTCGGCTCCGCGCGTCGACGTGGCCTCGGAGGTCGACGTGGCCTCGGAGGTCGACGTGGCCTCGGGCCTCGTCGTGGCCTCGGGCCTCGTCGTGGCTTCGGGCGTCGTCGTGGTCTCGGGCGTCGTCGTGGTCTCGGGCGTCGCGGCAACCTCGGGCCTCGTCATGGCCGGGGGCGTCGCCGAGGCTCCGGACGTCCCCGAAGCCTCGCGCCCCGTCGCGACCCCGGGCGTCCCCGCGGCCTCC
>DASPJX010000110.1:0-3376 GCA_035628395.1 Burkholderiaceae bacterium | reverse complement strand
GTGTCCTTGAGCCGGCCGAGCAGCAGCTCCAGGGCCTGCAGGCCCTCGAGTCCGCCGAGCACCCGGCGCAGGCGCCAGACGATCGCGAGCTCGTCCTTGCTCATCAGCAGCTCTTCGCGCCGCGTGCTGGACGCGTCGACGTCGATCGCGGGGAAGATCCGCTTGTCGGCGAACTCCCGCTTCAGGCGCACCTCCATGTTGCCGGTGCCCTTGAACTCCTCGTAGATGACGTCGTCCATGTGCGAGCCGGTGTCGATCAGCGCGGTGGCGAGAATCGTGAGTGAGCCGCCTTCCTCGATGTTGCGCGCCGCGCCGAAGAAGCGCTTCGGGCGCTGCAGCGCGTTCGCGTCGACGCCGCCGGTCAGCACCTTGCCCGAGGCCGGCACCACCGTGTTGTAGGCGCGCGCGAGCCGGGTGATCGAGTCGAGCAGGATCACCACGTCCTTCTTGTGCTCGACCAGGCGCTTCGCCTTCTCGATCACCATCTCGGCGACCGTCACGTGGCGCGTGGCCGGCTCGTCGAACGTCGAGGCGACCACCTCGCCGCGCACCGAGCGCTGCATCTCGGTGACCTCCTCGGGCCGCTCGTCGATCAGCAGCACGATCAGCACGACGTTCGGATGGTTCGCGGTGATCGAGTGCGCGATGTGCTGCATCAGCACGGTCTTGCCGGCCTTCGGCGGCGCGACGATCAGCGCCCGCTGGCCCTTGCCGATCGGCGCGATCATGTCGATGATCCGCGCCGTGTAGTTCTCCTCGGACTTGGTCTCGCGCTCGAGCACCATCGGGACGTCCGGGTGGAGCGGCGTCAGGTTCTCGAACAGGATCTTGTTCTTGCTCGCCTCGGGCGGCTGGCCGTTGATCTTGTCGACCTTGACCAGCGCGAAGTACCGCTCGCCGTCCTTCGGCGTGCGCACCTCGCCCTCGATCGTGTCGCCGGTGTGCAGGTTGAAGCGGCGGATCTGCGACGGCGAGATGTAGATGTCGTCGGGGCTCGCGAGGTACGAGGTCTCGGGCGTGCGCAGGAACCCGAATCCGTCGGGCAGCACCTCGAGGCAGCCGTCGCCGAAGATCTGCTCGCCGGTCTTGGCGCGGCGCTTCAGGATCGCGAACATCAGCTCCTGCTTGCGCAGGCGGTTGGCGTTCTCGATCTCGAGGCCGGCGGCCATCTCGATCAGCGCCGATACGTGGAGGGCTTTGAGTTCGGAAAGATGCATCGTCGGGGGGGTGCGGACTGCGTGCGGGTGGGGGGCCCGGGGCGTCGGGTGGACGCCGGCGACGTGCTCGCCGGCGGGGCGAGCCCGAGCGGGGAGGCTGGATGGTGCGGGATGTCGCCGGGTGGATGCGGCCCGGGCCGGTCGCCGCGGCGCCGGCCTCCGGGGTACCGGAGACCGCCCGCAGCGGGCGGGAGCGATGAACGCTCCCTAGAGGATACGACGGATCAGAGGTTGTTGTCCACGAACTGCGTCAGCTGCGACTTCGAGACCGCGCCGACCTTGGTCGCGACCTCCGCGCCGTTGGCGAACAGCTTGAGCGTCGGAATCCCGCGGATGCCGTAGCGCGCGGTGATCGCCTGGTTGTCGTCGACGTTCAGCTTGACGATTCGCAGGCGGCCGTCGTAATCCTTCGCGATCTCGTCGAGCAGCGGCGCGATCGCCTTGCACGGACCGCACCATTCGGCCCAGAAGTCGACGAGCACCGGGGAATCCGCCTTCAGCACGTCTGCATCGAAGGTGGCGTCGGAGGTATGCGTGATGTCCATGGTCGAGGATCTCCTGCTGGGTAAATTACCATAGCCGCATGGACCCCGCCGCCGCACGCCGGAACCCGCGATGACCGCCTCCCCAGCCGCCACGGCGCCGGACGCGGGCGGCGGGTCGGTGCGCTTCGCGCCGACGGGGCCCGGCTGGCCGGCGTTCTGGGACGCGGCGGCCGCGGCGCTCGCCGGGCGGATCGGCGGCGCCGGGCCGGTCGCGGTGGTCGTGCCGCGCGGCGCGCTGGTCGCCCCGCTGCGGCGCGCGCTGCGCGAGCGGGCGGGGGCGGCGGGCCGGCCCTGGGCGCCGCCGGCGATCCGCTCCTGCGCGCAGTGGGCCGACGCGCTCGCGCCGGCGCTGCCCGTCGACGGGCTCGCCCGCACGCTGGACCTGCTGCAGGCGCTCGACGACGCGATGCCCGAGCGCGTGCACGCCCGCACCCCCGCCGACCGGCTCGCGTTCGCCGGCGGCCTGCTCGAGGTGCTCGACGCGTTCTCGCTGGCCGGCGCCGCCGGCCGGCTCGACGACCCGGTCTGGATCGCCCGGATCGCCGAGGCCTTCGGCTCGCCGGCGGCCGAGGGGCGCCTGCGCGAGGACATCGCGCTGCTCGCCCGGATCGCGCACGCGGCGGCCGCCGGCGGGCACGATCCGGTGGCCGTCGGCCTCGAGCGGATGCAGCGGCTCGCCGACGCCTGGGCGTGCACCGGCACGCTCGTCGCCTGGATCGCGTGGCAGCCGCCGGAGCCGCTCGAGGCGGTGCTGCTGAAGGCCCTCGACGAGCGGCTGCCCGCGGGCCGGCTGCTGCGGCTCGAGCCCGACTGGGGCGCGGTCGGCGCCGGCGTGCCGCTGCTGCGCGCCGCGTGGCCCGAGTGCTTCGACGCGCCGCCGCGCCCGCTGCGCGAGCGGCGCCAGCGCTGGCGCCAGGCGCCCGCGGGCCCGCGCCCGACGATCCTGCACGCCTCCGATCGCGAGCGCGAGGCGCAGCTCGCCGCGCAGTGGATCCACGGCCGCCTCCAGGGCGCGCTCGCCGAGGGGCGGCCCGCGCCGCGGCTCGCGATCGTCGCCCTCGACCGCTGGCTCGCGCGGCGCGTGCGCGCGCTGCTCGAGCGCGCCGGCATCCTGATCGACGACCGCGAGGGCTGGCTGATGTCGACGACCGTCGCCGCGACCGCGGCGATGGGCTGGCTCGACGCGGTCGCCGGCGAGGGCTACTACGACGACGTGCTCGCGTGGCTCGACTCGCGCTACGTGCGCCCGCCCGCCCATCGCGCGCTGCGCGCCTGGGTCGAGCAGCGCGCGACCCGGCACCGCTACCTGCGCGGCTGGGACGGCCTGCGCGGCGGCGCCGCCGACGGCGAGGGGCCGCCCGAGTCGCTCGCCCGGCTGCTCGAGCTCGCGGCGATGCAGGCGCGGCCCCAGACGCTGCGCCAGCACCTCGACCGGCTCGAGCAGGCGATGCGCTGGGCGTCGGCGCCGCGCCGGCTCGCCGCCGACGCGCAGGCCGTCCCAGCCGCGCAGGTAGCGGTGCCGGGTCGCGCGCTGCTCGACCCAGGCGCGCAGCGCGCGATGGGCGGGCGGGCGCACGTAGCGCGAGTCGAGCCACGCGAGCACGTCGTCGTAGT
>DASPJX010000109.1:0-33555 GCA_035628395.1 Burkholderiaceae bacterium | reverse complement strand
GGAGTGGCCGACGTGGAGTGGCCGACGTGGAGTGGCCGGCATGGAGTGACCCGACATGGCGCGGCCCCGCGCGGGAGGGTCGGCGTACGGGGTGGCCGGCACGGCGCGGCCGGCGCGGCGCGTCCGACCCGAAGGCACCGGTTCCGGCGCCGAACCGAGCCCCGCGCCGCGACTTGAGACGGCACCGCCCCGTCCCCACCTGCGTCCGACCGACCGCAGCGGACCCCTCCACGATGACCGACGCCTCCGACACGCTGAACGCCGTCTGCCCGCATTGCGCGGCGGTCAACCGCGTCCCCGCCGCGCGCCGCGACGAGTCGCCGCAGTGCGGCCGCTGCGGCCGGCCGGTCTTCCCGGGCGCGCCGCTCGCGCTCGGGGCGGCCGACTTCGACCGCTTCGTCGCGCGCAACGACCTGCCGGTCGTCGTCGACTTCTGGGCGACCTGGTGCGGACCGTGCCGGGCGATGGCGCCGCAGTTCGACGCGGCGGCGCAGCGGCTCGCCGGGCGCGTGCAGTTCGCCAAGGTCGACACCGACCGCGAGGCCGGGCTCGCGCAGCGCTTCGGCATCCGCAGCATCCCGACGCTCGTGCTGATGCGCGGCGGCCGCGAGGTGGCGCGCACCAGCGGCGCGATGAGCGCGGCGCAGCTCGAGCGCTGGGCGACCGGGGCCTGAGCCGCGGCGCCGCGCCCGGGCGGCGTGGCGGCGCGCCCGGGCGGCGTGGCGCCGCGCCCGGACGGCGTGGCGGCGCGCTGCGGTAGAGTGGGGCCGCCGCCCCCACCCTCTCCGTCGCCACGCATGTCCGACCCGACCGGCCCGTCCGCCGCCCCGCCCGCGGCGCCCTCCGCCGATCCCGCCCGGGGCGCCGCGATCGCGGCCGCCGCGGGCTCGTCGATCCCGCGCGAGCCCGTGCCGCCGCCGGCCGCCGGCACCCGGATGTCGATCACCGCGCCCGAGCTCACCCGCACGGTGCTCGCGATCCTCGCGCTGATCGCGCTGATCGCGGGCAGCCTGTGGGTGCTGCAGCCGTTCATCCCGGCGATCATCTGGGCGACGACGATCGTGGTGGCGACCTGGCCGCTGATGCTGGCGGTGCAGCGCACGCTGTGGAACCGGCGCTCGCTCGCGGTCGCGACGATGACGCTCGCGCTGCTGCTGCTGTTCTTCGTGCCGCTGTCGCTCGCGATCGGCACGGTGGTGTCCAACGCCGACACGCTGGTCGGCTGGGCGAAGACGGTCTCGACCTGGCGGCTCGGCGAGGCGCCCGCGTGGCTGCAGGGCCTGCCGCTGGTGGGGCCGCGCGCCGCGCAGGCCTGGCGCGAGCTCGTCGCCGGCGGCACCGAGCCGCTGCTCGGGCGCGCGCTGCCCTACGCCGGCACCGTCGGCGCGCGGCTGCTGAAGGAGGCGAGCGCGCTGGGCGCGGTCGGCATCCAGTTCCTGCTGACCGTCGCGGTCGCGGGCGTGTTCTACGCGTACGGCGAGAAGGCCGCGCGCAACGTGCTGCGCTTCTCGCGCCGGCTCGCCGGCGAGCGCGGCGAGACCACCGCGCGGCTCGCGGCCGACTCGATCCGCGGCGTGGCGCTCGGCGTGGTCGTCACCGCGGTCGCGCAGTCGGGACTGGGCGGCCTCGCCCTCGCGATCGCCGGCATCCCGGCGGCGACGCTGCTCACGGCGGTGATGTTCCTGCTCGCGATCGCGCAGGTCGGCCCGATCCCGGTGCTGCTGCCGGCGGCCGCGTGGCTGTTCTGGAGCGGCGACACCGGCTGGGCGATCTTCATGCTGGTGGCCACCGGCGTGATCGGCACGATGGACAACTTCATCCGCCCCTGGCTCATCAAGAAGGGCGCCGACCTGCCGCTGCTGCTGATCTTCGTCGGCGTCGTCGGCGGGCTGGTGTCGTTCGGGCTGGTGGGCATCTTCATCGGCCCGGTCGTGCTCGCGGTGACGTGGACGCTGCTGAAGACCTGGATGGCCGAGGTGCCGCAGGTCGACGGCACGGACGCGGCGCGCGGCGCGGCACCGACGCGCCCGTCGCAGGGCGGGCCCGGCCGCGGCTGAGGGCGGGCCGCGCCGCCCGCGGGACCGGCCGGCGAGGCCGCGGGACCGCCGCGGCCTCGCCGCCGACGCCCGCCTCAGCCCCGGACCTGCTCGCGCGCGACCTTCACGCCCGCCTTCTCCCGGTCCCAGCAGTCGGCGGTCACGCCCGCGGCGCGCAGCACGTGCTTCTCCACCTTCTGCGTCGGCGTGCGCGGCAGGTCGGGCATGATCCGCAGGTAGCGCGGCAGCATGAAGTGCGCGAGCCGCGGGCGCAGGAAGTCGAGCAGCTCCGCCGGGTCGATCGTCTCGCCCGGCACCGGCGCGACGATCGCGAGCACGTCGTCCTCGGCGGTCTCGTTCGGCACCGCGACCACCGCGCACTCGCGCACCTGCGGATGCGCGAGGATCTCCACCTCGACCTCGAACGACGAGATGTTCTCGCCGCGCCGGCGGATCGCGTCCTTCATCCGGTCGACGAAGAAGTAGTTGCCGTCGGCGTCGCGGCGGAACGCGTCGCCGGTGTGGAACCAGCCGTTGCGCCACGCGCGCACCGTCGCCTCGGGGTCCCTGAAGTAGCCCGAGTTCAGCGCCCAGGGCGCGTCGCTGCGCAGGATCAGCTCGCCGACCGTGCCGTCGGGCACCTCGCGGTCGTGCTCGTCGACGATGCGCAGCGCGACGCCCGGGCGCGCGCGCCCGCAGGTGCCCGGCGCCTCGGGGTTCGGGCCCGAGACGATCGGCACGTTGATCTCGGTCATGTTGAACAGCGTGTAGACCGTCGTGCCGAAGCGCTCGGCGAACGCGCGCCAGTCGTCGGGCAGCGGGATCATCATCACCTTGTCGAGCGTGTGGCCGCGGTCCTGCGGCGAGGGCGGGCGCTTCGACACGAAGCTCGACATCACGCCGAGCAGGATCACGAAGGTGGCGCGCGTCGCGCGCACCGCGGGCCAGAAGCCCTCGGTCGTGAACTCGCCCGCCGCCGCGACCGTGCCGCCGCGGTTCAGCGACGCGACCACCGGCAGCGTGCCGCCGACGTGGAACAGCGGGCCGTACAGCAGGAAGCAGTCGTCGGGGCCGAGCATCGGCAGCGCGCGCGGGCCGCTCATGTCGTGCAGGTGCGCGTACGAGCTCATCACGCCCTTCGAGCGCCCGGTCGTGCCCGAGGTGTAGACGATCGACTGCAGGTCCCAGGGCTCGATCGGCCGCGGCGGATCGGCGAGCGTCGCCGGATCGCCGTCGAGCGCCTGCGGCCCGAGCAGCTCGAGCCCCGGCACCGGCGCCGCCTCGCCGCCCATCACGACCACGGTGCGCAGCGCGGCGCGGTCGACCCCCTCGAGCCGCGGCACGAGGTCGACGCTCGCGACCGCGACGCTCGCGCCCGCGTTGGCGAGCACGTGCGCGAGCAGGTTGCCGCGGTAGGCGACGTTGACCGGCACGTAGACCGCGCCGAGCCAGTTGATCGCGAACCACGCGCGGATCGTGTCGACGCCGTTCGGCATCCAGACGACGACGGTGTCGCCCTGCTTCACGCCGAGCGCGGCGAGGCCGGCGGCGGTGCGGCGCACCGCGTCGCGGAACGCGCGGTAGCCGATCGCGCCGCCGTCGCCGAGCCGGATGAAGTCGCGCGTCGGCGTCTGCTCGGCGCGCCGCTCGAGCACGTAGCGCAGCACGCAGGTCTCGCGCGCGGGAACCTCGGACAGCGATCGGTCGGTCATCTCGTCTCCTTCCTGGACGTCGGGCCGCGGCCGGCGCGCCGCGGGGGCGGGGGGGCGTCGTCGGCCGCGGACGCGGCGCCCGAGATCGCGCCGGGCGGGATCGCCTTCAGGCCCCGGCCGATGCGGATCAGCGTGTCGACGAAGGCCGCGCGGTCGGCGCGCGGGATGCCGCGCGTGCCGGCGCGGTAGAAGCGCATCGAGCGCTCGATGATCCCGTCCCAGGCCGCGCGGCCGGGCGGGGTGAGCCGCACCATCTTGATCCGGCGGTTGTCGGGGTTGCCGACGCGCTCGATCCAGCCGAGCTTCTCGAGACGCTTCAGCACGCCGTCGAGGTTCTGGCGGCTGACCGCGAGGTGCGCGGCGAGCTCGGAGAACGCGACGCCGGTCTCCGGCTCGACCGACAGCGCGCCCAGCACCGCGCCCTGCACGCCCGAGCAGCCGACCTCGCGCTGGCCGACGCGCTCGTAGAGGTTCATCACCTGGAACAGCCGGAAGAAGAGCCGGTTGTTGAGCTCGTCGTCGGCGGGGCGCGGCGGCGGCGCGGCCGGGCGCGGCCGCGCGGCGCGCGCCCGCGCGGCCTCGGGCACGGCGGCGCGCCTCGCGCGGCGGGCGGTTCCGCCTTCGGCATCGGACTCGTCGGTCATCGTCGCCTCGCACGCCCGGAGCGGCCCGGGCCGGTCGTGGTCATGGAATCAACATATTGACACATCGACGGCACGGCTCCTAGAGTGCCCCGGGGAGGTCGCCGCGTCGCGTCGATGCGTCGCCGTTCCCGCACGGACCGTCGATGACACCCACCGCCCTGCTGATCGCCAACCGCGGCGAGATCGCCGTCCGCATCGCCCGCGCGGCGGCCGACCTGGGCATCCGCAGCGTCGCGGTCCACGCGCGCGACGACGCGCACGGCCTGCACCTGCGCCTCGCCGACGCGGCGGTCGCGCTGCCCGGCGAGGGCGTGGCCGCCTATCTCGACGCCGACGCGCTGCTCGCCGCGGCGCGCGCGGCGGGCTGCGACGCGGTGCACCCCGGCTACGGCTTCCTCAGCGAGAACGCGGCCTTCGCCGCGCGGGTGCGCGAGGCCGGCCTCGCGTTCGTCGGCCCGCGCCCCGAGCTGCTCGCCCTGTTCGGCGACAAGGTGCGCGCGCGCGCGCTCGCCGGCGACTGCGACGTGCCGGTGCTCGCCGGCACCGGCACGCCCACCTCGCTCGACGAGGCGCGGGCGTTCGTCGCCGGGCTGCCCGCCGGCGCCGGCGCGATCGTCAAGGCGCTCGCCGGCGGCGGCGGGCGCGGCATGCGCGTGGTGCGCGACGCGGCGGAGCTCGAGGCGGCGTGGCCGCGCTGCGAGTCCGAGGCGCGCAAGGCCTTCGGCGACGGCTCGCTGTACGTCGAGCGGCTGATGCCCGACGCGCGCCACGTCGAGGTCCAGGTGATCGGCGACGGCCGCGACGCGGTCCACCTCGGCGAGCGCGAGTGCACGCTGCAGCGCCGCCACCAGAAGCTCGTCGAGGTCGCGCCCAGCCCCGGGCTCGACGCCGCGACCCGCGAGCGGCTGTTCGCCGCGGCGCTGCGCATGGCGCGCGCCGTCCGCTACGAGGGCCTCGGCACCTTCGAGTTCCTGGTCTCGCGCGCGCCGTCGGGCGCGACCGAGTTCGCCTTCATCGAGACCAACCCGCGGCTGCAGGTCGAGCACACCGTGACCGAGGCGGTCACCGGGCTCGACCTGGTGAGCCTGCAGCTGCGCCTGGCCGGCGGCGCGACGCTGGACGAGCTCGGGCTCGGGCGCGGCGGCCCCGCGCCCGCGGGCCACGCGATCCAGCTGCGCGTGAACGCCGAGACGATCGGCGCGGACGGGCTCGCGCGACCGTCGTCGGGCACGCTGCTCGCGTTCGAGCCGCCGGCGGGCCCCGGCGTGCGCGTCGACACCTTCGGTCACGCCGGCTGCCCGATCGGCGCCCGCTACGACTCGCTGCTCGCGAAGCTGATCGTCCACGCGCCCGGCGGCTTCGACGACGCGATGCGCCGCGCGCGGCGCGCGCTGCGCGAGTTCCGGATCGAGGGCGTGGCGACCAACGTCGGGCTGCTGGGCCGGCTGCTCGCGCATCCGGACGTGCTCGCCGACCGGATCCACACGCGCTTCCTCGACGAGCGGATCGCCGAGCTCGTCGTCCCCGGCGACGACGCGCCGCCGGCGGCCTCGGTCGGAGCGCCCGGGCACGCGGCGGGCCCGCGCAGCGCGCGCGGCGCCGACGTGCTCGCGGTGTTCGCTGCGGGTGGGGAAACCGGCGCACCGCGCGCGGCCGCGCCGGTCGCCCCGCCCGCGCATCCGGACGCCGCGCCGGTCGCCGCGCCGCTGCAGGGCACGGTGGTCTCGCTCGAGGTCCGGCCGGGCGACGCGGTGCGCCGCGACCAGCCGGTGGCGGTGCTCGACGCGATGAAGATGGAGCACGTGGTCGGCGCGCCCTGCGCGGGCATCGTCGTGCGCGTCGACGCGGCGCCCGGCGACGCGGTCTACGAGGCCGCCGCGCTCGCGTGGATCGAGCCCGCCGCCGACGACGCGGCCGCGGTGGCGCGCACCGACGCGGTCGACCTCGACCACGTGCGCGACGACCTGCGCGAGGTGCTCGAGCGGCGCGCCGCGCTGCTCGACGCGCGCCGGCCCGAGGCGGTCGCGCGGCGTCGCGCGGTCGGGCGCCGGACGGTGCGCGAGAACCTCGACGACCTGTTCGACGCCGACAGCTTCGTCGAGTACGGCGGGCTCGCGCTCGCCGCGCAGCGCTCGCGCCGCGGCTTCGAGGAGCTGCTGCGGATGTCGCCGGCCGACGGGATGATCGCCGGCCACGGCACCGTCGACGCCGCGACGCACGGCGAGGACGCGGCGCGCTGCGCGGTGCTCGCGTACGACTACACGGTGTTCGCCGGCACGCAGGGCGTGATCAACCATCGCAAGAAGGACCGGATGCTCGCGCTGTGCGAGCGCTGGGCGATGCCGCTCGTGGTGTTCGCCGAGGGCGGCGGCGGACGGCCCGGCGACGACTGGCCCACGCCCGCGGGGCTCGACACGACGACCTTCGTGCGGATGGGCGCGCTGAGCGGCCTGGTGCCGACCGTCGGCGTCGTCTCGGGCTACTGCTTCGCCGGCAACGCCGCGCTGCTCGGCGGCTGCGACGTGATCGTCGCCGCGCGCGACGCGAACATCGGCATGGGCGGGCCGGCGATGATCGAGGGCGGCGGGCTCGGCGTGTTCCGGCCCGAGGAGATCGGCCCGATGTCGGTGCAGGTGCCCAACGGCGTCGTCGACGTCGAGGTCGACGACGAGGCCGCGGCGGTCGCCGTCGCCCGGCGCTACCTGTCGTACTTCCGCGGCCCGCTGCCCGAGTGGCGCGAGGCCGACCCGCGCCGTCTGCGCCACGCGGTGCCCGAGAACCGGCTGCGCGCCTACGACGTGCGCCGCGTGATCGAGGGGATCGCCGACGCGGGCTCGGTGCTCGAGCTGCGCCGCGGCTTCGGGGCCGGCATGGTGACCGCGCTGATCCGGCTGCGCGGCCGCCCGCTCGGGCTGATCGCCAACGACTCGCGCCACCTCGGCGGCGCGATCGACGCCGACGCGGCCGACAAGGCCGCGCGCTTCATCCAGCTGTGCGACGCGTTCGACCTGCCGATCCTGTCGCTGTCCGACACGCCCGGCATGATGGTCGGCCCCGAGGTCGAGAAGACCGCGCAGGTGCGTCACGTGTCGCGGATGTTCGTCGCCGCGGCCAACGCGACGGTGCCGTTCCTCACGGTCGTGCTGAGGAAGGGCTACGGGCTCGGCGCGCTGGCGATGACCGGGGGCAGCAACCACGCGTCGCTGCTGATCGTCGCGTGGCCGACCGCCGAGTTCGGCGCGATGGGCCTCGAGGGCGCGATCAAGCTCGCCTACCGCAAGGAGCTCGCCGCGATCGAGGACCCCGAGGCGCGCAAGCGCTGGTTCGAGGAGAAGGTGGCGCAGTCGTACGAGCGGAACAAGGCGCTCGCCACCGCGACCTTCTTCGAGATCGACGACGTGATCGACCCCGCCGACACCCGCGACGTGCTGGCGCGCGCGCTGCGCGCCGCCGGCCCGCCCGGCGCCGCGCGGCGCAAGAAGCGACCGAGCGTCGACGTCTGGTAGAGCGTGAACCGACGCCCGCGCCGCGCGCGGGCACCGACTGGAGGAGACACGAGATGCAGAGCCCCGCCGACGGCACCCCGGCGTTCGACACCGGCGACGAGGCCGGCTACCTGGCGCGCGTCGCGGCGCTGCGCGACGCGAACTGGCCCGCCGAGATCCCGCGCGAGCCGGTCTACCCGCTCGGGCGCGTGCCGCTGACCGAGTACCTGCGCGGCTGGGCGCGCCGCACGCCCGACAAGGCCGCGGTGCTCTACTACGGCGCCGCGACCACCTATGGCGAGCTCGACGCGCTGAGCGACCGCTTCGCCGCGACGCTGCGGCGGCGCGGGCTCGCCCCGGGCGACCGGGTCGCGGTGTTCCTGCCCAACTGCCCGCAGTTCCTCGTCGTGTTCTTCGGCACGCTGAAGGCGGGCTGCGTGCACGTGCCGGTCAACCCGATGTTCACCGAGACCGAGCTCGTCTACGAGCTGAACGACTCGGGCGCGACGCTGCTCGTCGCGCACGACCAGCTCGCCGACGTCGTGCAGCGCGCGCTGCCGCGCACGCCGGTGCGCTCGGTGCTCTGGACCGCGTTCGCCGACGCGATCCCCGCCGAGCCGCTCGGCCCGGTGCCGGCGGCGCTGCTGCAGCCGCGCGTCGAGGTGCCCGGGGGCGAGGACCTGATGCGCGCGCTGCGCGAGGAGACCGGGCCCGCGCCCGCCGGCCCCGCCGACCTCGACGCGATCGCCGCGCTCAACTACACCGGCGGCACCACCGGCATGCCGAAGGGCTGCGTCCACACGCAGTGGGACATGGTCTACACGAGCGCGGTGATGAGCTCGATCTCGACCACGATCGGCCCCGACGACATCGTGATCGACTTCTGGCCGGTGTTCTGGGTGGCCGGCCAGGACGTCGGCGTGATGCTGCCGGTGTTCGCCGGCGCCACCTGCGTGCTGCTCGCGCGCTGGGACCCCGACGCGTTCATGGCCGCGGTCGAGCGCCACCGCGCCACCGCCGCGTTCATGCTGGTCGACAACGCGGTGCAGGTGATGGAGCATCCGCGCGCCGCCGAGCACGACCTGCGCTCGCTGCGGGCGGTGCTCGTCGCGTCGTTCGTCAAGAAGCTCAACCCCGCGTTCCGCGAGCGCTGGCGCGAGCTGACCGGCGCCACGCTGCGCGAGGCCGCCTGGGGGATGACCGAGACGCACTCGTTCGACACCGTGACGCGCGGCTGGCAGGACGGCGACGCCGACCTGCGCGCGCAGCAGGTGTTCTGCGGGCTCGCGGTGCCGGGCACCGAGTTCAAGATCATGGAGTTCGGCTCGGATCGCCTCGTGCCGATCGGCCGGGAGGGCGAGCTCTGCGTGCGCAGCCCGTCGCTGCTGAAGGGCTACTGGGGCAAGCCCGAGGCGAGCGCCGAGGCGATCGTCGACGGCTGGCTGCGCACCGGCGACCTCGGCATGATCGGCGAGCGCGGCACCGTCCACTTCCTCGGCCGTCGCAAGGAGATGCTCAAGGTCAAGGGCATGAGCGTCTTCCCGGCCGAGATCGAGGCGGTGCTCGGCCAGCACCCGGCGATCACCGGCAGCGGCGTGATCGGGCGCGAGGACGAGGCGCGCGGGCAGGTGCCGGTCGCCTTCGTCACCGTCGACCCGGCGCAGCCCGTCGACGCCGCCGCGATCGTCGCGTTCTGCCGCGAGCGCCTCGCCGTCTACAAGCTGCCCGAGGTGCGCGTCGTCGACGCGCTCCCGATGACCGCGACCGGCAAGGTCAAGAAGGAGGAGCTGAAGGCGCTGCTGTGAGCGGGGCGGGGATCGTCACCTGCGTGACGATCCCGCGTCGCGGCGGCTCCGTTGCCCGTCCACGGTGCAACGACGGCCCGTGCACGGCACCTCGACGGCCCGTGCACGGCGCCTCGGCCGCCCGTTCACGGCGCGGCCCGGGGCGCGGCCCGCTCCGGGCCGGCGACGCCGCTCCGGGCCGCCGCCTGCGCGCTCGGACCGCCGTCGCGTCACTTCTTCAGCAGCGGGCACTCGCTCTGCGCGACCGGCACGAAGGCCTCCTCGGCGGAGAACTTCTTCACGAGCTTCAGCACGTCGTCCTTGTGCTTCATCTCCTCGGGCGCCTTCGCCACCGCGTACCACAGCGGCCGCATCACCCGGCCGTCCTCGCGGATCTTCGCGCCGGGCGTGAAGAAGTCCTGGACCGGCGTCTCGCGCATCTTCGCGAGCACCGCCTTCGTCTCCGTCGTGTTCGCCGCCTTCACCGCCTTCAGGTAGTGCAGCACCGCGCTGTAGACGTTCGCCTGCGGGTCGGTCGGCATCTTGCCGCCGTACGCCTTCTTGAAGCGCTCCGTCCACGCCCGGGTCGCGTCGTTCTCGTCCCAGTAGAAGCCCTGCACCGTCGGCATGCCGGCCACCACCTTGTTGCCCAGCGCGTAGACGTCGTCCGTCGTCATCGAGAAGGGCACGAACTGCTGGCCCTGCTCGCGGATCCGGTACTCGCCCGCCTGCTTGGTCGCGTTGGTCAGGTCGGCCCCGCCCGCGATCAGGCCGATGTTCTTCGCCTTGGACGCCTGCGCCTGCAGCAGGAACGAGCTGAAGTCGGTGTTGCCGATCGGGAAGCGCACCGCGCCGGCGGTGCTGCCCTTGGCCGCCTCGACCATCGCGCGCGCGTCGCGCTCGATGCTGTGGCCCGCGGTGTAGTCCACGGTCATGAAGTACCAGGTGTTCGGCCCGCCGCTGCCCGCCGCGCCCTTGATCGTCAGGTTCGCGACCGCGTAGCCGTCGTTGGCCCACTGCATGCCGTTCGGCGAGCAGGCCTTGCCGCCGATGTCGCGGCTGCTCGCCATCGAGACGACGAGCACCTTGTCCTTGTCCTCGGCGATGCGCTGCACCGCGAGCGCGACGCCCGAGCTGTAGATGTCGAAGATCGCGCCCACGCCCTCGACGTCGAACCAGCGCCGCGCGATCGACGAGCCGATGTCGGGCTTGTGCTGGTGGTCGGCCACGACCAGCTCGACCGGCCGGCCGAGCACCGTGCCGCCGGCGTCCTCGATCGCGAGCCGCGCGGCCGCGACCGAGCCCTGGCCGGTGATGCTCGAGTAGACCGCGTTCTGGTCGTTCAGGATGCCGATCTTGACCGGTCCCTGCTGCGCCGCGGCGGCGCCGGCGTACAGCGCGGCCGCGGCCGCGATCACGGCTGCGGCCGCTGTCGTCCTGTTCATGTCGTCCTCCCTGTGTCCTCGTGCCTGCCCGGCGTCGACGCGGGCCGCGGACGTGCGCGGCAGGCCGGGTGAGCGACCATCGTTCCACACGCGGATCCATCGTGTCAACCAGTTGATACGTCGCGCGGACGCGCGCGCTGCAGCGCGGCCGACCGCGGAATCGGAGCCGTCCTGCACATGGGCCAAGCTCGCTTCGTCGTACCGTGAAGCCGCGTCCGATCGCCCTGCGAGGGCGACGGGCGCGTGGGGGACGACGATGCAACGCGCGAGATGCAGGCGCCATCCGGCGGTGGCGATCGTGGCGGCGCTGTCCGCCGGCTGCGGCAGCGGCGGCGGCGGCGACGCCGGGCCTCCGCAGGCCGGGCCGACCGCGGTCGGCGGCGTCTCCCAGGTGGCGCCGGTCCCGGACGCCGTGCCGTTCGTGCTCGGGGCGGTCTCGATGATCGGCGCGCAGCCGATCGCCGACGTGCCGTCGCTGCTCGCCACCGTGCGCCGCGACTCGCCCACGCTGTACTCGCTGCTGCCGCCCGGCACGCTCGTGCTGACCGAGCCCTGCACCGTGCCGGCCGCCCCGTCGGCGGCGGTGCTGTCGCCGACGTCGCTCACCTTCGCCCCGGGCAACGCCTCGTGCAGGGTGCGCGCGGTGTTCACCGTGGCCGCGGTGGGCGCGGGGCGCTACGCGACCACCGTCTCCAACGAAGGCACCGAGTGGTTCGCGCTCGCCGACCAGGGCTACGCGCGCGCGCCGGGCTGCGTGCGCGTCGCGCCCGGGCGGCCCGCGACGATCGACTGGGACGGCAACGCCGGCACGCTGAGCTGGGACGGCGAGCGCTGCGCGGTCGACGGCCTGTACGCGCGCGTCGACTGGCGCGCCGCGGCTCCGGGCTCGAACCCGAGCGCACCCATTCCCGCGCCCGTCCCGGTGCCCGTGCCGGTTCCGGCACCCGCGCCCGCACCGACGCCCGCTCCTGCGCCGACACCGGCACCCGCACCGACGCCCGCACCTGCACCCGCACCGGCACCGGCACCGACGCCCGCTCCGGTGACCGTGCCGCCTGCGGCGCCGCCCAGGCCGACCCCGGCGCCGGCACCCTCGCCGGCCCCCACGCCGGCGCCGCCTCCGCTGACGATCCCGGCCCTTCCCCCCGCTCCGGTGCCCGGGGGTCCGTCGTTCACACCCCCGGGCCGCGATCCGTCGTTCACGCCCCCGGGCCGCGATCCGTCGTTCGACCGGCCCGGAGGACCGCCGCCGTCGACCCCGGGCCGCGGTCCAAGATCGACCGAGGACGACGACGAGGACGACGACTGATCCGTCCGGGGCGGACGGATCCTAGGCGCGGGCCGCCGCCCTCAGCACCTTCGCAGCCCGCTCGCTCGCGACGATCACGAGCTTCATCGTCGCGCGGGTCGCGCCCACGAAGAGCTTCTTCACCGCGCGCTCGTCGAGCGACTCGAAGTCGACCTCGGACAGCACGACCGCCGGCGCGGCCTGGCCCTTGAAGCGGTAGACCGACTCGATCAGCAGCTCGCCCTCGGTGTAGACCGGCTGCGCGAGCAGGTCGTAGCGGCCGGTGAAGCGACGGATCGGGTGAGGCCCGAGCGAGTCGAGCCCGAGCAGCGCCGAGCCCTCGCGGCCGCGGAAGCTGACCACCGCGATGTCGGCGCGCCGGAACCCCGCCGACAGGCACTTGCGGATCGCCTCCTTGGTGCCGGTCATCAGGCCCTCGGCGTCGGCGTACTCGATCAGCTCGAGCCCCGCCTCGGCGAGCGGGCCGGCCGCCTCGATCTCGACGTCGGGCGGCAGGATCGCCGACAGCAGCCGCACGACCTCGCGCGGGCTGCGGTAGTTGGCGCGGGCGTGCAGCGTGACCCAGCCCGGCAGCGCCGCCGGCTCGCGCGCGTAGAGCGCCTGCATCGGGTCCTCGAGCCAGATCACGCGCGCATCGTCCTTCGCGTGGCGCAGCACCTGGTCGCGCCACGCGGCCGGGAAGTCCTGGCCCTCGTCGACGACGACGGTGTCGAAGCGCCAGCGCGCGTCGATCGGCACCTGCGCCGCCTCGTGCACCAGCCGCTCGAAGCCGTCGGGCGCGGTCAGGTCGACCGAGCGGCCGGCGTCGCGCAGCAGCCGCTGGCACAGCGTGTGGAACGTGCAGACCTCGCCGCCCTCGGGGACGATCGCCGCGAAGTGGTCGGCGAGCGGCCGGTTGTAGCAGACGTAGAGCGGACGCCGGCCGCGCGCGAGCGCGTCGCGGTGCTCGGCGAGCGCGAGCTGCGTCTTGCCCGAGCCGGCGGTGCCCGCCACGTGCAGCCGGAACGGCGAGAACTCGAGCTCGCGCGCCCAGTGCGCGAGGCCGCCCGAGATCCGCGTGACCATCGCCTGCGCCTGCCCGACCAGCGCGTTGACGTCGGTCTCGAGCTCGATCACGTCGCGGAAGAACCGGTCGACCTGCTGCCACGCCGGGCCGTTCGCGCCCGAGGGCGTCGGGCGCCCCGGCGGCAGGATGCGGCGGATCGTCGGGATCAGCTTGTCGCGGTGCTGCGCGTCGACGAGCCGATCGGCGGAGAGCCCCGCGCTCTCGACGCGGCGCACCGCGTAGTCGGGGCAGTACAGCAGGTAGTCGACCTTGACCGCCTCGCAGCCGGGCCGGCGCGCGAGCTTCTCGCGCAGCGTCGCGACGGTGCGCGCCATCTGCACCGGCACGTTGCGGATGCGGCCCCGCTCGCGCTTGAGCAGCCCGTCGGTGCCCTCCTCGAGGAAGCCGGTCTTCTGCTCGACGAGCAGCAGGTCGCCGAGCCGGTTGACGACGACGAAGTCGATCTCGCCGAACACCGAGAAGCCGCGCTCGACGGTGGTCCAGTGCACCGCGTGGTACACCGTGTAGTCGTCGGGCAGCCCCGTGGAGAGGAGCGCGAGCGTCTCGGCGTGGCGCTGCGCGGCGGCGGTCACGGCGCCGGCGGCCGTGCCGCTGCTCGCCAGCTCGCGCCAGCCGTCGGGAATGATCCGGGCCATCCCCGATTCTAGCGGGAGCGCAGCCCGTTCCCGCGCCACGCTGGGTCTAGGCCGGTTCTCCGGCGCGCGCGCGCGGCACGGCGATCGTCACCCGCGTGCCCGCGGCGGCGCTCGACTCGATCCCCACCGAGCCGCCGTGCGCGCGCGCGATCTCGCGCACGATGTACAGCCCCAGGCCGACCCCGTCGCTCGCGGTGCCGTCGGTCCGGCCGCGGGTCATCGGCTCGAACAGCCGCGGCAGCAGCGCCGGCTCGATCGGCTCGCCGTGGTTGTGCACGGCGAGCGTCCACGCGTCGTCGCCGATCCGCGACTCCAGCGTGATCGGCCGCCCGGCCGCCCCGTGGGCGACCGCATTGGCCACCAGGTTGCCGACGGCCTGCGCGAGGCGGTCGGCGTCGCCCGTGCACTCGCCCGCGCCCGAGGCCTCGTGACGCAGCGTGCGGTCGGGGAACGCGGGCCGCAGCTCGTCGAGGCAGGCGGCGGCGGCGGCGTGCAGGTCGATGGGCCCCGGTCGCACCGTCAGCCCGGTGCCGATGCGCGCCTCGGTGAAGTCGAGCAGATCGTCGACGAGGCGGGTCGCGCGGCGGGTCGCCGACGCGATCAGCGCCGCGATGCGCCGTTCCCCGCCGGGCGGCACGCCCCGTTCGAGGACCGCGGCGCCGGTGACGATCGCGGCCAGCGGATTGCGCAGGTCGTGGCTGACGATGCCGACCATCTGCTCGGCGAACAGCGCCCGGTCCTCGGCCTGCATTCGCAGCCGCGTCTCGGCTTCGCGCCGGGCGGCGTCGGCCCGGTGCTGCTCGGCGAGCGCCGTCTCGGCGCGGCGTCGCGCGGCGAGCAGCTCGCGCTCGTAGCGGTGGCGGTCGGCGACGACGAAGGCGGCGACGTGGTCGCGCACCGTGCCGCCGCCGCGCCGCCGCACCGCGTTGACCAGCATCGGCACGACGCGGCCGTCGGCGTGCACGCAGTCGAACTTCACCTCGGAGACCGATCCCTGCAGGTCGAGCAGCGGGGCCCAGTGCGTGTGGTGGAAGATGCGGCCGCCGACCGTCAGCAGGTCCTGCAGCCGCGCGCGATCGACGAGGTCGGCCGCGCCCCGGCCGACCCACGCGCAGAAGGTCGCGTTCGCCCGCCGGATCGTGCCGTCGGCGTCGGTGACGAGCAGGCCGCAGGGTGCGTGCTCGAGCAGCGCGTCCGCGTCCTCCCGGGCTCGGGCCGACGGATCGTCGGCGGCGCTCACCGCAGCGTCTCGGCCAGGAACGCCTCGATCGCGTCGATCGTCGGGTGCGGAGCGCTCAGGTGCGGGCAGTGCCCCACGTTGTCGACGACCACGAGCCGCGAGGTCGGCAGCGCGCGGTGCAGCCACTCGCCGACCGCGCGCGGCGCGATCAGGTCGTCGCTGCACTGGATCACCAGGGCCGGCGTGCGCGTGCGCGGGACGTCGGCCCGATGGTCGGAGAGGAAGGTCACGCGCGCGAAGTGCTGGGCGATCTCCGGATCGGTGCGGCAGAAGCTGTTGGTCAGCTCCGCGCCCAGCTCGGGCCGGTCCGGCGCGCCCATGATCGCCGGCGCCATCGTGCCCGACCAGCCGAGGTAGTTGCCCTCCATCGTGTCGAGCAGCCCGTCGATGTCGGCGCGCGAGAAGCCGCCGACGTAGTCGCCGTCGTCGATGTACGACGGCGATGGGCCGATCATCACCTGCGCGGCGAAGCGCGACGGCGCCTCGATCGTGGCGAGCATCCCGATCATCGCGCTGACCGAGTGGCCGACCACGACCGCCGGTCCGGCGGCGAACGCCTCGACGACCTCGAGCAGGTCGGCGGCGTGCCCGTGCAGCGTGCCGTGGCGCTCGCGGTCGTACGCGGCGAGGTCGGAGCGGCCGCTGCCGGTCAGGTCGTACAGCACGACGCGGAAGCGGTCGGCGAAGCGCGGCGCGAGCAGGCGCCACATGTTCTGGTCGCAGCCGAAGCCGTGCGCGAACAGCAGCGTGTTCGGACCGTCGCCCATCGCGACCACGTTGTTTCGGAGAGCGACGTTCATCTGATCCCGGGCCGGGGCGGCCTCGGACGGGGAAAGGGAGAGGCCGACACCGTAGCACGGCAGTGCCGAGGTTCGCCCGTCGGAGCGGGCGCCGTCAGAACGACCTCGACACGCTGGCCGCCGCGAACCACGTCCGGCCGGGCGCCGGCTCGAAGAACCGGCGCTGCCCCTCGTTGACGATCACCGAGCCGACGTACGGGCCGCCGGCGGCGAGGTCGGCGCGCACCCACGCCGCGAGGCGCCAGCCCGCGGCGTCGCGGCGCCAGCCCGCGCGCAGGCTCGTCACGGTGGAGGCCTCGGCGGCGTCGGTGTTGCGGTCGTCCACCGCGATCGGGCCGGTGTGCAGCACCGAGGCCTCGGCGAAGGGGCCGCGCCGCGGATCGGGCGACCAGCCGAGCCCGGCCCACAGCCGGCGCGAAGGCACGCCGGGCAGGCGCGCGCCGGCGGCGACCGGGCCGTCCGGCGTCGCGAAGCCGTCGACGAACTCGGCCTCGAGCCGGCTCGCGGCGAGCTGCGCGCGCCAGCCGGGCGCGAGCCGCGCGGTCCACGCGAGCTCGACGCCGCGACGCGCGGTGCGCCCCGCGTTGCGGAACGTGCTGCGTCCGCCGAGGTTCGCGTCGACGACGATCTCGTCGTCGGTGTCGGCGGCGAAGAGCGCGAGGTCGAGCCGCTGCGCGTCGGACGGCCGCCACTTCGCGCCGATCTCGTGGTGCGTGCTGCGCGACGCCGAGAGACCCAGGTTCGGGCCGCTCGCGCCGTCGGCGCGGTAGGCGAGCTCGGCGAAGGTGGGCGTCTCGAAGCCGCGACCGAGGTTGGCGTACAGGTTGAGCGTCTCGGCCGCGTGCCAGGTGACGCCGGCGACCGGGTTGGTCGCGGTGTACGTGCGACGGCCCGAGTCGTCGGGATTGCCCGGCGCGACGAAGGCGTCGTCGACGCGGAACGCGATGCGGCTGGTGCGCAGCCCGGCGATCCAGGTGAACGCGCCCCGGGTCCACGCGAGCTGGCCGAACGCGTCGGTGCTCGACACCGCGTCGTCCTCGTCGCGGCGCAGCGCCCCGACCGTGCCCGCGACGTTCACGAAGCCGCGCCGACGCTCGGCCAGGCGCTCGGCCTCGACGCCGACGGTCGCCTGCAGCCGCCCGCCCGCGACCTGCGCGCGCTGCGTCCACTGCAGCCCGAGCCCGCCGTAGCCGCGGTCGAGGTCGACGATGCCGCCGGCCGACGTCGGCGCGACCTGCGCCGCCGGCGGCACCGACAGCGCCTGGAACAGCTCGCGCTCGCCGCCGTACGCGCGCGCGGAGAGCGTGCGGTCGGCGTCGGGCGAGTGCTCGACGACGACGCCCGCCTGCCGCTGCGCGACGGTCTTGCGCGCGCCCTGCGCGACGGCGGCGGCCGCCGCCTGCCGCGGGTCGGTCTCGAGCTGCGCGCGCGTGAGGCCGCCCGGATCGAGCGCGCGGGGCTGGTCGAGCTCGTGCGCGACGATCGTCACGCGCGTGCCGGCCGCGGTCGTCGTCTCGAGCGTCGCGCCGAGGATCCGGCGCTCGGCCGACGCGTGCGCGCGCCAGCCGTCGGTCGAGAGCCGGGTCGCGTCGAGCGCGGCCGACACCCCGCCCGGCGCGCCCGAGGCGGACAGCCCGATGCGGCGGTCGCCGTACGAGCCGAAGCCCGCCTCGGCCCCGACCTCGCCCGGCGCGCGGCCGCGGCGCGTGAACGCCTGCACGACGCCGCCCGCGGCGTTGCCGTGCAGCTGCGCGAGCGGTCCGCGCAGCACCTCGATGCGTTCGAGCGCGCCGAGGTCGATCGACGAGGCCTGGCCCTGGCCGTCGGGCATCGTCGCCGGGATGCCGTCGACGAGCAGGCGCAGCCCGCGGATGCCGAAGGTCGAGCGCGCGCCGAAGCCGCGGATCGACAGCTGCGGGTCCTGGGCCCAGTTGCGCCGGTCGAGCGCCGTCACGCCGGGGATCCGCGCGAGCGGCTCGGACAGCTGCAGCCCCGGGCCCGAGGCGCGGATCGCGTCCGCGTCGATCGACTGGATCGCGGCGGGCGCGTCGAACGCCCGCTGCGCGGTGCGCGACGCGGAGACGACGACCTCGTCGAGCCCGGCGGGCGGCGCGGGCGGGCCGGCGGCGGGCGGCGCGGACGGGACGGCGGCGGGCGCCGGCGTCGGACCGTCCGGCGCGGCGGGAAGGGGCCGCGCCGCGGGCGCGGGCGGCTCGGCGGCATCCGGCTGCGCGAGCGCGGCGGCCGGCGCGCCGACCAGCACCGCCAGCGCGGCGGCGAGCACCGCCGGCCCGACGCGCGGCACGGCGGGGGCGGCGGGCGCGGCGGGGACGGCGATCGGGGGACGGGACGGGGGAACGGGGCGGGGCATCGGTCGCGAGTATCGCCCGCGCCGGTCCACGACCGCAGCCTCCGGTTTGCGCGTCCGTCGCGTCGCTGCGATGCTCGTCCGACACGACGAGGAGACTCCATGACCGCCCCGACCGACGACGGCGTGCTCGCCGGCATCCGAGTGCTGGACTTCGGCCGCTACATCGCGGGCCCGCACTGCGCGGCGATCCTCGGCGACCTCGGCGCGGACGTGATCCGCATCGAGCGCCCGGGCGGCGGCGAGGACCGCTGCGTCGCGCCCGCCACCGAGACCGGCGACGGCGGCACCTTCCTGCAGAGCAACCGCAACAAGCGCGGGCTGACGCTGAGCCCGTCGTCGCCGGGCGGACGCGAGGTCGTGCGGCGGCTGCTCGCGAGCGCCGACGTCGTGGTGGCGAACCTGCCGCGCGCGGGCCTCGCGGCGCTCGGCCTCGACCCGGCGTCGATCGCCGCGGTGAACCCGCGCACGATCCTCGTGACCGCCTCGGCCTACGGCTCCGAGGGCCCGTGGGCCGACCGGGTCGGCTTCGACTCGGTCGGGCAGGTGATGAGCGGGGGCGTGTACATGACCGGCACCGAGTCGCAGCCCTACCGCGCCGCGGTCAACTGGGTCGACTTCATGACCGCGGCGAACTGCGCGATCGGCGCGCTCGCCGCGCTCGCCGCGCGCGAGCGCACCGGCCGCGGCCAGGTGGTCGAGGGCTCGCTGCTGCGCTCGGCGCTGATCGCCAACTCGCCGGCGCTGATCGAGCAGGCGCTGCGCGAGCCCGACCGCCGCCCGACCGGCAACCGCGGCCAGACCGCGGGTCCGGTCGACCTGTTCCGCTGCCGCGACGGCTGGATCGTGCTGCAGGTGGTCGGCGACGCGATCTTCGGGCGCTGGTGCGAGCTCGTCGGCGAGCCGGGCTGGCGCGCCGATCCGCGCTTCGCCGACGACCTCGCGCGCGGCGAGCACGGCGAGCTGCTGAGCGCTCGCACCCGGCAGTGGTGCGCGATGCTGTCGGTCGACGAGGCGCTCGAGGCGCTCGCGGCCGCGCGCATCCCGGCCGGTCCGGTGCTGAGCCCGCGCGAGGCGCTCGCGCACGACCAGGTGCGCGGCAGCGGCGTGCTGCAGGCGGTAGAGCATCCGGACGCGGGCGTGCCGGTGCCGATCGCCGCGCCCCCGTTCCTGCTCGCCGAGACGCCGGCCCGGCTGCGGCGCCGGCCGCCGCGCCTCGGCGAGCACACCGACGAGGTGCTCGCCGAGCTCGGCTACGACGCCGCCGAGATCGCGCGGCTGCGCGCCGACCGCGTGGTCTGAGCCCGCCCGGGCCGGCCCGCCCGGCCCGCGCGCGGCGGGCGCGCCGAATGCGGAACCGGGGCGCTCCGGCGCTCGGATAAGCTCGGACGATGCGACCGCGCGACGTGCTCGAGCTCTGCGTCCTCGCGCTGCTGTGGGGCAGCGCGTACCTGTTCATCCGCGCCGCGGTCTTCGAGTTCGGTCCGGTGCCGCTGATCGCGCTGCGGCTCGGCATCTCGGCGCTGGTGCTGACCCCGCTGCTGCTCGTGCGCGACGGCCTCGGCGCGATGCGCCCGGGGCTGCGCCCGCTCGCCGTGCAGGGCGTGCTGTTCAGCGCGCTGCCGTTCGTGCTGCTCGCGTGGGCGTCGCTGTCGATGAGCGCGGGCCTCACCGCGATCCTGAACGCGACCGCCCCGCTGTTCGCCGCGCTCGTCGCGCGGGCCTGGCTCGGGCAGCGCATCGGCCCGTGGCGCGCGCTCGGCCTCGCGGTCGGCTTCTCGGGCGTGCTCGTGCTCGTCTGGGGCGGGGTCAGCTTCCGCGCGGGCGGCACCGGCTGGGCGCTGGTCGCGATGATGGTCGCGTCCTTCCTGTGGGGCGTCGGCGGCCACTACACGCGGGTGCGGCTCGGCCCGATGAGCCCGGTGGCGATCTCGGTCGGCACGCTGGCGGCGTCCGCCCTGGTGCTCGCGCCGTTCGCGATCGCGGCCTGGCCGGAGCGCGCCCCGAGCGCGCGCGCCTGGCTCGAGGTGGCGTTCCTCGGCGTCGCGTCGTCCGGGCTCGGCTTCCTGCTCTACTACCGGCTGGTGCGCAACATCGGCGCGACGCGCGCGACCTCGGTGACCTTCCTCAACCCGCCGGTCGCCCTGATCTCCGCGGCGCTGTACCTCGGCGAGCCGATCACGCTGCAGATGCTCGCCGGCGCGGCGGTGATCCTCGTGGGCACCGGGCTGTCGCTCGGCCTGATCGGGCCGCGCGGGCGGGCGGAGGCGGTCGCGGCGGTCCCGGTCGCCGCGGCGCCGATCGACGCCGCCCCGGTCGCCGCCGCGGCGGCGGTCGCGGCCCCGGACGCGCCCGGGCCGCTCGCGCCCGGCCGGCGGCCCCCGCCGTGAAGCGTCGCGTCGCCGACCCGGCGGCCGCGCCCTGCCCCTGCGGCCGGGGCGCCGGGTACGGCGCCTGCTGCGGGCGCTGGCACGCGGGCCCGACGCGCCTGGGCGCGCCGGACGCCGAGACGCTGATGCGCTCGCGCTACGCCGCGTACGCGCTCGGCCTGCACGACTACCTGCTCGACACCTGGCACCCGTCGAGCCGCCCGCCCGCCGTGGCGCCGGACGCGCCCGGCACGGTCTGGCTCGGGCTCGAGGTGCGCGCGCACCGCCCGGACGGGCCGGACCGCGCCACGGTCGAGTTCGTGGCCCGCTGCCGGGTCGCCGGCCGGGGGCTGCGGCTGCACGAGACGAGCCGCTTCGTCCTCGAGCGCGGCCGGTGGTGGTACGTCGACGGCGACCTCGTCGAGGCGGGCGGCTCTCGCACCGCAGCAAAACCTTGAGTTCCGCCAAACCCCTGATGGAATGAGGTTTTTCCTCGGAATAACCCTTCTCGCGATGACGTGACCGCACGAGGTTGTTGCAACGCACCAAGAACCTCGGTACGATTGCACCTGTCTCCTCCACCTCCTCAATGGTGGTTTCAGCCCGCACCCTTGGGTGCGGGCTTTTTCTTTGTGCGGTGCACGTCGTGCGTCGCGAACGGCGCCCGCTCCGGGGGCCGCTCCAGCCAGTCCGGGCGCGCCAGCGTCTCGCGCAGGTCGTGCAGCCCGGCGCGCCAGTGGTCGCGCATCGAGCTCAGACCGAACTGGTAGTCCTTGTAGTGCCCCTCGTTCGGATGGTCGTCGTAGATCAGCTGGATCACGTCGACGCGCCGGTCGCTCGCCTGCGCGAGCGCGCGCCGCACCGCCGGATGGTCGCGGCGGTCCCGGGGCACGAGCTCGATCAGCTCGCGCAGCAGCGCGGCGCGCTCCTCGTCGGCCCTCAGCCGGTCGGTGACCGCCCGGGTGCGGCTGGAGAACTGGATGTCCTTCTGCCGGTTCGCGACCTCGAACAGGTCGCGCGGCGGCTCGCCGCGCGCGCTCCACAGGTCGATCTGGAACACCAGCGCGTCGGGGCGCTCCGCCTCGCCGAGCACCTCCGACAGCGGGGTGTTCGAGACCAGCCCGCCGTCCCAGTACCAGCGGCCGTCGACCCGCACCGCCGGGAACCCCGGCGGCAGCGCGCCCGAGGCCATCACGTGCTCGGGCCGCAGCCGCTCGCGCCGGTTGTCGAAGTACGCGAAGTTGCCGGTCTCGACGTCGACCGCGCCGACCGACACGCGCACCGCGCCGGGCGCGTTGATGCGGTCGAAGTCGGCGAAGCGCTCGAGCGTCTCGCGCAGCGGGGTCGTGTCGTACCAGCTCGCGCGGTCGGGGCCCGGCCGGCCGAGCGCCCAGGGCGGCGGCACGCGCGGCCGGAAGAAGCCGTTCTGGCCCTCGAGCAGCGCGCGCCAGGCCTCGCCGGCGTAGACCGCGGCCATGCCCTGTTCCCAGGCGGCGAGCCAGGGCTGCACCCACGGCGCGACCGAGTGCACCGGCGAGACGGGCAGCACCGGCGGGCGGCAGATCGTCTCCCAGAACTCGCGCAGCCGCTCGACGCGACGCTCGGGCGGATTGCCCGCGAGGATCGCCGCGTTGAACGCGCCGATCGAGATGCCGGCGATCCAGCCCGGCTCGATGCCCGCTTCCGCGAGGCCCTCGACCACGCCGCCCTGGTACGCGCCGAGCGCGCCGCCGCCCTGCAGCACGAGCGCGACGACCGGATAGCTCGCCGCGATCCGCGCGCACTCGGCGCTCTGCGCGGCGGACGCCGCGGCCCGGGGACCGGCGTCCGCCGCGCGGCTCACAGGTTGCGCTCGCGCGCGAGGCGCGCGCCCTCGACGAGCGCGCGCAGCTTCGCCGCGGCGAGCGTGCGGTCCATCGGCGCCATCCCGCAGTTCGTGCACGGGAAGATGCGGTCGGCCGGCAGCCAGCGCAGCGCGCGGCCGATCGTCTCGGCGACCTGCTCGGGCGTCTCGACCTCGTCGCTCGCGACGTCGATCACGCCGACCAGCACGTCCTTGCCCTTCAGCAGCCCGAGCACGTGGTCGGGCACCCGGCTGTTGGCCACCTCGAGCGAGACCTGCTGGATGCGGCTCGCGGCCAGCGCCGGGAAGATCGCCTCGTACTGCGTCCAGCGATCGCCGAGCGAGGCCTTCCAGTCCTTGTTGGCCTGGATCCCGTAGCCGTAGCAGATGTGCACGCCGGTCGTGCAGGTCAGCCCCTCGATCGCCCGATGCAGCGACGCGATGCCCCAGGTCGGCACGTGCTCCATGAACACGTTGTAGGCGGGCTCGTCGAACTGGATCACGTCGACGCCGTCGGCCTGCAGCGCGAGCGCCTCCTGGTTCAGCAGCTCGGCGAAGGCCATCGCGAGCTTCTCCTTGCTGCCGTAGTGGGCGTCGGCCACCGTGTCGACGATCGTCATCGGGCCGGGCAGCGTGAACTTCAGCTTCCTCGTCGTGTGGGCGCGCGCGAGCCGCGCCTCGGTCTCGTGGACGCGGCCCCTGAGCCGCAGCGGCCCGACCACCTGGGGCACCATCGCGTCGTAACGGTTGTTACGGATGCCCATCTTCACCTTGTGCTCGAAGTCGATCCCCTCGACCGCCTCGAGGAAGCCGTGCACGAAGTGCTGCCGGCTCTGCTCGCCGTCGGTGACGATGTCGACGCCCGCGTCCTCCTGCTCCTTGATCCAGAGCAGCGTCGCGTCGCGCTTGGCCGCGGACAGCGCGTCGCCCTCGGCGCGCCAGCGCGGCCAGAGCGTGCGGGTCTCGGCGAGCCAGTCGGGCTTGGGCAGGCTGCCCGCGATCGTGGTGGGGAACATGGGGCACCTCGTGGGGGTCGGGGAGCGCGATGGTAGCCGCGCCCCGGTAGTCGAGCGCGGCGCGGGGTCGGCCCCGCGCCCGCGGCTCAGCGGACGTTCAGCGCCGCGCCGAGGCGGCGGCGCCATTCGGAGACGAGCTGCGGCTGCGTCGACGCGAGATCGAACACCTCGACCATCCGGCGCCGGCCGACGTCCTCCCGGAACGTCCGGTCGCGCTGCACGATCTCGAGCAGCTGCTCGAGCGCGCTCGCCCACTCCTTGTGCTCGATCCAGTACTCGGCGAGCTCGAGGCGCGCGCCCAGGTCGGCCGGATCCGCCTCGACGCGGGCGATCCGCTCGCGCGGCACCGGCGCGCGCGCGGCCTCGGCCGCCTGCGCGATCCGCCGCGCGAGCTCCTGCACCTGGGGGTCGGCCTTGGCGTCCGCCGACAGCGCGTCGATCTGCCCCTGCGCGGCCGCGGCGTCGCCGTCGGCGAGCAGCAGCTGCGCGTACAGCAGCCGCGCCGAGTCGTTCGACGGATCGAGCGCGATCGCCTTCTTCGCGTGCTCGGTCGCCGCCGCGGCGTCGCCGCGCTCGAGCGCGGCGCCCGCCTGGTCGAGCTCGACGTCCGACGGGTTGGGCATCAGCCGGTCGATGAACTCGCGCAGCCGGCCCTCGGGCAGCGCGCCCTGGAACTGGTCGACCGGCTGGCCGCCGACGAACGCGAAGACGGTCGGGATCGAGCGGATCCGGAAGTGCTGCGCGAGCTGCTGCTCGGCGTCGGTGTCCACCTTGACCAGCTTGAAGCGGCCGCCGTAGGCCTGCTCGAGCTTCTCGAGCATCGGGCCGAGCGTCTTGCACGGGCCGCACCACGGCGCCCAGAAGTCGACCAGCACCGGC
The DNA here is from genome assembly GCA_035628395.1 of Burkholderiaceae bacterium. GTDB lineage: Bacteria > Pseudomonadota > Gammaproteobacteria > Burkholderiales > Burkholderiaceae_E > UBA4615. Next base: position 8,924 of record DASPJX010000109.1, on the reverse strand, counting down.
ACCTGCATCGAGGCGTCGATGACGTCGGCCTGGAAGGTCTGGAGGGTGGTGTCGGTGCTCATGGGTCGTCGCGCGGCGGATGTCGGGGAACCGGGATTGTGCACCGTCGCGGCCCGGGCCCGCCCGATGCCCGGCGCGGCCGTCCGCCGTCGCCGGGCCCGGTGCTAGCATGGCCGCAGGGAGGGTGCCCGCGATGACCGTGCTCGTGATCGGACTGCTGCTGTTCCTGGGGGTGCACTCGGTGCGGGTGTTCGCCGACGGCTGGCGCGGCGCGCAGCTCGCCCGCCTCGGCGAGGGCGCGTGGAAGGGCGGCTACTCGCTCGTGTCGGCGATCGGTCTCGGGCTCGTCGTCTGGGGCTACGGCCTGTCGCGCGGCGTGCCGGTCGAGCTCTGGAGCCCGCCGACCTGGACGCGCCATCTCGCCGCGGCGCTGACGGTGCCGGCCTTCGTGCTGCTCGCCGCCGCGTACGTGCCGGGCAACCGGATCCGGGCCGCGGTCGGCCATCCGATGGTGCTCGGCGTGAAGCTCTGGGCGCTCGCGCACCTGCTCGCCAACGGCCGGCTCGGCGACCTGCTGCTGTTCGGCGGCTTCCTCGCGTGGGCGGTCGCGCTGTACGCGGCCTCGCGCCGGCGCGACCGGCGCGCGGGCACCCGCTACGCGACCGGCCCGGCCTCGCGCGACGCGATCGCCGTCGTCGCGGGCCTCGTCGCCTGGGCGGCGTTCGCGTTCGGGCTCCACGGCGCGCTGATCGGCGTGCGTCCCTTCGGCTGAGCCGCCTCGCGCAGCCGGCGCGCGAGCGCCTCGGCCGGCATCGCGCGGTCGAACAGCCAGCCCTGCAGCTCGTCGCAGCCCTCCTCGCGCAGCGCATCGGCCTGCGCCGCGGTCTCGACGCCCTCGGCGACGACCGCGAGCCCGAGCGTGTGCCCGAGGCCGACGATCGCACGCACGATCGCCCGGTCGGTCGGGTCGTCGAGCATGTCGTGCACGAACGAGCGGTCGATCTTCAGCTTGTCGATCGGGAAGCGCTTCAGGTAGCTGAGGCTCGAGTAGCCGGTGCCGAAGTCGTCGATCGACAGCAGCACGCCGAGCGCGCGCAGCCGGTCGAGCGCGGGCCGCGCGTCGTCGATGATCACCGACTCGGTGACCTCGAGCTCGAGCGTGCGGGCGGGCACCCCGTGGTGCCGCAGGCACTCCTGCAGCACGAGCGGCAGCGCCTCGTCGTCGAGCTGCGTCGACGACAGGTTGATCGACACCGGCAGCCGTCCGAGGCCCTCGGCGGCCCAGGCCGCCTGCTGCGCGCAGGCCCGCTCGATCACCCATCGCCCGAGCGGCCGGATCAGGCCCGACTCCTCGGCGATCGGCACGAAGCGCGCCGGCGGCACCTCCCCGAGCTCCGGGTGGGTCCAGCGCAGCAGCCCCTCGGCGCCGACGATGCGCCCGTCGCGCGCGTCGATCCGCGGCTGCCAGTGCAGCGCGAGCTCGCCGCGCTCCCACGCGCCGCGCAGCGCGCTCTCGATCGTCGCGCGGGTCCGCACGCGCTCGGTGAGCTCGGGCGAGAACCAGCGCACCGCGTTGCGCCCGGCGGCCTTCGCCGAGTACATCGCCGCGTCGGCGTGGCGCATCAGCGTCTCGACGTCGTCGCCGTCGCGCGGCCAGACCGCGACGCCGATGCTGCACGAGACGTGCAGCACGGTGTCGTCGAGCCGCACCGCGCCGACGAGGTTCGGGCGGATCCGCTCGTCGACGAGCCGGGCGACCTCCTCGTCGCGCTCGAAGCCGTCGATCAGCACGACGAACTCGTCGCCCCCGAGGCGGCACACGGTGTCGTGCGCGCGCACCGACTCGCGCAGCCGCGTGCCGACCACCTGCAGCAGCCGGTCGCCGGCCGGATGGCCGTGCACGTCGTTGACCTGCTTGAAGCGGTCGAGGTCGATGAACAGCACCGCGACGCGCTCCGGGCCGCGGGGCCGCCGGATCGCCTCGCGCAGCCGGTCGACGCAGACCGTGCGGTTCGGCAGCTCGGTCAGCACGTCGTGGTGCGCGAGGAACTCGATCCGCTTCTCGGTGCGGCGCCGGTCGGTGACGTCGACCGACAGGCCGATGTAGTGGCTCGGCCGCGAGCCGGCCGCCGCGTCGCGCACGGCCGACAGCATCAGCCACGCCGGATAGGGCTCGGCGCCCCGCCGCTTCAGCCACACCTCGCCCTGCCACGCGTCGCCGGACTCGAGCGCCTCGACGACGGTGCGGGCGAGCCGCGCGGCCTCCGGGCCGGCGAGCATCGACTCGAGGCGCTCGCCGGCGATCTCGGCGAACTCGTGGCCGGTCGAGCGCGAGAACGCGCGGTTCACGCCGACGATCCGGCGGTCGGCCGACATGATGACGATGCCCTCGGACGACGCCTCGAACACCTTCGCCCACAGCGCGAGCCGCTGCTCGAGCTGCTTCAGCACGTTGATCGGGGTGAACGTGACCAGCACCGCCTCGCGGTCCTGGTAGCGCAGCCGCCGGGCCGACAGCACCGCCCACGAGGGCCCCGCGTCGCCGTTCCATCGGACCTCGAACTCGTGGACCGCGCCGGCGTCGGAGAGCTGCTGGAAGAGCCGCGCGCGCGCGGCCGGCTCGAGCCCGCGCGCCCACGGGTCGTCGAGCTCGGGCCGCAGCCACGAGGCCGCGGGCTCGTTCGCGTGCAGCACCTCGTGGCGCGGGATCGCGGTCACGACGAGCGGGATCGGGATCGCCTCGAGCAGCTCGCGCTGCGCCTGCGCGGCGCTCGCGCGCGCGGCGAGCGCCTGCTGCGCGAGCCGCTGGCGCTCGAGCTGCTCGAGCATCTCGTTGAACGCGGCGACGGTGCGGCCGATCTCGTCGCTGCTGTCCCAGCGCGCGCGCAGCTGCCGGTCGCCGGTCGTGCGGACGCGGTCGGCGACGTCCGACAGGTGCCGCAGCGGCACGGCGATCTGGCGCGCGACGAGCGTGACCACCGACAGGATCGCCGCGAGCAGCGCGAGCGCGGTGCCGAGGTGCAGCCACATCCGCGCGAACAGCCGGTCGATCCGTGCCTGCAGCAGCCGCCCGAGCTCGGCCTCGAGCGCGATCCACGCGGCGTCGGCGTCGTCGAGCAGCCGCGCGCGCAGGGCCGCGTCGTCGCCGTCGGCGCGCGCGTCGGCGAGCGACGCGCGCAGCGCCTTCGCGACCGGGCGCAGCCGCTCGCGCAGCCGCGCGTCGCCCGCGGCCATCGCCTCGGCGAAGTCCGACTCGATGCCGTGGGCGGCCGCCTCGAGGCGGCCGGCCAGGCGCTCGCGCGTCTCGTCGCCGGGCGACGAGCCGGCCACGACCTCGAGCAGCTCGGGCAGCCGCAGCAGCGCGAGCGACATCGTGTAGTAGCTGTCGAGATCGGGGTCGAGGATCAGGTTCGACTGGTTGGCGATCCGCACGAGCAGCGCGCGCCCCGCGAGGTACGCCGTCCCGCGGTCGACCCGCCCGGCCTCGAGCGCGGCGGCGAACGCGGCGGCGGGATCGGCGGTGCCCAGCCCCTCGCCGTGCGCGAGCTCGGCGCGGCGCACCGCCTCGGCGCCGCGCCCGAGCGCCTCGCGATCGAGCGGCGCGCCGGGCGCCGGCCGCACCAGCGCCGTCAGCGCCTCGCGCACCGGCGGCAGGTAGCGCTGCCCCTGCAGCTCCTTGCGGGCGAAGTCGATGGCCAGGTACTTCTCCTCGACCAGGATCGCCGACACGAAGATGACGGCGGTGAGGTCGAGCAGGTAGATCAGCATGAGCTTGCGGCTCACGCGGAGCCGGCCGAGCCAGCGCGAGAGGAGTCGAGGAGGGCTCATCGTTCTTGGAAGAGGACGCCCTCCGAGTATCGGCGGCGGCCTCCGGCGCCGGAGCCGGGGCCGTCGGACGGCCCTCCGGCGAGCGCCGGCGGCCGCCGAGCGTGGCGCAGGCGCCGACCGCGCGGCGCCGGACGGCCGCCGTGCACCGATCGGGGGCGCGATCGCGCCCGCGCGGCGCCGTCCGTCGCCGCCCGCCGCCGCCTGCCCGACCGGATGAGCGACCTGCGCTCAGCCGACCATGTCGACGAGGATCTTGCCCGGCGCCTCGCGCCGCTCCATCGCGCGCAGCGCGTCGGGCGCGCGATCGAACGGGAAGCGCGCGCCCACCAGCGGACGGAACGTGCCGTCGGCGGCGAGCCGCGCGATCTCGGCGCGGATGCCCGGCGCGTCGGCGGGCCGCTGCCGCAGCCACTCGCCGGCCCGCACGCCGACGACCGAGTAGCCCTTGATCAGCACGTGGTTGGCGGCCAGGGTCGGCCGGCGTCCGGCCGCGAAGCCGACGACGAGCAGCCGGCCGCCGAACGCGATGCACTTCGTCGAGCGGTCGAACACGTCGCCGCCGACCGGGTCGTAGATCACGTCGGCGCCGCGCCCGCCGGTCAGCGCCTTCACCTCGCCCGGGAAGTCGCCGCGCGAGCCCACGAGGTGGGTCGCCCCGAGCGGGCGCAGCAGCTCGAGCCGCGCCGGGTCGCTGCCGGTGGCGATCACGGTCGCGCCGAGCCGCGCGCCCAGCCGCACGGCGGCGGCGCCCATGCCGCCGGTCGCGCCGTGCACGAGCAGCGTCTCGCCGGCCCGCAGCGCGCCGCGCACGACGACCGCGACGTACGCGGTCAGCGCGCCGACCTGCCAGGCCGCGGCCTCGGGCCAGTCGAATCCGGGCGGCACCGGCGACAGCGACGACGCCGGCACGAGCGCGCGCTGCGCGAGCGCGCCGGTGTAGCCCTGGAAGCAGGCGGCGTCGCCGACGCGCCAGCCCTCGACGCCCTCGCCGAGCGCCTCGACGACGCCGGCGCCCTCCATCCCGGGCACGAACGGCAGCGGCGGCGCGTACTGGTAGCCGCCGCGGGTCATCAGCAGGTCGGGGAAGTTGAGCGCCGCGGCCCGCACGCGCAGCGCGACCTGCCCGGGCGCCGGCGGGGCCGGGTCGAGCGGGTCGAGCGAGAGCCCCGACAGGTCGTCGGCGAGGCGGTGGCAGCGCCATGCGAGCGGGCGGTCGGTCATCGCGGTCCTCCCCGTCGGCGCGGGCGGGCGGTCAGTCGAAGATCGCCGTCGTCTGGTGGCTGACCGCCAGCGGGCGGCCGGCCGCGTCCCAGAGCCGGGCGGTCTGGCTCGTGTAGCCGTCGGCGGCGTGCCGCGTCTCGGTGTGCAGCAGCGTCCAGGCGGCGGGGTCGACGGTGCGCGGGTCCTCGACGAACTCGAGCAGCCAGGTGAGCGACGCGCCGGGCGCGCGCGACTCGAGCATCGACAGCGCGGGCGACGGCGGCAGGTCGGCGACCGCGACGAGGTTGGCCTCGCGCACGGCGGGCGTCGCGAGCGCGGCGGGCGGCTCGCCGGTCGCGGGCGCGGCCTCGCGCAGCCGCGTCCACAGGCTCGCGGGCCGGTAGGGCCGGCCGGAGTACGGCGGCGCGCCGCCGGCCCAGCGCTGCGCGTAGTGCTGCAGGAAGCCGGGCATCCGGTCGGGCATGTACGGCGTCTCGCGCAGCGCGTCGGGCCCCTGCAGGCCCTCGGGGCTCGGCATGTCGACGCGGACCTTCGAGGCGCGCGCCGCGCCGTACAGCCCGACGAAGAGCGCCGCGGGCGCGTCGCCGGACCACAGCGTGCACTGCGCGTGCACGACCGCGCGGCCGCGCCGCACGACGCTCGCGATCGCGCGCGCCGGGCCCGGCTGCACCGCGCCGACGAAGGTCGCCTGCAGCGCGCGCAGCATCGGCGCGTCGCCGACGGCCGCGCGCATCGCGATCGCGCCGAGCGCGCCCTGCAGGCCGCCGAAGGCCACGCGGCCCTGCAGCCAGCCGGCCTCGATCTCGGCCGCGAACTCGGCGCGGCCGTCGGGGGACGTCGCGGCCGGGCGCGACGCGATGTCGGAGAAGTTCGCCATGTGGGGAGGACGGGTGCGGATCGGCGGGGAGCCGTCGAGGATGCCACATCCGCCCCGCGGCCCGGTTCCGCTTCCGGCGCGGCGTCCGCGCGTCGACACGGCCGTCGCCCGCGTGCGAGCATCGGCGCGTCTCGACGATCGGGGGCACGACGATGGGCGGCGGCAAGTCGAAGAAGGACGACGGCGCGCAGGAACGCGAGTCGATGTCGCGCAAGGCGTACGAGGCGGCCCTCGAGCCGCTGGAGGTCGAGCTCGACCGCCTCGCGCGATGGCTGCGCCACACCGGACGGCGGATGGTCGTCGTCTTCGAGGGCCGCGACACCGCCGGCAAGGGCGGCGCGATCCGCGCGATCGCCGACGTGCTGAGCCCGCGCCAGTGCCGCGTCGTCGCGCTGTCCAAGCCGAGCGAGGCCGAGCGCACCCAGTGGTACTTCCAGCGTTACGCGGCCCACCTGCCGTCGGCCGGCGAGCTCGTGCTGTTCGACCGCAGCTGGTACAACCGCGCCGGCGTGGAGCGCGTGATGGGCTGGTGCACCGACGACGAGTACCGGCGCTTCCTCGAGCAGGCGCCGGTGTTCGAGAAGCTGCTCGTCGACGACGGCATCCTGCTGCTCAAGTACTGGCTCGCGGTCGACCAGGCGCAGCAGGAGGAGCGGCTGCGCGAGCGGCTCGAGGATCCGCTCAAGCGCTGGAAGCTCTCGCCGATCGACCTGCAGGCGCGCGCGAAGTACGCCGAGTACGGTCGCGCGCGCGACGCGATGCTCGAGGCGACGCACACGGCGCACGCGCCGTGGACGCTCGTCGACTTCGGCGACCAGCGCCGCGGCCGGCTCACGCTGATCCGCGACCTGCTCGACCGCGTGCCCGACGTCGAGGTGCCGTTCGAGCCGATCGAGTTCCCGCCGCTCGCCGCCCCGCCGATGAAGGAGCGCTTCGACGGGCCGCTGAAGCCGATCCCGCCCGCGGCCTGAGCCGGGCGCGCCGGAGCGCGCTCGCGGGCCCGGACGCCCCGCCCGCCGTGCCACACTGCGCACCCCGGCGCCGCGGCGCGCCGCACCGACCTTCCCGAGAGGACCCGACACGATGCTGAAGTTCTGGTACAACCTCGCGCCCAATCCGATGAAGGTGGCGCTGCTGCTCGAGGAGCTGGGCCTGCCGTACGAGGCGATCCCGGTCGACACCCGCCGGGGCGAGCAGCACGCCGCGTCGTTCCTCGCGATCAACCCGAACGCGAAGGTCCCGGCGATCGAGGACGACGGCGTCGTCGTCTTCGACAGCAACGCGATCCTGCTGTGGCTCGCCGACAAGCACGGCCGCTTCGTCGCCGCCGACGTCCGCTCGCCGGCGCGCGCCGAGACGCTCGCGTGGCTGATGTTCATCGCGAGCGGCATCGGCCCGTACTCGGGCCAGTCGGTGCACTTCCGCCACGCGGCGCCCGAGCCGAAGGAGTACGCGCTGAACCGCTACGACTTCGAGGCGCACCGCCACTGGAAGATCCTCGACGACCGCCTCGCCGCGAACCGCTGGATCGCCGGCGGCGAGTACGGCATCTGCGACATGGCGTTCTGGGGCTGGGCGCGGCTCGTGCCGCACGTGCTCGGCCTCGAGGACCCGTGGACGCGCTATCCGAACGTCAAGCGCCTGCTCGACGAGATCGGCGCGCGCCCGGCCGCGCAGCGCGTCGAGGCGCTGCGCAAGCGCCACGCGTTCAAGACCGAGATGGACGACGAGGCGCGGCGCGCGATGTTCCCGCAGAACGAGCGGCTGAAGAAGGGCTGACTCGCACGGTCGCGCCGGACGCCCCGCGCGTCCGGCGCACGCGACGATCCGGCATCGTCCGGCCCCCGGAGCCCGCATGGACGCCCACGCCCCCGACGAGGTGCCCTGGATCGACGGACGCACCCGGATGTACGCGATCGTCGGCGATCCGATCGAGCAGGTGCGCTCGCCGCAGATGGTCACCTGGTCGCTGCGCCGCCGCGGCGCGAACGCGGTGCTCGTGCCGCTGCACGTGCGCGCGGCCGACTTCGACGACGCGCTGCCTCGACTGATGCGCGTCGGCAACCTCGACGGGCTGATCTTCACGATCCCGTTCAAGGCGGCCGCGCTCGCCCTCGCCGACGAGCTCGGTCCGCAGGCCGCGACCGTGGGGGCGCTGAACGCGCTGGCCCGCGGCGCCGACGGCCGCTGGCGCGGCGAGGCCTTCGACGGACAGGGCTGCGTCGAGGGCCTGCGGCGCGCGGGCGCCCCGCTCGCGGGCCGCTCGGTGCTGCTGCTGGGGGCGGGCGGCGCGGGCGCGGCGATCGCCGTCGCGGTCGCCACCGAGGGACCGCGCCGCCTGCGGATCCACGAGGCCGACGCGACGCGCGCGGCGCGTGCCGTCGATCTCGCGCGGCGTATCGCGCCGGCGCTCGACGTCGCGGCCGGCCCGGCGCTGCAGGACGATCCGGTCGCGGCGGCCGCTGCGCTCGAGGACGTCGACGTGCTCGTCAACGCGACGCCGGTCGGCATGCTCGGCGATCCGCGCCGTCCGCTCGCCGTCGAGCGGCTGCCCGCGCGGCTCGCGGTGCTCGACGCGGTCGTCGATCCGGAGCGCACGCCGCTGCTCGAGCTCGCCCGCGCCTGCGGCGCCCGCGCGGTGCCGGGCCGCGAGATGATGCGCGGGCAGATCGAGCGGATCGTCGACTTCTTCGAGGCGGCGCGCGGGGGTCGAGGGGTGGACTAGCGGCCGGGCCGGGCGCCGGATCGCGCCGGCGCGCGGTCGCGACGGCGCGTCATGTCCGTGCCGTCGTGCTCGGCGCCCGCCCGCCCGCGCACAGCGCCGCGCCCGCGAGCTGGCACGCGAGGCACGCGGCGATCGTCGGCGCGGGCCCGCCCGCGGCGGCGAGCAGCGCGCCGGCGCCCATCGGCCCGAACGCGAAGGTGAGCTGCCCGATCGACCAGATGCGCGCGACCACCTCGCCGTAGCGCGCCGCAGGGAACTCGCGCTGCGCGAAGA
>DASPJX010000108.1:0-11051 GCA_035628395.1 Burkholderiaceae bacterium | reverse complement strand
AGGCGCTCGTGCACGTCGCCGCAGTAGTCGGCGGGCAGCAGCGCCGGCACGTGCAGGTTGATCTCGGTCACCGCCTCGAGCGGCGCCGACAGGTCGGGCTCGCGACCGGCCTTCAGCGCGCGCACCGCCTGGTTCAGCATGTCCGAGTACAGGCCGAAGCCGACCTCCTGCATGTCGCCCGACTGCGAGTCGCCGAGCACCTCGCCGGCGCCGCGGATCTCGAGGTCGTGCATCGCGAGGAAGAAGCCGCTGCCGAGCTCCTCCATCGCCTGGATCGCGTCGAGCCGCTTGGTCGCGTCCTTCGTGATCGCCCCCTCGTCGGGGATCAGCAGGTACGCGTAGGCCTGGTGGTGCGAGCGGCCGACGCGACCGCGCAGCTGGTGCAGCTGCGCGAGGCCGAAGCGGTCGGCGCGGTGCATGACGATCGTGTTCGCGGTCGGCACGTCGATGCCGGTCTCGATGATCGTCGTGCACAGCAGCACGTTCGCGCGCTGCGCGTGGAACTCGCGCATCACGCGCTCGAGCTCGCGCTCGTGCATCTGGCCGTGCGCGACGACGACGCGCGCCTCGGGCACCAGCGTCTCGAGCATCCGGCGCCGGTTCTCGATCGTCTCCACCTCGTTGTGGAGGAAGTACGCCTGCCCGCCGCGGCGCAGCTCGCGCAGCAGCGCCTCGCGGATCGTCGAGTCGGACTCGCGGCGCACGAAGGTCTTGATCGCGAGCCGCTTCTGCGGCGCGGTCGCGATCACCGAGAAGTCGCGGATGCCCTCCAGGCTCATCGCGAGCGTGCGCGGGATCGGCGTGGCGGTCAGCGTCAGCACGTCGACCTCGGCGCGCAGCGCCTTCAGAGACTCCTTCTGGCGCACGCCGAAGCGGTGCTCCTCGTCGATGATCACGAGGCCCAGCCGCTTGAACCGCACCTCCTTGCCGAGCAGCTTGTGCGTGCCGATCACGATGTCGATCGTGCCGTCGGCCAGCCCGTCGAGCGCCGCCCGCACCTCCTTGCCGCTGCGGAAGCGCGAGAGCTCGGCGAGCCGGAACGGCCAGTTGGAGAAGCGGTCCTTGAAGGTCTCGAAGTGCTGCTCGGCGAGCAGCGTGGTCGGGCACAGGATCACCACCTGCTTGCCGTCGGCCGCGGCGACGAAGGCCGCGCGCAGCGCGACCTCGGTCTTGCCGAAGCCGACGTCGCCGCAGATCAGCCGGTCCATCGGCCTGCCCGCGGTCAGGTCCTGCACGACCGCGTGGATCGCGGCGAGCTGGTCGGGCGTCTCGTCGAAGCCGAAGCCCTCGGAGAAGGCGGCGTAGTCGTTCGCGTCGAAGCCGAACGCGTGGCCCTGGCGCGCGGCGCGGCGCGCGTAGATGTTCAGCAGCTCGGCGGCCGTGTCGTGCGCGCGCTTCGCGGCGCGCTGCTTGGCCTTCTCCCACTGGCCGCTGCCGAGCCCGTGCAGCGGCGCCTCCTCGGGCGAGGCGCCCGAGTACCGGCCGATCAGGTGCAGCTGCGACACCGGCACGTACAGCGTCGCGTCGTTCGCGTACGTCAGGTGCAGGAACTCGGTCGGCCCGTCCCCGAGGTCGAGCTCGACCAGGCCCTTGTAGCGTCCGATGCCGTGCTGCGCGTGCACCACCGGATCGCCGATCGACAGCTCCGACAGGTCGCGGATGATCGCGTCGACGTCGGTGGTCGCCTCCTGGCGCCGGCCGCGCCGGCGGCGCGCGCCGCCGGCGAAGAGTTCGGTCTCGGTGACGACCGCGAGCCGCGGATCGCCCGAGCGCAGGAAGCCCTCGGCGACCGGCCCGACGCCCAGCGCGCGCGCGATCGGCGCACCGGCGAACGCCGCCCAGCCGTCGACCTGGGGCAGGTCGATGCCGTGCTCGGCGAACAGCTGGGCGAGCGTCTCGCGACGGCCCGCCGACTCGGCGACGATCAGCACGCGCGCGTCGGTCGAGTCGAGCCAGGCGGCGAGCCGCCCGAGCGGGGCGTCGGTCCGGCGCTCGACGCCGAGCGGCGGCAGCCCGGCGGAGTGCGGCGCGCGCGGGCCGCGGGCGGCGACCTCGTCGTCGGGCGTGACGGAGGCGGGAGGCGCGTCGTCGAGCGCGAGCGCGCTGCGCGGCTCGCGCAGCGCGTAGCGGCCGAAGCCGCGCGCCGCGACGAAGAACGGCTCGACGCCGAGGAACAGCTCGTCGGGCCGCAGCAGCGGGCGCTGCGTGTCGTGCGCGAGGAACTTCCAGCGCTGCGCGGTCTCGTCGGCGAAGCGGCGGCCGGCCGTCTCGACGTCGCCGTGCGTGAGCAGCAGCGCGTCCTCGGGCAGGTAGTCGAACAGCGTCGCGGTCGACTCGAAGAACAGCGGCAGCCAGTACTCGATGCCCGCGCTCGCGATGCCGTTGCCGACGTCGCGGTACGGGCCGGCCTTCGACGGGTCGCCCTCGAAGCGCTCGCGCCAGCGGCCGCGGAACGCGGTGCGCGAGGCCTCGTCCATCGGGAACTCGCGGCCCGGCAGGATCCGCACGGTCTCGGTCGGGTACAGGCTGCGCTGGGTGTCCGGGTCGAACGCGCGGATCGACTCGACCTCGTCGCCGAACAGGTCGAGGCGGTAGGGCAGCGTCGAGCCCATCGGGAAGAGGTCGATCAGCCCGCCCCGCACGCAGTACTCGCCGGGACGCACGACCTGCGACACGTGCTCGTAGCCGGCGAGGGTCAGCTGGCTCCGCAGGCCGGCCTCGTCGAGGCGCTGGCCCTTGCGGAAGGAGAACGTGTGGGCCGCCACGAAGGCCGGCGGCGCGAGCCGGTGCAGCGCGGTGGTCGCGGCGACCACGAGCAGGTCGACGCGCCGGCTCTGCAGCTCGTAGAGCGTCGCGAGCCGGTCCGACACCAGGTCCTGGTGCGGCGAGAACTGGTCGTAGGGCAGCGTCTCCCAGTCGGCGAGCGTGCGCACCCGCAGCTCGGGCGCGAACCAGCGCGCCTCGTCGGCCAGCCGCGCGGCGTCGAGCGCCGAGGCGGTGACGGCGACCAGCAGGCGCGACTGCGCCGCGTGGCGCGACGCGAGGGCGGCCAGCAGCAGCGCGTCGCCCGAGCCGTGCGTCGGCGGCAGCGCGCTGACCGCGCCGGGGCCGGGCTCGGGAATGCCGGCGGCGGCGTCCGGCAGGTGGACGGGTGCGTCGAGGAGGGCGGAGTTCAAGCGTGGGCGGGCCGACCCGGGCCGGCGGTCCGAAAACGTATGATTCTAGCTTTCGCGAACGACCCCGCTTCCATGACCGACGCCGAGCCGCGCCCCGCCGTCCGCCACGTCGCCCTGGTCCCGGCGGCCGGCACCGGCGCCCGGCTCGGGGCCGATCGGCCGAAGCAGTACCTGCCGCTGGGCGGGGCCACCGTGCTCGAGCGCAGCGTCGCCGCGCTGCTCGACTGTCCGTGGATCGCCGCGGTGATGGTCGTCGTCGCGCCGGGGGACGAGGCCGCGGCCGCGCTGCCCGGTCTCGCCGACCCGCGCGCGATCGTCGCCCCCGCGGGCGGGGACACACGGCGCGCGAGCGTGCTCGGCGGGCTGCGCGAGCTCGAGGCGCGCGGCCTCGCCGGCCCCGACGACTGGGTGTGGGTGCACGACGCGGCGCGCCCCGGCGTCGAGCGCGCCGCGCTCGAGCGGCTGCTCGCCGCGCTCGGGCACGAGCGCTCCGGCGCGCTGCTCGCGTTGCCGATGGCCGACACGGTCAAGCGCGGGCTCGCCGGGCGCGCGGTCGAGACCGTGCCGCGCGATCCGCTCTGGATCGCCCAGACGCCGCAGGTCTTCCCGCTCGGTCGGCTGCGGGCGGCGCTCGAGCGGCACCGCGACGTGACCGACGAGGCGTCGGCGATGGAGGCGAGCGGGCATTCCCCGGCGCTCGTCGACGGCGGGCGGCGCAACTTCAAGGTGACGACGATGGACGACCTCCTCGCGATGCGCGCGGCGCTCGGCGACGCGCCGGCGATCCGGATCGGGCAGGGCTGGGACGTGCACGCGCTCGTGCCGGGCCGCCCGCTGGTGATCGGCGGAGTCGTGCTGCCCTCGCCGCAGGGCCTGCTCGGGCACTCCGACGCCGACGTGCTGCTGCACGCGATCACCGACGCGCTGCTGGGCGCCGCCGCGCTCGGCGACATCGGCCGGCACTTCCCGGACACCGATCCGCGCTTCGCCGGCGCCGACAGCCGCGCGCTGCTGCGCGAGGCGCTCGCGCGCGTGCGCGCCGCCGGCTGGGCCCCCGGCAACGTCGACGCCACGGTGGTCGCGCAGGCGCCGAAGCTCGCGCCGCACATCCCGGCGATGGTCGAGGCGATCGCGGCCGACCTAGGCGTGCCCGCGGCGCGCGTCAACGTGAAGGCGAAGACCGCCGAGCGGCTCGGCTTCGCGGGGCGCGGCGAGGGGATCGAGGCGCACGCGACGGTGCTGCTGGTCGCGGCGCGCTGAGCCGCACGCCGCGGCGCGGACCGCGGCCCCCCGCGTCAGGCGAGGTCGGCGACGAGCGCGGCGCGGGTGTCCGCCGGCAGCGGCGAGACGACGGCCGCGTAGTTCGGATGGTCGACGCCGATCGACAGCGCCGCGCCGCGCACGAGCGCCGCGGCCATCCCGTCGGTCAGCTCCCAGCGCAGGAAGTGCACCGCCGAGGTCTTCTCCTCGTTCTCGCGCTCGAGGTCCTCGTCGGCGATCGCCCGGACCCGTGCCGATCCCTCCACCTGGATCCACACGCGGTCCTCGATGCCCTTCAGCCGGCCGAGCGCGGCGCGGCGCACCGACGGCTCCTCGTACTCGATCAGCATCGTCGCCTTCAGGTTGCGGCCGTCCGGGACCAGCGGGTTGTACGACTCGAGCTCGTGCAGGATGCCGTCCTCCTCGAAGATCCGCTCGATCCGCAGCATCTCCTGCACCTGGTAGCGCACGGTGAGCTCGTCCTCGAACAGCAGCGTCACGTGATCGCCCAGCGGCACCGTGCGGCGCTTCTTGTGGGCGATCACGCGCCGGCGGAACTCGGGGCGCGCCCTGTGGTACGCCTCGAGCGTCATCAGCGAGTCGCGGGTGATCCGGGGCACGGGCCTCTCCTGTCCGGTGCGTGCGCGGGCGCGGCCGACCGGCTCAGTCGGGCAGGCCGTAGGCGGCCCGCAGCAGGGAGATCGGATGCGCGAGCCGGCCGTCGGCCTTGCCCTGCATGCCCTGCGCGATGTGATGGCCGGCGAGCGGGCAGTCCGACGCGACCCGGTCCGGCTCGCCGCCCGACGGATGCTCGCCCATCCGCCTGAACACCGGGCGGCCGATCCGCATCGCGACCTCGTGGTACTCCTTCTTCACGCCCCAGGTGCCGGCGTGGCCGGAGCAGCGCTCGACGACGTGCACCGAGGTGCCCGGCACCATGGCCAGCAGCTCGCGGGTCTTCTGGCCGACGTTCTGCACGCGCAGGTGGCAGGCGACGTGGTAGGACACCTTGCCGAGGCCGGTCGCGAACGCGGTCGACAGCAGCCCGTCCTTGTGGCGGGCGACCAGGTACTCGAACGGATCGAACATCGCGTCGCGCACCGCCGCGACGTCGGCGTCGTCGGGGAACATCAGCGGGATCTCCTGCTTGAACATCAGGCCGCAGGACGGGATCGGCGCGAGGATCGCGTAGCCGGCCCGCGCGAGCGCGGCGAGCGTCGGGACGTTGCGGGCCTTCAGCGACGCGACGCCCTCCAGGTCGCCGAGCTCGAGCCGCGGCATGCCGCAGCAGGCCTCCTTCTCGACCAGCACGTGCGGGATCCGGTTGTGCTCGAGGACCCGGACGAGGTCGTGGCCGATGCCGGGCTCGTTGTAGTTGACGTAACAGGTCGAGAAGATCGCGACCTTGCCGGGCGTGCGCTCGCCGTCGCGCACCGGATGCGGGCCCGCGGCGGCGGCGTGGCGGCGGAACGGCTTCGCCGCGAAGTCGGGCAGCCACGCGTCGCGGTGCACCCCCAGCCGGGCCTCGAGCGCCTTGCGGAAGCCCTCGGAGCGGGTCAGCTGGTTGACCGCCTTCACCACCACCGGGATGCCGGCGAGCCGGCCGTTGCGATCGGTGGAGGCGAGCGCGGTGTCGCGCAGCCGGGTCGAGGTGCCGGCACGGAACCGGATCGCCTTGCCGCGCAGCATCAGGTGCGGAAAGTCCAGGTTCCACGGGTGCGGCGGCACGTACGGGCACTTCGTCATGTAGCAGACGTCGCACAGGTAGCACTGGTCGACGACCTTCCAGTAGTCCGCCTTGTCGACGCCCTCGACCTCGCCCTCGAGGGTCGAGTCGACGAGGTCGAACAGCGTCGGGAAGGCGTTGCACAGGCTCACGCAGCGGCGGCAGCCGTGGCAGACGTCGAACACCCGCTCCATCTCGCGCAGCGCCGACGACTCGTCGAGATACTCCGGGTTCCTCCAGTCGATCGGATGGCGGATGGGCGCTTCGAGCGAGCCTTCGCGTGCGTTCATGGCGGTTCCGGTCGGCAGGGGTGGAGGGCGCCAGCGAAAAGGGGAGCCCTCGGCTCCCCCTCGCGAGTCGCGCCGGCCCGTGGAGGGCCGCGCGCCGGATCGGGTCAGTCGAGCGTCTCGAGGGCCTTCGCGAACTTGTTCGCGTGCGAGCGCTCGGCCTTGGCCAGCGTCTCGAACCAGTCGGCGATCTCGTCGAAGCCCTCGTCGCGGGCGGTCTTCGCCATGCCCGGATACATGTCGGTGTACTCGTGCGTCTCGCCGGCGACCGCGGCCTTCAGGTTGGCGGACGACGGGCCGATCGGCAGGTCGGTCGCCGGGTCGCCGACCTCGGCCAGGTAGTCGAGGTGGCCGTGCGCGTGGCCGGTCTCGCCCTCGGCGGTCGAGCGGAAGAGCGCGGCGACCTCCGGATGGCCCTCGACGTCGGCCTTGTTCGCGAAGTAGAGGTAGCGCCGGTTGGCCTGGCTCTCGCCCGCGAAGGCGGCCTTCAGGTTGTCGTGCGTCTTGGTGCCTTTCAGCGTCGGCATCGTGGTCTCCTGGTTCTCGGCGAAGGCGGGGGAACGGATCCGGCCGTCCGGTGCACGGGACCGGACGATTCTACGAGCGGCTCGGGGGCGTGCCAACCGACGGCGCGCACCGGCTCGCCGCGCCCGTTCCGGGGACGGCGCCGCCGCTCAGCCGTCGGCGAGCCGGACCCGCGCGAGCAGCCCGCCGTCGGGCGGCAGCGACAGCGCGAGCCCGCCGGCGTGGCGCCTCGCGAGGCGCGCGACGATCGCGAGCCCGAGCCCGGAGCCGCCGTGCCGGTTGCGCTCCGAGTCGAGCCGGGTGAACGGCCGCGTCAGCCGCTCGAGCTCGCCGGCCGGCACGCCGGGGCCGCGGTCGCGCACCGAGAGCTCGAGGCCGCGCCCGTCGCGGCGCGCGGCGACTTCGATGCGGGCGACGCCGTCGGGCCCGGCGCCGTAGCGGCGCGCGTTCTCGACGAGGTTCGCGACGATCCGCTCGAGCGCCGTGGGGGCGCCGCGCCAGGCGAGGCCCGCCGGCACGTCGACGCGCAGCTCGATCGACGCCGCGTCGGGTCCGTTGCGGAAGCCGTCGAGCACCGAGCCGACGGCGCGCGCGACGTCGACCTCGGTCGCGGGCTCGGTGCCGCCGGGTCGGGCGAACTCGACGAACTGCCGGACGATCGCGTCGATCCGGTCGATCTCCTCGGCCATCGAGTCGCGCGTGCCGGCGTCCACCGGCGACATCTCGATCTCCATCCGCAGCCGCGTGAGGGGAGTGCGGATGTCGTGCGAGATGCCGGCGAGCGCCTCGGCGCGATCCTGCTCGAGCGCGACGAGGTCGTCCGCCATCCGGTTGAACCGCCGGTTCACGTCC
This sequence comes from Burkholderiaceae bacterium, assembly GCA_035628395.1. GTDB lineage: Bacteria > Pseudomonadota > Gammaproteobacteria > Burkholderiales > Burkholderiaceae_E > UBA4615. The sequence goes on along the minus strand of DASPJX010000108.1, from coordinate 3,225 downwards.
GCGAGCTCGGTCGGCGCGTCCTCGCGCAGCCGCGTCGGCGGCTCGCCGCGCGACAGCCGGTCCATCGCCCGCGCGAGATCGGCGAGGGGCCGGTTGACCACGCGGCTGATCAGCAGCGCGCCGACCATCGCGAGCGCGAGCGCGATGCCGGACCAGCCGAGCCAGTTGCGGTTCGCGGTGCGCGCGAGCCGCGCCGGATCCAGCCGCATCCAGTACGGATCGCCGTCGATGTCGAAGCCGATCCACAGGCCGTCCTCGTCGTCGACCGCGCCGGCGAGCCGCGTGCGCGCGCCGAGCAGCTCGCGCAGCTTCGCCTCCAGCGGCTCGCCGAAGCGGGCGTCGGGCCACGGCGACGCGCGGTCCTGCGGCTCGGCGGGCAGCACCGCGATGCCTTCCTCGCGGGCGAGATCCGAGAGCAGCTCGAGCCGGCGCTCGCCGAAGGTGCTGAGCAGCGCCGCGCGCGTCAGGTTGACCACCGAGGCGATCTCCCACGCGAAGCGCTCGGCGCGCGGCTGGACCTCGGCCGCGCGGAACAGCTGCAGCCACGCGAAGAGGCTGGTGGCGACGACGAGCGCGATCAGCGCGAACGTGCGCCAGAAGAGCGAGATCCGGACCGGCGCCGCCACCGCTCAGTCGGGCACGAACACGTAGCCCACGCCCCAGACCGTCTGGATGAAGCGCGGGTTGGCCGGATCGGGCTCGATCAGCTTGCGCAGCCGCGAGACCTGCACGTCGAGGCTGCGGTCGAACTGGCCGTACTCGCGGCCCCGCGCGAGCACCATCAGCTTCTCGCGCGACAGCGGCATCCGGGGGTGGCGCGCGAACACCTTCAGCACCGAGAACTCGCCGCTGGTGAGCGGCACCGGCTGTCCGTCGCGTGTCAGCGTGCGCAGCGCCGGATCGAAGACGAACGGGCCGAAGCGCACCTCGCCGATGTCGGCGGCCGGTGCGCCGGGGGCGTCGCGCGGAGGCTGGCGGCGCAGCACCGCGTTGATCCGCGCGAGCAGCTCGCGCGGGTTGAAGGGCTTGCCGACGTAGTCGTCCGCGCCCATCTCGAGGCCGACGATCCGGTCGATGTCGTCGCCCTTGGCCGTCAGCATGATGACCGGCGTGCGGTCGTTCGCGCCGCGCAGCCGCCGCACGATCGACAGCCCGTCCTCGCCGGGCAGCATCAGGTCGAGGACGATCAGGTCCCAGGGCTCGCGCTGCAGCAGGCGGTTCATCGCGGCGCCGTCGGCGGCGAGCGCCACCTCGAACTGCTGCGACGTCAGGTAGCGGTGCAGCAGGTCGCGCAGCTTCGGGTCGTCGTCGACGACCAGCAGTCGCTTCGGGGCGGGCGTCATCGGCGGGGCGGTGAGTGCATCCGGTTCGATGATACTGCCGGGCCCGCGGGCCACGACCCCCGCCCGCCGCCGGTTACCCGCCGTTACGGCGATTACCGTGCCGCGGGCCGGACGCCGCGGGCCCGGCGACTAGAATCGGACCGTCCCCTCCGGAGGTCGCCGTGGTCCGCCCGTCCCGTCCGTCGCTGCTGCTGCCGATCGCCGCGTGCCTGCTGCTCGCCGCGACGACCGTGCACGCGCGCGGCGACGACGACGACCGGCGGCAGCGTCGGCAGGAGCTGCGTCAGCAGCTCGAGGCCGAGCGCGAGCGCTGGCGCGCGGAGAGCGGCCGCCGGGGCGACGACGGCCGCGGCTGGCACGGCGAGGGCCGCGGCCGGGGCGACGGACGCGGCTGGGACGGGGCACGGGGCTACGGCCCGCCGGTCCACGTGCCGCCGGGCCCGCCGCCCGGCTACGCGGCGCCCGGGTATGCGCCGCCCGCCTACGGTCCGCCTCCCGGATACGGCGCGCCGCGCGCGCAGGGCGGCGGGCCCGGCTGGTCCGGATCGCCCCCGGCCTACTACCCGCCGCCCGGCCGGCGTCACCCCGAGCCGCCGCCCCCCGGGTACCGGATCCCGCCCAGCCCCGGCCCGTACGGCGCGCCCGGCTACGGCGGTCCGCCGCCCGGATACGGGGGCCCGCCGCCGGGCTGGGGCGGCTACGGCCCGCAGGGCGCGCCGGGCTACGCGCCCGGGCATCCGGGCGGCTGGGGCGGCGGACGGCTGAGCCCCGAGGAGCGCCGCGCGCTGCGCGAGGAGCTGCGCGAGCACCGGCGCTGAACGTCCGTCCGGCCGCGCCCGCGCGCTGCCTTAGAATCCCGCGGATGCCCGCTTCCCCCGATCCGCGCGACGCCGCGCGCGGCTGCATCCTCGCGATCGACACGACCGCGGGCATCTGCTCGGTCGCGCTCGACGGACCCGCGGGGACCGCGCGTCGCGCCGAGCCGATGACGCAGGGCCACTCGCGGCACGTGCTCGCGATGGTCCGGTCGGTGCTGGACGAGCTCGACGTCGCGCCCGATGCGGTCGACGCGATCGGCTTCGGCGCGGGCCCCGGCTCGTTCACCGGGCTGCGGATCGCCTGCGGGATCGCGCAGGGGCTGGGGTTCGGCTGGTCGCGCCCGCTGGTGCCGGTCGACTCGATGCGCACGCTCGCGCTGCAGGGCGCGCTCGCCGACGGCGGTTCGCCGGCCGGCGCGCTCGTGCTGGTCGCGCTCGACCTGCGGATGGGCGAGGTCTGCCGCGCGGCCTTCCGCGCCGACGCGCTCGCCGCCGACGGCTGGCCCGAGCCGCTCGCGCCGACGGCACTCGGCGGACCCGACGAGGCGCTCGCCGCGTTCGAGGCGCTCGCGGCGGGCGGGGCGGGCCGCAGCGCCTCCTCGTCGCTGCGGCTCGCGGGCGACGGCTTCGACGCCGCCCCCGCGCTCGCCGGATGGGCGGCGGCGCGGGCCGTCGACGCGACGCGCCCGGCGTCGGCGGTGCAGCCCGACGCGGCCGCGGTCGCGGTGCTCGCGCGACGCGGCCTGGCGGCGGGACGCGCGATCGACGCCGCCGACGCGGCGCCGGTCTACCTGCGCGACAAGGTCGCGCTCGACGTCGGCGAGCAGGCGGCGCTGCGCGCGGCGCGGGCGGCGGCGGCACGATGAGCGCGTCGCCGACCCCGCGCCCGGCGACGCCCGCCTGGCGCGCCCGCCCGATGCGACGCTCCGACCTCGCCGAGGTCGCGCGGATCGAGGCGCGGATCTTCCCGTTCCCCTGGTCGCTCGGGAACTTCTCCGACTCGATGAGCGCGGGCTACGACTGCTGGGCCTTCGAGTCGGCGGCGCCGGGCGGCGGCCTGCTCG
>DASPJX010000107.1:0-2042 GCA_035628395.1 Burkholderiaceae bacterium | reverse complement strand
GATGCCGAGCGCCTTCTGGACGATGCCCGAGTAGAAGCCGACGTTCGGGTACAGCTTGCGCGAGACGAAGTAGTCGTCCTCGAGCGCGATCTGCTCGAGCTTCATCGACAGCGCGAACAACGGGTCGTTCTGCAGGCCCAGCTCGCCCAGCACCTCGTAGCAGGTCTCGCGCATCAGCTTCGCGCGCGGGTCGTAGTTCTTGTAGACCCGGTGGCCGAAGCCCATCAGCTTCACGCCGGAGTTCTTGTCCTTCACCTTCGCGATGAAGTCGCCGATCTTCTCGACGCCGCCGGCGGCCTGGATGTCGTCGAGCATCTCGAGGCAGGCCTCGTTCGCGCCGCCGTGCGCCGGGCCCCACAGCGTGGCGATGCCGGCCGCGATGCACGCGAACGGGTTCGCGCCCGACGAGCCCGCGAGCCGGACCGTCGAGGTCGAGGCGTTCTGCTCGTGGTCGGCGTGCAGGATCAGGATGCGGTCGACCGCGCGCACCAGCACGTCGTTGACCTTGTACTCCTCGCACGGCGTGCCGAACATCATCCGCATGAAGTTCGCCGAGTACGACAGGTCGTTGCGCGGGTACATGAACGGCTGGCCGACCGAGTACTTGTAGGCCATCGCGACCAGCGTCGGCATCTTCGCGACCAGGCGGATCGCGGAGATGTGGCGGTGCTCGGCGTCGTTGATGTCGAGCGAGTCGTGGTAGAACGCGGACAGCGCGCCGACGCAGCCGACGAGCACCGCCATCGGGTGCGCGTCGCGGCGGAAGCCCTGGAAGAAGCGCGTCATCTGCTCGTGCACCATCGTGTGGTGCGTGACGCGGTACTCGAAGTCGTCGCGCTGCGCCTGGGTCGGCAGCTCGCCGTTCAGCAGCAGGTAGCAGGTCTCGAGGTAGTCGCAGTTCGTCGCGAGCTGCTCGATGGGATAGCCGCGGTACAGCAGCTCGCCCTTGTCGCCGTCGATGTACGTGATCCGCGAGTCGCAGGCGGCGGTCGACATGAACCCGGGGTCGAACGTGAACTTGCCCGTCTGCGCGTACAGCTTGCGGATGTCGACCACGTCGGGACCGACCGTCCCCTCGTAGATCGGGAAGTCGACCGACGGCGTGCCGTCGGAGAACGTCATCGTGGCTTTCTTGCTCGAGTTCATCGGTCGCCCTGTAGCGGAGTCTGCGTAGAGTGTGTGCGGTTCTCGATGGCGCGATCGTTCGGATGCGATCGGGCTCAGGCGCTGCGCAGCCGGCCCAGGATCCTGAGCGCGTCGGGATCGGCGAGGTCGTCGCCGGGCTCCGCGCGCCCGAGGATCAGGTCCAGCAGCTCATTGTCGGTCAGATCCAGGAGCCGATCCAGCCCGGCCACGTCGGCGTCGGACAGCGCGTCCTCGTGGGCGTCCAGGAAGCGCGTGACCACCAGGTCGTTCTCGAGCAGTCCGCGCCGCGCGCGCCAGCGCAGCCGGCGGCGACGGGCGGGATCGTCCTGGTGGCCGCCCGCGGCGCGGGCGGCGGCGACGTCGGGCGCGATCGGCACGGCGCCGGTCCCCGGCTCAGACCGCGCGGCGGACCATCAGGTCCTTGATCTTGCCGATCGCCAGCGTCGGGTTCAGCCCCTTCGGGCAGACCTCGACGCAGTTCATGATCGTGTGGCAGCGGAACAGCCGGTACGGATCCTCGAGGTCGTCGAGCCGGGTGTTGGTCGCCTGGTCGCGGCTGTCGGCGATGAACCGGTACGCCTGCAGCAGTCCGGCCGGTCCGACGAACTTGTCCGGGTTCCACCAGAACGACGGGCAGCTCGTCGAGCAGCACGCGCACAGGATGCACTCGTAGAGACCGTCGAGCTCGTTGCGCTCCTCCGGCGTCTGCAGGCGCTCCTTCTCGGGCGGCGGCATGTCGTTGATCAGGAACGGCTTGATCGAGTGGTACTGCTTGAAGAACTGCGTCATGTCGACGATCAGGTCGCGGATCACCGGCAGCCCGGGCAGGGGCTTGAGGACGATCGGCTGCTTCAGGTCGCGCAGGTTCGTGATGCAGGCCAGGCCGTTCTTGCCGT
>DASPJX010000106.1:0-7768 GCA_035628395.1 Burkholderiaceae bacterium | reverse complement strand
TGATCTTCCGGCTCGGCGAGTGGGCGGTCGCCGAGGCGCTCCAGAAGGTGCGCCGCTGGCGCAACCTCGGGCTGCCGGTGACCACCGTGTCGGTCAACGTGCACGCGCGCCACCTCGAGCAGCCCGAGCTCGCGCGCACGGTGAGCCACGCGCTCGAGTCGACCGGCCTCGAGTCGTCGACGCTCGAGCTCGAGCTGACCGAGACCGGCGTGATGCGCGACATCAAGCGCTCGCTCGACAGCCTGCAGGGGCTGAAGCAGCTCGGCGTGCGGCTCGCGCTCGACGACTTCGGCACCGGCTACTCGTCGCTCGCGTACCTGACGCAGCTGCCGATCGACACGCTGAAGATCGACCGCTCGTTCGTCGACAAGCTCGGCGAGAGCGGCCAGAGCCGCGCGGTCGTGCGCTCGATCACCGCGCTCGCGCAGGCGCTCGGGCTGTCGACCGTCGCCGAGGGCGTCGAGACGCGCGAGCAGCTCGACTCGCTGCGCGCGCTCGGCTGCGACGAGATCCAGGGCTACTTCTACGGGCACCCGATGCCCGCGCGCGAGCTGCCCGCCTGGTGGCGGCGCTTCGACGGCCCGACGCCGCCGCACGCGCGCAGCGGCCCCGGCGCGGACACCGGCACCGGCACCGGCGAGGTCACGCTGCTGCGCCCGCCGCGCCCGGCGCGCCCCGACGACGGGCCGATCGACACGATCTACGTCTGACGCGGCGTCGCCGCGGACCACACCCGGAACCCGGAATGGACCAGGACCAGCTGAAGCAGGCGGTGGCGCGCGAAGCCGTCGCCCACCTCGTCGACGGCGCGGTCGTCGGCGTCGGCAGCGGCTCGACCGTCGGCTTCTTCATCCGCGAGCTCGGGCGCATCCGCGACCGGGTGCGCGGCGCGGTGTCGAGCTCCGAGCGCAGCAGCGCGCTGCTGCGCGAGCAGGGCATCGCGGTGCTCTCGATCGACGAGGCCGGCCCGATCCCGGTCTACGTCGACGGTGCCGACGAGATCGACGCCGGACTGCGGATGATCAAGGGCGGCGGCGGCGCGCTGACCCGCGAGAAGATCGTCGCGGCCGCGGCCGACCGGTTCGTCTGCATCGTCGACGCCTCCAAGTGCGTGCCGGTGCTCGGAGGCTTCCCGCTGCCGGTCGAGGTGATCCCGATGGCGAGCGGGCTCGTCGCCCGTCGCTTCGCGACGATCGGCGGCGACGCGCGCCCGCGCGCGGGCTTCGTCTCGGACGACGGCAACCCGATCCTCGACGTGCACGGCCTGCGGATCGACGACCCGGTCGCGCTCGAGGCCGAGGTCAACCAGTGGCCCGGCGTCGTCACCGTCGGGCTGTTCGCCCGCCGCGGCGCCGACGTGGCGCTGGTCGCCGATCCGGCCGGCGTCCGGACGCTGACGCGCTGAGCGGGACGGTCGCCCGGCGCCTCGCCGCGCCGGCGTTCCGCGGACGGGGTGTCCGGTCGGCGCGCGTCGCGCCGGCGGCGACGATCGCCCCCGCGCGGGGCGGCGACGCGGGGCGGGCCGGCGCGGCAGCAGGCATACTCGCGGCCGCGCCGTCGAGCGGGCGGCGCGGGCGACTTCTCCAGGAGGCAGGATGACGCAGGACACCCCGCGGGGCACCCCGCGCGAGACGCTCGGTCCGCGCGAGGCGATCGCCATCGTCGTCGGCATCGTGATCGGCGCCGGCATCTTCAAGGCGCCGTCGCTGGTGGCGATGAACTCGCCGAGCGAGGCCTGGATGCTGTTCGCCTGGGTGCTCGGCGGGCTGGTCTCGATCGCCGGGGCGCTGTGCTACTGCGAGCTCGCCACCGCCTACCCGAGCGCGGGCGGCGACTACCACTTCCTGCACCGCGCGTTCGGCCGCCACGTGGCGTTCCTGTTCGCCTGGAGCCGCTTCGCGGTGATCACCACCGGCTCGATCGCGCTGCTCGCGTTCGTCTTCGGCGACTACATGACCCAGGTGCTGCCGCTCGGCCCGTGGTCGGCCGCCCTCTGGGGCACCGGGTCGATCCTCGCGCTGACCTGGCTCAACGTGCGCGGCGTGCGGCAGGGCGCGGCGACGCAGGTCGCGCTGACCGTGCTCGAGGTCGGCGGGCTGGTGCTGGTGTTCGCCGCGGGCGTCGCGGCCGCGACGCTCGGGCTCGGCGCCTCGGCACCGGCCGCCGCCGCCGCGCCGGCGGGCCCCGCGGCCGCGTTCTCGCTGCCCGCCTTCGGCTTCGCGATGGTGTTCGTGCTGCTGACCTTCGGCGGCTGGAACGAGGGCGCGTACATCAGCGCCGAGCTGCGCGACCGGCAGCGCAACATGGTCCGCGTGATGGTGGGCTCGCTGCTGCTGGTGACGCTGCTCTACCTGGCGGCGAACTGGGCGTACCTCGCCGGCCTCGGGCTCGGCGGGATGGCGAAGTCGAAGGCGGTCGCGGCCGACCTGCTGAGGATCACCTTCGGCACGACCGGCGAGGTGCTGATCTCGCTGATGGTCGCGGTCGCCGCGCTGACCTCGATCAACGCGACGATGATCGTCGGCGCGCGCTCGAACTTCGCCGCGGGCCGCGACTGGGCGGCGCTCGGGCGGCTCGGCGAGTGGGCCGACGAGCGCGGCACGCCGGTCAACGCGCTGCTGCTGCAGGGCGGCTTCGCGCTGCTGCTGATGCTGCTCGGCATCGCGACCGGCGGCGGCTTCTCGACGATGGTCGAGTACACCGCGCCGGTGTTCTGGCTGTTCTTCCTGCTCGCCGGCCTCAGCCTCTTCGTGCTGCGCGCGCGCGAGCCCGACACGCCGCGGCCGTTCCGCGTGCCGCTCTTCCCGGTGCTGCCGATCGTGTTCTGCGCGGCCTGCGCGTACATGCTGTACTCGAGCCTCGGCTACGTCGGCTCGAACACCTTCCTGGGCGTCAACGCCGCCTGGGTCGGCGTGGGCGTGCTCGCGGCGGGCGCGGTGCTGATGCTCGTGCTGTCGCGCCGCGGCGCGGGGGGCGCGGCCGGCCGGTGAGGGCGCGCGGCGCGCCCGCCGCTCACTGCGGCGGGACGTAGCCCGCGGCCTGGTCGACCTGGCCGCCGCCGAAGAACCAGGCCTCCATCTGCTGCGCGAGGTACTTGCGCGCGCGGGCGTCGGCGAGGTTCAGGCGGTTCTCGTTGACGAGCATCGTCTGGTGCTTGAGCCAGCCCTGCCACGCCTCCTTCGAGACGTTCTCCCAGATCCGCTTGCCGAGCTCGCCGGGATAGGGCGGGAAGTCGAGGCCCTCGGCCTCGCGCTGCAGCTTGACGCAGTGGACGGTACGGGTCATTCGGAGGGCTCCGGGTTCGGGTGGCGGGGCGGCACGGGCCGCCCGCGCGAGAGGGGGTCGGGCGGCATCATCCCAGCGTCTTCAGCAGGACCTGGGATTTCCGCTGCCAGTTGTACAGGTTCTTGCGCGCGCGCGGCAGGTCGTCGACGGTGCCGACGACGAAGCCGCGCTTGAGGAACCAGTGCGCGGTGCGGGTCGTCAGCACGAACAGCCGCGACAGGCCGGCGGCGCGGGCGCGCTGCTCGATGCGCTTGAGCAGCCGCTCGCCGTCGCCCGCGCCCTGGACCTTGCGGTCGACCGCGAGGCAGGCGAGCTCGCCGATGCCGTCCTCCGGGAACGCGTTGAGCGCCGCGCAGCCGAAGATCACGCCGTCGTGCTCGATCACGGTGAAGTTGGCGACCTCGCGCTCGATCAGCGCGCGGTCGCGCTTGACCAGCGTGCCGTCCTCCTCGAGCGGGCGGATCAGCGCGAGCAGGCCGCCGACGTCCTCGAAGGTGGCCTCGCGCAGCGCCTCGAGCGTCTCCTCGACGACCATCGAGCCCACCCCGTCGTGCAGGAACAGCTCGAGCAGCACCGAGCCGTCGAGCGCGAAGGGCACGATGTGCGCGCGGGCCACGCCGCCGTCGCAGGCCCGCAGCGCGTAGCGCAGGTAGTCGGCGGCGTCGGCCGACAGGTAGCGCGCCTCGAGGATCTCGCGCGCGCGGCCCTCGGTGATCTCCTGCAGCAGCGCGCCGTCGCGGTCGACGATGCCGCCGGTCTCGGTGACGAAGATCAGCTTGTCGGCGTCGAGCGCGGCCGCGGTGGCGCTGGCCAGGTCCTCCATCGCGAGGTTGAAGGCCTCGCCGGTCGGCGAGAAGCCGAGCGGCGGCAGCAGCACCAGCGCGCCGCTGGTCAGCGCGAGCCGGATCGCCTGCACGTCGACCTTGCGCACCAGGCCGGTGTGCTCGAAGTCGACGCCGTCGACGATGCCGACCGGCTGCGCGGTCACGAAGTTGCCCGAGACCACCCGGACCGCGGCGTGGGCCATCGGGGTGTTCGGCAGCCCCTGGGAGAACGAGGCCTCGATGTCGAGGCGGGTCTCGCCGGCGGCCTCCTTCGCGCACTCGAGCGCGACCGCGTCGGTGATCCGCACCCCCTTGTGGTAGCGCGAATGCGCGCCGCGCAGCGACATCTGCTCGTCGACCTGGGGTCGCGAGCCGTAGACCAGCACCAGCCGCATGCCCATCGCGTGCAGCAGGCTCAGGTCCTGGACGAGCGCGTTCAGCCGGCCTGCGGCGACCAGCTCGCCGGCGAAGCCGACGACCATCGTCTTGCCGCGGAACGCGTGGATGTAGGGCGCCACGGCGCGCAGCCAGGCGACGAACTGCGACGGCTCGGGAAGCGAGGACATCGGCCCATTATAATTTGCCGGTGCAGCTCCAGTTCCCCGACGCGCTGCCGGTCTCGGGCCGGCGCGACGAGATCGCCGCCGCGATCTCGGCCCATCCGGTGGTCATCGTCAGCGGCGAGACCGGCTCGGGCAAGACCACCCAGCTCCCGAAGATCTGCATCGCCGCCGGCCGGGGCGCGCGCGGCCTGATCGGCCACACCCAGCCCCGCCGGCTCGCCGCGACCAGCGTCGCGCGCCGCATCGCCGAGGAGCTCGGCTCGCCGCTCGGCACCGACGTCGGCTACAAGATCCGCTTCAACGAGCGCGTCTCGAAGACCGCCCGGATCAAGCTGATGACCGACGGCATCCTGCTCGCCGAGAGCCTGTCGGACCCGCTGCTGCGCCAGTACGACACGATCGTCATCGACGAGGCGCACGAGCGCAGCCTGAACATCGACTTCCTGCTCGGCTACCTGAAGCAGCTGGTCGAGGGGCCGCGGCGCGACGACCTGAAGCTGATCATCACCTCGGCGACGATCGACGCCGAGCGCTTCGCGCGCCACTTCGGGAGCGAGCGCGGGCCCGCGCCGGTCATCGAGGTCTCCGGGCGGACCTATCCGGTCGAGATCCGCTGGCGGCCGCGGGGCGACGCGGGGGCGGAGGCGGCCCCGAACGCGCCCGCGTCCGACGCGGCGACCGCGTCCGACCCCACGGCGGCGCGGCCGGAGCGGCCGGCGCGGCCCGGGGGCCGCGCCTCGCGCGGCGACGACGACGACGAGACCGACCTGCCCGCCGCGATCGAGGACGCGGTCGACGAGCTCTGGGCCGAGGGCCCGGGCGACATCCTGGTGTTCCTGCCGGGCGAGCGCGAGATCCGCGAGACCGCCGAGCACCTGCGCCGCGCCTGGACGCGCCGGCCCCGCGCGTCGGGGCCGGTCGCGAGCGCCGAGATCCTGCCGCTCTTCTCGCGGCTGTCGGCGGCCGACCAGCAGCGGGTGTTCGCGCCGTCGGGGCAGCCGCGCGTGGTGCTCGCCACCAACGTCGCCGAGACCTCGCTCACCGTGCCCGGCATCCGCTACGTCGTCGACACCGGGCTCGCGCGGGTCAAGCGCTACCGCTACCGGGGCAAGGTCGAGCAGCTGCAGATCGAGCCGGTCTCGCGCGCGGCGGCCGACCAGCGCGCCGGGCGCTGCGGGCGGGTGGCCGCCGGCATCTGCATCCGGCTCTACGAGGAGGCCGACTACCTGAAGCGCCCGGCGTTCACCGACCCCGAGGTGCTGCGCTCGTCGCTCGCCTCGGTGATCCTGCGGATGAAGGCGCTGAAGCTCGTCGACATCGAGTCCTTCCCCTTCGTCGATCCGCCGCCGCGACGCGCGATCACCGACGGCTACGACCTGCTGCGCGAGCTCGACGCGATCGACGCCGAGGGCGCGCTCACCGAGACCGGGCGGCAGCTCGCGCGGCTGCCGGTCGACCCGCGGATCGCGCGGATGCTGCTCGCCGCGCGCAAGGCCGGCTGCCTGCGCGAGACGCTGATCGTCGCCGCCGCGCTGTCGGTGCAGGATCCGCGCGAGCGCCCGCCCGATCGCCAGCAGGCGGCCGACCAGGCGCACGCGCGCTTCGTCGATCCGCGCTCCGACTTCGTCGGCTTCGTGAAGCTGTGGGACCACGTCCGGCAGGGCCGGGGCGAGGGCGAGTCCAACCGCGCGTTCGCCGCGCGGCTCGAGCGCGAGTTCCTGTCGGTGCGCAAGCTGCGCGAGTGGGCCGACGTGCACGCGCAGCTCGCCGAGTCGGTCGCCGAGCTGCACTGGACGCCGAACGTCGAGCCGGCGGCGTACGAGCCGCTGCACCGCGCGCTGCTCGCCGGGCTGCTCGGCAACCTCGGCACGCGCTCGCCCGACGAGCCCTGGTACTTCGGCACCCACGCGACCAAGTTCTGGCTGCACCCGGGCTCCGGCCTGTCGAAGCGCAGCAGCGCGCGCCAGCAGGCGGGCGACGCCGCGCGCGCCGGCGCGCGCGTCGAGGCCTCGGGCAGCGCGCGCTGGGTGATGGCCGCCGAGATGGTCGACACCGGCCGGCTCTACGGACGGACCCTCGCGCGGATCGACCCGGCGTGGATCGAGCAGGTCGGCGCGCACCTCGTGAAGCGCAGCTGGAGCGATCCGCACTGGGAGAAGTCGGCCGGGCAGGTCGTCGCGTTCGAGCGCGGCGTCGTCTACGGGCTCGTCGTCTACTCGCAGCGGCGCGTCCACTACGCGTCGATCGACCCCGCGCTCGCGCGCGAGCTGCTGATCCGCGAGGCGCTGGTCGCCGGCGACTGGGACACCGACTGCGCGTTCCACCGGCACAACCGCAAGGTCGTCGCCGAGGTCGAGCAGCTCGAGGCGAAGATCCGCCGACCGGACCTGCTGGTCGACGAGCAGTACCTGCACGACTGGTTCGACGCGCAGGTCCCGGCCGACGTCACCAGCGGCGCGCGGCTCGAGCGCTGGTGGCGCGCGGCGAGCCGCGAGAACCCGGACCTGCTGAAGCTCTCGCGCGAGCAGCTGATGCGCAAGGACGCCGAGGGCGTCGACCACCGGAACTTCCCGCGCCGCATCGCGATGCGCGGCGTCGGCTTCGAGGCGCGCTACCACTTCGAGCCGGGGGCCGACGACGACGGCGTGACGATCGAGGTGCCGCTCTACGCGCTGAACCAGGTCGACGCGGTCCGCGCCGAATGGCTGGTGCCCGGCATGCTCCCCGACAAGGTCGCGGCGCTGCTCAAGTCGCTGCCGCAGAAGCACCGGCGCCACCTGCTGCCGCTCGACGCGCGCGCGGCCGCCTTCGTCGAGCGGATCGGCGAGGCGGCCGGCACGCGGCCGCTGCTCGACGCGCTGGTCGACGACCTGCGCGAGCACGGCGGCGTGCGCGTGACCGCCGCCGACTTCCGGCTCGAGACGCTGCCGCCGCACCTGTCGATGGGCTTCCGGGTGGTCGACGAGCACGGCCGCTTCCTCGGCGCGTCGCGCAGCCTCGCGCAGCTGCGCGCGCAGCTCGGGGCGGCGTCGCAGGGCAGCTTCCAGCAGGCGCTGCGGCGCGCGGGCGTCGGCGCCGGGGCGGCCGACGCGGCGC
>DASPJX010000105.1:0-10177 GCA_035628395.1 Burkholderiaceae bacterium | reverse complement strand
GGGAAGCGGCCATGGTGTTTTCCGAAAGGGATGGAGCAGCGATGCTCGCGCGCCCATGCGCCCCGCGTCTCGCCGGAAGCGGACCTGCGATCGGGAATCAGCGCAGAAGGGGCGGGCCGCCGTCGGTGAGCGCGGCGCCGTACACCATGCGGCTCACGCCCGCTTGCGCGGCCGCCGCTTCGCACAGGCTGCAAGGCCGCGAAGTCGAATACAGCACGGCCCCTTCGAGCCGCTGCACGCCCAGCCGAGTGCGCGCATCGCGGATGGCCTCGCGCTCCGCATGCGCGTCGGGGTCGGCGTTGCGCACCACCCGGCTCGGGCCCTCGCCGATGACGCGCCCATCGCGCACCAGGACCGCGCCGTAGGGCTGGTCACCCCAGGAGAGGGCGAGCCGCTTCATCGCCTCCGCGGCCACGTACCAGCGAGCCGCTTCGTCGTGCGCGCGCGCAGCGCCTGCCAGCATCGCGGCGGCCGCGGCAATCGCCGTGCGGCGCGAGACGCAGCGACCGTTCGTCACGCCTTCTCGTCCATCACCAGCTGGGTCTGCGTGACCACCGCGCACAGCTTGCCGGCCTCGTTGGTGATCGTGGTCTGCCAGACCATGGTGGTGCGGCCGCGGTGCAGCGCCACCGATTCGCCGCGGACGGTGCTGCCCGAGCGTGCGGCGGCGATGAACTTGGTACTGGAATCGGTGGTGGTCGTCATCTTTCCCTTGGGCAGGTTCACCACGGTGCCCACGGCGCCGAGCGTGTCCGCGAAGGCCATGTACGCGCCGCCGTGCAGGATGCCGCCGGCCGTGCACAGGTCGGGCCGCACCACCATCTCGGCCACGACGCTCTCGGGCGACAGCTCCAGCAGCTTCACGCCCATCAATCCGGGGAAGATCGGCTGGATCAATGCCTGCATGCGCGCGAGGTCCATGTCGTTCTCCTCAGCGCCCCTTGGCCTTGCGCCAGGCGGCGAACTCGTCCTTGGCCTTCGGGTCCGTCGCCGGGTACAGACCGAGGATGCTTCGCCCCTTCATCACTTCCTCGGTGACGAAGTCCTCGAACGCGGTCATCTCCACCGCCTCGGCGGCGATCTCGTCAGCCAGCTGCGCCGGAATCACGGTGACGCCTTCCCGGTCGCCCACCAGCACGTCGCCCGGGAACACGGCCACGTCGCCGCAGCCGATGGGCACGTTGATGTCCAGCGCCTGGTGCAGCGTGAGGTTGGTGGGCGCGCTCGGGCGGTGGTGGTAGGCCGGAAAGGGCATGGCGGCGATCTCGGGCGAGTCGCGAAAGCCGCCGTCGGTGACGACGCCGGCGCAGCCGCGCACCATCAGGCGCGAGACCAGGATGGAGCCGGCGGAAGCCGCACGCGCGTCCTTGCGGCTGTCGAACACCATGACGGCGCCGGGCGGGCACTGCTCGACCGCCTGGCGCTGCGGATGCTGCCGGTCCTGGAACACGGTGATCGGGTTCAGGTCCTCGCGCGCCGGGATGTAGCGCAGCGTGAACGCCGGGCCGACCATGTTCGGCAGCGAGGCGTTGAGCGGCCGCACGTCCTGCACGAACTGGTGGCGCAGCCCGCGCTTGAACAGCGCCGTGCACAGCGTCGCGGTGCTGACGCCCGTCAGCTTGCGCCGGGTCTCGGGATTCACGTCGGGCCTCCGGTCAGTAGATGTCGGGCTCGCCGACCGGCGCGCCGAACGAGGTCTCGAGGAAGTCGAAGTCGCACCCCTGGTCGGCCTGCAGGATGTGCTTCGAGAACACCCAGCCGTAGCCGCGCTCGAAGCGCCGCGGCGGGGGCGTCCACGCGGCGCGCCGCGCGGCGAGCTCGGCGTCGCTCACCTCCAGGTGGATGCGCCGTCCCGGCACGTCGACGCTGATCCGGTCGCCGGTGCGCACCAGCGCGAGCGGACCGCCGACGAAGGCCTCGGGCGCGCAGTGCAGCATGCACGCGCCGTAGCTGGTGCCGCTCATCCGCGCGTCCGACAGCCGCAGCATGTCGCGCACGCCCTGCCTCACGAGCTTGGTGGGGATGGGCAGCATCCCCCACTCCGGCATGCCGGGGCCGCCGAGCGGGCCGGCGTTGCGCAGCACGAGGATGTCGTCGGCGGTCACGTCGAGGTCGGGGTCGTCGACCGCCTTCTTCATCGACGCGTAATCGTCGAACACGATCGCGCGACCGGTGTGCTTCAGCAGCCGCGGCGCGCACGCGCTCGGCTTGATGACCACGCCGTCGGGCGCGAGGTTGCCGCGCAGCACCGCGAGCGCGCCCTCGGCGTAGATCGGCCGGTCGAGCGGGCGGATCACGTCGTCGTCGTGCACCGCGGCGCCCTCGAGCGTCTCGCCGAGCGTGCGGCCCGCCACCGTCATCGCGTCGAGCGCGAGATGCTCGCGGATGCGCGACAGCAGCCCCGGCATGCCGCCCGCGTAGTAGAAGTCCTCCATCAGGTAGCGCTCGCCCGAGGGCCGGATGTTCGCGAGCACCGGCACGCGGCGGCTCGCCGCGTCGAAGTCCTCGAGCGTGACCGGGTGACCGGCGCGGCGCGACATCGCCACCACGTGGATGATCGCGTTGGTCGAGCAGCCCATCGCCATCGCCGCGGCGATGGCGTTCAGGAAGCTCTCGCGCGACAGGACGCGCGCCGGCGTCAGGTCCTCCCAGACCATCTCGACGATCCGGCGGCCGCATTCGGCGCTCATCCGCGGATGCCCGGCGTCGGCCGCCGGGATCGCCGACGAGCCCGGCAGGCACAGGCCGAGCGCCTCGGTGATGCCCATCATCGTCGCCGCGGTGCCCATCGTCATGCAGGTGCCGTGGCTGCGCGCGATGCCCGCCTCGACGTCGACCCAGTCCTCGGCGCTGATGTTGCCCGCGCGGCGCTCGTCCCAGTACTTCCAGACGTCCGAGCCGGAGCCGAGCACCTTGCCCTTCCAGTTGCCGCGCAGCATCGGGCCGGCCGGCAGGTAGATGCAGGGCAGGCCCATCGAGAACGCGCCCATCAGCAGCCCGGGCGTGGTCTTGTCGCAGCCGCCCATCAGCACCGCGCCGTCGACCGGGTGGCTGCGCAGCAGCTCCTCGGCCTCCATCGCGAGGAAGTTCCGGTACAGCATCGTCGTCGGCTTGACGATCGGCTCGGACAGGCTGATCGCGGGCAGCTCGATCGGGAAGCCGCCGGCCTGCAGCACCCCGCGCTTGACGTCGTCGACGCGCTGCTTGAAGTGCGTGTGGCACTGGTTGGCGTCGCTCCAGGTGTTCAGGATCGCGATGACCGGCTTGTCCTTCCAGTCGGCCGGACCGTAGCCCATCTGCATGAAGCGCGAGCGGTGACCCATCGAGCGCAGGTCGTCGGGGGCGAACCAGCGTGCGCTGCGCAGGCTCTCGGGCGTCTTCTTCGGGCTCATCGCGGCTCTCTCGGGAACGGTCGGTGCCCGATGGTAGCCGCGCCCGGGCGCGCGCGGTCGGCACCGGCGTGCCGGGCCGCGTCGAGCGGAACGGCCGCGCGCGGTCGCGGTGGCCGGGCGGAACGGCCGCGCGGTCGCAGTGGTAGGCTGGCGCGAGCCGTCGCGGCCGTCGGTGCGCCGCGCGTCGGCTCCCGAGGAGACGCGATGCCCGAATCCCTTCCCGCCGCCGCGCGCGGCGACGCTCCGGCCGGCTGGTCGGTCGAGCCGCTGCCCGAGGGCGCGGTGTTCCGGATCGGGCGCGCGGCCAAGCTCAACGCGCTGACCAGGCCGGTGCTCGAGGGCCTGGCGGCGACGCTCGACGCGCTGGAAGGGCGCGGCGCGCGGCTGCTCGTGGTGACCGCCGAGGGCGAGCGCGCGTTCTGCGCGGGCACCGACCTCGCCGAGCTGCAGGGCCTGGACGGCGACGCGCGGATGGCCAAGACGGCGATGGCGCGCGAGCTGCTCGTGCGCCTGTCGCGCTCGCCGGTCGTGTCGGTGGCCGCGGTCAACGGGCTGGCGTTCGGCGGCGGGCTCGAGCTCGCGATGGCCTGCCTGCTGCGGATCGTCGCGCCGCACGCGACGCTGTCGCTGCCGGAGATCAGGCTCGGGCTGCTGCCGGCGTACGCGGGCACGCAGCTGCTGCCGGCGATCGTCGGGCCCGCGCGGGCGCTCGAGATCATGCTGACCGGCCGCGCGCTCGCCGCCGAGGAGGCGCTGTCGATCGGCCTCGTCCACCGGATCGCCGCGCCGGGCGTGCCGCTCCTCGATCAGGCGCTCGCCTTCGGGCGCGAGGTGGTGCGCTGGTCGCCGGACGCGATCGCGGCGATCCGGCGCTGCGTCGCCGCGGCCGGACCGACGATGTCCGACGCCGGCCTCGCGGTCGAGGACGCCGAGGTGCGGGCGGTGTTCGACGGGCCCGACGCGCGCGAGGGCGTCGCGGCGTTCCTGGAGAAGCGCGAGCCGCGGTTCGGCGGGCGCTGAGGCGCGCGGTCGGGCGCGTCAGCCCGGCGCGGCGGCGCCGGTCGCGGCGCCGCACCCCGAGCCCGAGGACGCGCGCGTCGCGTCGGCGACCGCGGGCTCGCCCGGCGCCGCCTCGTCGAGCCGACGCCACATCGTCGCCTTCGCGTGCCAGACGTCGTCGACCCGCACCGCCATCGGCTCGACGCCGATCCGCCGGAAGCCGCAGCGCGCGTAGAGCCGCTCGGCGGGCCCGTTGCCGTCGGTGACGGTCAGCACCATCGTCGAGAGCCCGGCGGCGCGCGCGTCGGCCAGCAGCGCCTCGACGACCTCGCGTCCGATCCCCCGGCCGCGCGCGCCCGCCGCGACCGCCATGCCGAACAGCTCGGCGCGGTGCGCGATCTTCACGCGATCGCCGCGCTGCCAGCCGGCCGTGCCGACGAGCGCGGACCCGTCGAACGCGCCGAACACGCGCTGCGCGACCCGGTCGCCGGGCAGCAGCCGCCACGCCCACCAGTCGGCGGGCTGCGCGGCGCGCTCGCCGAGCGAGGACGTGTACGCGTCCGGGTGGTCGCGGTACGCCTCGAGCATCAGCGCCCGGTAGGCGGGGGCGTCGTCGGGCAGCAGCCGACGCACCGCGACCGGTGCCGCGCCGGCGTCGCGATCAGCCACCGACCGGGCCGAGCTGCACCTTCATGCTGACCGTCTTGTCGCGCGCGAGCGCGATGGCGCTCGCGGCCTCGGTCAGCGGATGCACGCCCGACAGCACCGGGCGCACGTCGACGCGCCGCTCGGCGATCGAGCGCACCGCGTGCGCGAACACGTTCCCGAACCGGAACGATCCGCGCAGGTCGAGCTCGCGCGACATGATCTGGTTCGCGAGCAGGTGCATGCCCTCCGGCGGCAGCGTGCCCACCTGGACGATCGTGCCGCCGCGGCGCACGGTCTCGATGCAGGCGGCGAGCGCACCGGGCGCGCCCGACACCTCGAACGCGACGTCCGGCTCGCCGACCGCGTCCGACAGGCGAGCGTCGGCGGGCAGCCGGTCGCTGCGCACCGCGAGGTCGGCCCCCACCCGGCGGGCGACCTCGAGCGGATGGTCGACGACGTCGGTGATCGCCACGTGGGCCGCGCCCGCCAGCTTCGCGGCGAGCGTCATCATGCAGCCGATCGTCCCCGAGCCGGTGATCAGCACGCGCCGGCCGAGCAGGCTCCCGGCGCGATGCGCCGAGTGCAGCGCGATCGACAGCGGCTCCGACATCGCGATCTCGGCGAGCGACACGTCGGTCGACACCGGCTCGCACTGCTCCTGCGGCATCGTGAAGTACTCGCGGAACGTGCCGTCGACGTGCGGGAACACGCTCGCGCTGCCGAGGAAGCGCATCGTCGAGCACAGGTTCTCGCGGCCCTCGCGACACCCCGCGCAGCGTCCGCAGGGGCGCGACGGATTGACCGCGACGCGGTCGCCGGCCTTCACGCGGGTCACGCCCGCGCCGACCGCGGCCACCGTCGCCGAGGCCTCGTGCCCGGGCACCATCGGCTCGCGGATCACGAAGGCGCCGTTGCGGCCGTGGAAGTAGTAGTGCATGTCGGAGCCGCAGATGCCGGCCGCCCCGAGCCGCAGCAGCACCTCGCCCGGGCCCGGATCGGGCGTCGGCACCTCGACCACGCGCAGGTCCTGCGCGCCGTGAACCCGGCATTCCAGCATGACGTCTCCTCCCGGCGTCCCCGCGGACGCGTCGCGGCGCGGTGCGTCCGCGCGCGCCCATGGTACGCGGATCGACACGGCGCGGGCCGGCGCCGCGGCGGCCGCGCTATCATCCGCCGCTCCACGCGCGGCGCCGGCGGCACCGCGCGCCGCGTCGCGGCGCCCGTCCCGGGCCCGCGCGGCACGACGATCCCGACGGAGGGGCAGGGCGATGGCAGGACGACTGCAGGGCAAGCGGATCCTGGTGACCGCGGCCGGTGCCGGCATCGGCCGCGCGAGCGTGCTGATGATGGCCGCCGAGGGCGCGAGCGTGATCGCCACCGACGTGAACGCGGCGCTGCTCGGGTCGCTGCAGGGCGTGCCCGGCGTCGAGACGCGTCGCCTCGACGTGCTCGACGACGCCGAGGTCGCCGCGGTCGTCGGCGCCGAGCCGCTCGACGTGCTGTTCAACTGCGCGGGCTGGGTCCACCAGGGCGGGCTCGAGCAGTGCACCGACCGCGACTGGCAGCTGTCGTTCGACCTGAACGTGCGCGCGCAGTGGAAGACGATCGCCGCGGCGCTGCCGGGCATGCTCGCGAAGGGCGGCGGCTCGATCATCAACATGGCCAGCATGTGCTCGAGCCTGAAGGGCTTCGCGAACCGCTTCGCGTACGGCGCGAGCAAGGCGGCGGTCATCGGGCTCACCAAGTCGGTCGCGATCGACTACGTCGCGCGCGGCATCCGCTGCAACTGCATCTGCCCGGGCACGGTCGACACGCCGAGCCTGCAGGACCGCATCAACGCGTTCCCCGACCCGGTCGAGGCGCGGAAGATGTTCGTCGCGCGCCAGCCGATGGGCCGGCTCGCGACCGCCGAGGAGATCGCGCCGATCGCGGTCTACCTCGCGAGCGACGAATCGCGATTCGCCACCGGCCAGCCGTTCATCGTGGACGGCGGCACGATGATCTGAGACCCGGTCACATCCAAACGAGAAGAGGGACCCCATGAAGCTCGTCCGCTACGGCAAGCCCGGCCGCGAGAAGCCCGGCCTGATCGACGCCGAAGGCAGGCTGCGCGACCTGTCGGGCGTCGTGCCCGACATCGGCCCGGCGCAGCTGTCGCCGAAGTCGCTCGCGAAGCTCGCCAAGGTCAAGGCCGCCAACCTGCCGGCGGTGCGCGGCCGTCCGCGCTTCGGCATCCCGTTCACCGGCAGCACCAAGTTCGTCGCGATCGGGCTCAACTACTCCGATCACGCGGCCGAGACCGGCAACCCGATCCCGCAGGAGCCGATCGTCTTCCACAAGACCCTCTCGAGCATGACCGGGCCGGACGACGAGGTGATGCTGCCCAAGGGCTCGAAGAAGAGCGACTGGGAGGTCGAGCTCGGGATCGTGATCGGCACGACGGCGCGCTACGTCTCGAAGCGCGACGCGCTGTCGTGCGTCGCCGGTTACTGCGTGGTGAACGACGTGTCCGAGCGCGAGTGGCAGCTCGAGCACGGCGGCACCTGGGACAAGGGCAAGGGCTTCGACACGTTCGGGCCGATCGGGCCGTGGCTGGTGACGGCCGACGAGGTGCCGAACCCGGGTCGGCTGCAGATGTGGCTGGACGTCAACGGCGAGCCGCGCCAGCGCGGCAGCACGAGGACGATGATCTTCGACTGCGCGACGCTGGTGTCGTACGTCTCGAGCCTGTTCACGCTGAACCCGGGCGACGTCATCACGACCGGCACGCCGCCGGGGGTGGGCATGGGGATGAAGCCCCAGCAGTTCCTGAAGCCGGGCGACGTGATGACGCTCGGCATCGAGGGGCTCGGCGAGCAGCGCCAGACCGTGGTGAAGTTCCGGGCCTGACGCCCGCGCGGGCCGCGACGCCGCGGCCCGCCCCTCAGGCGCCGGGGCCGCGTACCCGTCGGCGCGAGACCGTCCGGGCGTCGATCGTCGCCCAGTCCCAGTCGATGCCGTTGCCCGGCGCGTCCGGCGGGATCGCGTGGCCGTCCTCGATGCGGATCGCCGAGGTCGTCACGTCGTCGAGCTGCGGGATCCACTCGACCCAGCGCGCCGCCGGCACCGCCGCGGTCAGCGACACGTGCAGCTCCATCAGGAAGTGCGGGCACACCGGCACGCCGAAGCTCTCGGCGAGGTGCGCGACCTTCAGCCACGGCGTGATGCCGCCGATCCGGGCGACGTCGACCTGGACGATCGAGCAGGCCTCGCGCTGCAGGTACTCGCGGAAGTGCTGCAGCGAGTAGATCGACTCGCCGACCGCCACCGGGATCGACGTCGAGCGCGCGAGCCGCACGTGCCCGCCGAGGTCCTCGGCCGGCAGCGGCTCCTCGAGCCACGCGAGGTCGAGCGGCTCGAAGCGCCGGGCGCGGCGGATCGCCTCGGCGACGTCGAAGCCCTGGTTGGCGTCGGTCATGATCTCGAAGCCGTCGCCGACCGCCTCGCGCACCGCGCGCAGGCGGGCCAGATCCTCGGACACGTGCGGCCGGCCGACCTTGATCTTGACGCCGCGGAAGCCCCGCTCCTTCGCGAGCAGCGACTCGCGCACCAGCGCGTCGGCGTCGAGATGGAGCCACCCGCCCTCGGTGCTGTAGACCGGCACGCGGGGCCGCGCGCCGCCGGCGAGCTTCCACAGCGGCAGCCCGAGCCGGCGGCCCCGAAGGTCCCACAGCGCGGTGTCGATCGCCGCGAGCGCGAGCGCGGTGATCGCGCCGACGGCGGTCGCGTGCGTGTGGAAGAACAGGTCCGTCCAGATCGCCTCGATCTCGTCGGCGTCGCGCCCGATCAGCCGGGGGGCGAGGTGGTCGGCGAGCAGCGCGACCACCGACGAGCCGCCGGTGCCGATCGTGTACGCGTAGCCGGTGCCCCGCGAGCCGTCGTCGGCGGTGAGCCGCACGATCGGCGTCTCCTGCACGACGAAGGACTGGATCGCGTCGGAGCGCGGCACCTTCGGCGGCAGGTCGACCTGCAGGATCTCGACGTCGACGATCCGGGGCATGGCGGTCTCCGGTCGGGGGCGCGGACCGCGGTCCGCGCCCGGCGGATCACGGGTAGAGCAGCTTGGGCAGCCAGAGCACGACCGCCGGGAAGAACGTGATGATCGCCAGCGTCGCGAACAGCGGGATCATCCACGGCAGCACCGCGGAGACCGTCCGCTCGAAGCCCAGCCGCGAGACCTTCGCGAGCACGAACAGCACCATCCCCACCGGCGGCGTGAGCAGGCCGATCATCAGGTTCAGCACCATCACCAGCCCGAAGTGGACCGGGTCGATGCCGAGCTTGACGGCGATCGGCAGCAGGACGGGCACGAGGATCGTGATCGCCGCGATCGTCTCCATGAAGCAGCCGACGAACAGCAGGAACAGGTTCACCAGGATCAGGAACGTCCACTTGTCGTTCGTGATCGACAGCACCCACTGCGCGATCGCCTCGGTCACCTGGGTGGTGGTCAGCACCCAGGCGAAGATCGATGCGGCCGCCACGATGAACAGCACCGAGGCGGTCGTCTCGATCGTGTCCATGCTGATCTTGACCAGCATCCGCAGGCTGAGCGTGCGGTACCAGACGAATCCGAGGAACAGCGCCCACGCGACCGCGGCCACGGCCGCCTCGGTCGGGGTGAACAGGCCCGAGGCCATCCCGCCGATCAGGATCACCGGCGTGAGCAGGGCCATGTAGGCCTCGAACTTCAGCAGCCGGTCGATCGCGAGCACCGCCAGCAGCGGCAGCCCGAACTTGTACAGGCCGCCGAGCTCGCGGTCGCCCCACAGCTCGAAGAGGGCGACCGCGGTGAGCGCGAGCGTGCCGAGCTCGGCGAACGCGCGGCCCATCCGGCCCCAGGAGAACGCGATGTCGGAGCCGTAGTTCCGGACGTGCGCGTAGTACGCGACCATGCCCATCATGAACAGCGCCATGATCGCGCCCGGCACGAAGCCGGCGGCGAACAGCTTGCCGATCGAGGTGTTCGCCTGGACGCCGTAGATCACCATCGGCAGCGACGGCGGGATGATCGGGCCGAGCGTCGACGACGCCGCGGTGATGCCCACCGCGAACTCCACCGGATAGCCGTGGTCCTTCATCGCCTTGATCTCGATCGT
>DASPJX010000104.1:0-11156 GCA_035628395.1 Burkholderiaceae bacterium | reverse complement strand
GCCGAGGTAGACCTCGATCACCTTGGGGTCGTGGGCGATTTCCTGCGGGCGCCCGGCGGCGATCACCTCCCCGTGGTCGAGCACGATGCAGCGGTCCACGACGCGCATCAGCACGCCCATGATGTGCTCGACCCACACGATGGTGACGCCGCGTTCATTGCGGATCGTCGAGAGCATGTCGGCGGCCTGGTCCATCTCCGCGTGGTCGAGCCCGCCGAGCGACTCGTCGGCGAGCAGCAGCTTCGGCTGCGTGGCGAGCGCGCGGGCCATCTCGAGCTTCTTCAGCCCCGCGGCGCCGAGCCCGTCGACCCGCGCGTCCGGATCGCGAGGCAGGCCGATCAGCGCGAGCGCGTCCTCGGCGCGGCGCCGGGCCTCGCCGCGCGTCACCGGCTCGGACGCGCCGTAGTACGCGGCGAGCGTCGCGTTGTCGAGGATCGACAGCTTGCGGAACGGCCGCGGGATCTGGAAGGTGCGCGCGATGCCCGCGCGGCACACGCGATCGGGCGACAGCCCGCCGATCTCGCGTCCCATGAAGGCGACCGAGCCCTCGGTCGGCGCGTACAGGCCCGCGATCACGTTGAAGGTCGTGCTCTTGCCCGAGCCGTTCGGCCCGATCAGGCCGAGGATCTCGCCCTGCCGGAGCTCGAACGACAGGCGATCGACGGCCGTGAAGCCGCCGAAGCGCTTGGTCAGGGAATCGACTCGGAGCATGGGGCCGGTACGTGGGGAGCGGATCGGGCGCGCGGCGGCCCCCGCCTCGTCGGCGGGCGGCCGGACCGCGGCGGCTCAGTTGGCGTACGCGTGGTTCTTCGGCAGCGGCAGCACCGGGTCCTTCGTCTTGATCGCCGTCGGCCAGACGATGTAGGTGTCGTTGCCGTTGTACTGCATCACGACCGGCGAGGAGCGCTCGTTCTGGCCGGCCATCGGATGGCCGGGCGGGAAGAACTTCACGCCGTAGCCCTGGATCGTGCCGCCGACCGGGATGTCGGTGTCGAGCGCCGCCTGGCGCAGCGCCTCGGGATCGACGCCGCCGTACTTCTTGATCGCGCGCGGGAGCACGTCGGTGAAGAAGATCCACGACTGGTTGAAGCCCATCGACACGTGCGGCGGCACCTCGTCGCCCTTCACCTCCGCCCGGTAGCGCTTCACCATCTCCGCGGTGATGGCGCCCATCCCCGGCGCGAGCGTCTTGGGGTCGATCAGCTGCGCGGCCACCGGATCGACGTTGTAGAGCAGGTTCGCGTCGTCCTTGAAGGTGGCGTAGAGCTTGTCGAACTGGCCGTGGCCGGCGCCGTGGCCGATCATCGCGGCCCACTTCAGCCCCTGCTCGCGGGCCTGGCGCATGAACAGCGTGATGTCGGGGTTGTAGCCGGTGTGCAGGATCACGTCGGCCCGCGCGCGCTTGAGCTTGGTGATCAGCGGCGACAGGTCGGGCGCGGTGGCCGCGTAGCCCTCCTTGAGCGAGACCTGCATGCCGGCGGCCTTGCAGGCGCTCTCGTTGCCCGCCGCCACGCCCGTGCCGTAGGGCCCGTCCTCGTAGATGATCGCGACCTTCAGGTCCTTGGGCTCCTTGCCGAGCTTCGCCTTCGAGTGCTCGGCGAGGAACTTGCACGACGCCTCGCCCGCCTGGTCCGAATGCGACTGGGCGCGGAACACGTACTTCAGGTTCTTGTCCTTGAACACCGCGGAGCTGATGCAGACGTTGGCCCACATGAAGCGCTTCGCCTGGTCGACCTTCTGCGCGATCGGCACGCAGTGGGCCGACGAGAAGATGCCCATGATCAGGTCGACCTTCTCCTGGTTCAGCAGCCGCTCGGCCTCGTTGATCGCCACGTCGGCCTTGCTCTGGGCGTCGGCGTAGATCGGGCGGATGCGGTAGCCCTCGACGCCGCCGCGCTCGTTGATCATGTCGATCGCGTACTTGGTGCCGAGGTAGCTGGCGTGCGAGCCGCCGCCGGCGAGCGGTCCGCTCAGGTCGTAGATGACGCCGACCTTCAGCTCCTTGGTCTGGGCGACTACGGAGCCGGCCGCGAGGGCACAGGACAGGGCCGCGCCCGCGGCGATGAGCAAGCTGCGCATGGGTCTCCTCCGAGCGGCGTCGTCGCGCCGGTTGATCGTTCGGACTCTCTCGCCCCACCTTACCGCGAGCGCGCCGCCAGCACAACCGTCGGGACCGCCGTTTCCGGCGCGTCAGGCGGTCGGCAGGCGGACGGTGAAACGCGCGCCGCGGCCCGGCCCCTCGCTGTGGGCGCTCACGCTGCCGCCGTGCAGGTCGACCAGCGTGCGCACCAGCGCGAGCCCGATGCCCAGGCCGCCGCGCGAGCGGTCGCGCGCCGAGTCGACCTGGGCGAACAGCTCGAACACCGCCTCCAGCGCGTCCGGCGGGATGCCGGCGCCGTCGTCCTCGACCTCGAGCACGGCCCAGCCCGGCTCCTCGCGCATCCGCACCCGCAGCGCGCCGCCGTCGTCCGAGTACTTCGACGCGTTGCCGAGCAGGTTCTCGAGCACCTGCACCATCCGCGCGCGGTCGGCGTCGACGCGCAGCGCCGGCGCCTCGAGCGACAGCGTCGGGGTCTGGCCGCGCGCCCGGAAGGCGCCCGCCATCGAGTCCATCGCCTCGCGCACCACGTCCGCGAGCGGCAGCGGCTCGCGTCGCAGCACGATCTTGCCGGCGTTGACCCGCGACACCTCGAGCAGGTCGTCGACCAGCCGCGTCAGCTGCCGGACCTGGCGCTGCGCGATCTGCAGCATCGCCGCGGGGGCGCCGGCCCCGGCCTCGGGGCGCGCGAGCAGCGCGAGCGCGTTGGTCAGCGCGGCGAGCGGATTGCGCAGCTCGTGCGACAGCACCGCGAGGAACTCGTCCTTGCGCCGGTCGACCTCGATCAGGCGCGCCGCCTGCTCGGCGAGCGCCGCCTCGGCGAGCTTCAGGTCGGTCACGTCGAGGTGCGCCCCGACCATCCGGACCGCGCGCCCGTCGGCGTCGCGCTCGATCTCCGCGAGCGCGCGGATCCAGCGCACCTCGTCGCCGACGTCGCCGACGCGGTACTCGTTGGCGTACTCGACCGCGCCGCCGGCGACCGCGTCGAGGAAGACCTGCTCGGCGCGCCCGCGGTCCTCGGGATGGAGCCGTCGGACCCAGTTCTCGTGCGGCTCGTGGGCCGCCTCCGCGGGCAGGCCGTGCAGCCGCAGGTACTCCGGCGAGCGGCGGTTCGCGAAGCCTCCGCGCAGGTCGATCTCGAAGCCGCCGAGCCGGCCGATCCGCTGCACGCGGGCGAGCTCGGCCTCGCGCTCGCGCAGCCGCCGCGCCGCGGCCTCGCGGTCGGTCACGTCGTACCAGACCGCGTAGCCCTTCGGGCGACCGTCGAGCTCGATGCACTGCAGCGTCACGTCGACGTGCCGCAGCGAGCCGTCGCGGGCCCGCTGGCGCGTCGCGAAGCGCACGGGCGGCGCGCCGGGCCGCATCGTGCGGCGGTTCGCGAGGTGGCGGGCCGCGTCGTCGGCGACGATGTCGGTCAGCGTCAGCCCGGCGAAGTCCTCGCGCGAGTAGCCGAGCTGCGCGCACGCGGCGTCGTTGAACGCGGAGAAGCCGTCCCGGTCCAGGTCGAACAGCACCGCGCCCACGGGCAGGGCGTCGAACAGCGCCCAGAACGCGCTGCCGGGCGATCGCTCGGAGGAGTCTCCCGACACCGCCGGCCCGTCAGCGCATGAAGCGCCGGACGTGGTCGGCCCCCAGCCCGACGGCCTCGAAGTGGGCGCGGTACTTCTCGATCCGTGTGAACACGTCGTCGTAGCCGGTCGAGCGGCCCTCGGGGTCGACGTACATCAGCGCGCCGTGCACGGTGAACAGCGTCACCATGTCGTCGCAGTCGTCGGGCACGACCAGCGTGTGCGTCTCGCCGGGCGGCTCGAACACGTAGCTGCCCGCCTCGGCGACCCAGTCGTGCTCGAGGTAGAGCCACCTGCCGCGGAGCACGTAGGCGTGCACCTGGCCCGAGTGGCGGTGGCGCTGCAGCAGGCCCGAGCGGCGGACCCGCAGCAGGTGGACGTAGAAGCCGCCGGTCACGTTCAGGTGGACCGGCCGCGACCAGGTGCCGGGGCCGACCGGGGCCCACAGGCGCTCGTCGTCGGTCTCGACGTCGGGCACCACCATGTCGGGAGCCATGCCCCAGGGCTGCGGCTTGGCGTACGGGATGCGGTCGGACTCGGCGACCGCGGGCTCGATCGGCTTGTTCATGGCGGCGGGACGGTGGCGTGGATCGGCGCAGCGTACCCCATGGCGGATCCGGGCGGAAACGCGGCGTGCCGCCCCGTGCGGGAACCGGGCCGGCACGGCGGTCGGGTCCGGCGGCCCCGGTCGTTGGTAGGATGCGGCCCCATGCCCGATCGCCCCGACGTCGCCGAGGAGCTGCTGGACGCCGCGCGCGAGCTGTCGCGCGCGCTCGCGCCGCTGCGCTTCGCCCCCCCGGTCGCGCACGTCTACGACCCGCTGCGGTACGCGTGGGCGCCGTACGAGGCCTACGTGCGCCGCTACGGCGCCGGGCGCAAGCGGATCGTGCTGCTCGGCATGAACCCCGGGCCGTTCGGGATGATGCAGACCGGCGTGCCGTTCGGCGAGGTCGCCGCGGTGCGCGACTGGATGGGCATCGAGGCGCCGGTCGGCCGGCCGGCCGACGCCCATCCGAAGCGGCCGGTGGAGGGCTTCGCCTGCACCCGCTCCGAGGTCAGCGGGCGCCGGCTCTGGGCCTGGGCGGCCGCGCGCCGCGGCAGCGCCGAGCGCTTCTTCGCCGATACCTTCGTGCTCAACTGGTGCCCGCTCGTCTGGCTCGAGGCCTCCGGGCGCAACCGCACGCCGGTGCAGCTGCCCGCCGCCGAGCTCGGTCCGGTCCACCGCGCCTGCGACCGGCACCTCGCCCGCGCGCTCGCGGCGCTGTCGCCGCGCTGGGCGATCGGCATCGGCGGCTTCGCCGAGAAGCGCCTGCGCACGGTGCTCGAGGGCGGGCTCGTCGACGGCGCGTTCGCGCGCACCGTCCGCATCGGCCAGATCCTGCATCCGAGCCCGGCGAGCCCGGCCGCCAACCGCGGCTGGGCGGAGGCGGTCGACGCGCGGCTGGCCGAGCTCGGCGTCGACGCCGACGACCGCTGACCCCTTCCCGCGCCCTTCCCCTCCCGAGATGATCCTCCACGCCGCCACGATCGCCCTGTCCGCGTTCCTGCTCTTCCTGGTCCAGCCGATCGTCGCCCGGCAGATCCTGCCGTGGTTCGGAGGCTCGGCCGCCGTGTGGACGACCTGCATGGTGTTCTTCCAGGTCGTGCTGCTGGCCGGCTACTTCTACTCGGACGTCGTGATCCGCCGGCTCGCGCCGCGCCCGCAGGCGATCCTGCACACGGTGCTGCTGGTCGCGAGCCTCGCGTTCCTGCCGATCCTGATCCCCGAGGCGATGAAGCCGACCGACGCCTCGCAGCCGGTGCTGCGGATCCTCGGGCTGCTCGCCGCGACGATCGGGCTGCCGTACCTGATGCTCGCCACCACCGGCCCGCTCGTGCAGGCGTGGTTCACCCGGCGCTTCAGCGGCGCGCGCGTCTACCGGCTCTACGCGCTGTCGAACCTCGCGTCGATGCTCGCGCTGGTCGGCTATCCGCCGCTGATCGAGCCGAACTCGAGCGGCCGGCTGCAGTCGATCGGCTGGTCGGTCGGCTACGCGGCGTTCGCGGTGCTCGCGATCGCGGCGGCGTGGTCGGCGGTGCGCGCCGGCCCGGCCGCGGTCCCGGCCGCCCCGGCGGGCGGCGGCCCGTCGCCGGTGCCCGAGCCGATGCGCGCCGCCCACGAGGCGGCGGGCGCGCCGATCGGCGTGCCGCGCGGCGACGCGCCGCCGCGCGCTGCCGAGCAGGCGCTGTGGCTGACGCTCGCCGCGCTCGGCTCGGTGCTGCTGCTGTCGGTCACGACGCACATCACGCAGAACGTCGCCTCGATCCCGTTCCTGTGGGTGCTGCCGCTCGCGATCTACCTGATCACCTTCATCCTGTGCTTCGACGGCACCGGCTGGTACTGGCGGCCGCAGTACGCGACGCTCGCGGCGATCGCGTGCGTGGCGATGCTCGCGGGGCTGAGCTTCCGCCCCGAGGGGGCGGGCGTGGAGCGCGCGATCCTGCGCGTCGAGCACGCGGTGCCGGTCTACGCGTTCGGGCTGTTCGTGCTGTGCATGTTCCTGCACGGCGAGCTGGTCGCGCGCAAGCCCGCCCCGGCGCACCTCACGCGCTTCTACCTGATGGTCTCGCTCGGCGGCGCGGTGGGCGGCCTGCTGGTCGGCATCGCCGCGCCGCTCGCGTTCGCCTGGTACTGGGAGCTGCCGCTCGCGCTGACCGTGGTCGCGCTGCTGGTGGCGGCGCTGTCGCGCGGCGGGCTGCGCGCGGCCGGCGCGGTCGCGACGATCGCCTGCGCGCTGCTGCTCGGCGACTACGTCCGGTGGATCCGCGACGACGTGATCGAGCTGTCGCGCAACTTCTACGGCACGCTGCGCGTGAAGGCGGCCGTCGGCGACGATCCGGCCGAGGTCCGCCACCGGCTGCTGCACGGCGTGATCCTGCACGGCGAGCAGTTCATGAACGGCGAGGCGCGCGCGCTGCCCACGACCTACTACGGCCCGGGCTCGGGCATCGGGGTCGCGCTGAAGTCGGTGCAGGCGCGCGGCGCGCCGATGCGCGTCGGGCTGATCGGGCTCGGCGTCGGCACGCTCGCCGCCTACGGGCGGCCCGGCGACACCTACCGGCTCTACGAACTCAATCCGGTGGTGCCCGACATCGCGCGCCGGCACTTCACCTACCTCGCCGACAGCCTCGCGACGATCGAGACCGAGCTCGGCGACGCGCGCCTCGTGCTCGAGCGCGAGGCGCCGCAGCGCTACGACGTGCTCGCCGTCGACGCGTTCTCGAGCGACTCGATCCCGGTGCACCTGCTGACCCGCGAGGCGCTCGCGGTCTACCGGCGCCACCTCGCGCCCGGCGGCACGGTCGTCTTCCACGTGACCAACCGCTACCTGGACCTGACCGGCGTCGTGCGCCGGCTCGCCGACGAGGCGGGCATGAAGGCGGTGATGATCGACGACGATCCGCCGGCCGACAGCCCGCTGCTGTCCTCGACCTGGATCGCGCTGACCGCCGACGACGCGCTCGCCGGCACGATGCGCGCCGCCGGCGGCACCGAGCCGGCGGCGCCGCCCGCGCGGCGCGAGACCTGGACCGACGACCACCACAACCTGTTCGAGGTGCTCAAATGACGGACCCGTCCCGCTCCCCGGGCACGCCCCTGTCGCCCGCCGCGCTGCGCGTGATGCTGCTCGGCTCGGGCGAGCTCGGCAAGGAGGTGATCGTCGCGCTGCAGCGGCTCGGCGTCGAGACGATCGCGGTCGACCGCTACGCCGACGCGCCCGGCCAGCAGGTCGCGCATCGCGCGCACGTGATCGACATGACCGACGGCGCGCAGCTGCGCGCGCTCGTCGAGCGCGAGCGCCCGCACCTGGTCGTGCCGGAGATCGAGGCGATCGCGACCCCGACGCTGATCGAGCTCGAGCGCGAGGGCGCGGCCACCGTGATCCCGACCGCGCGCGCCGCGTGGCTGACGATGAACCGCGAGGGGATCCGCCGGCTCGCCGCCGAGACGCTCGGGCTGCCGACCTCGCCCTACCGCTTCGCCGACTCGCTCGAGGCGCTGCGCGCGGCGATCGACGACGGCATCGGCTACCCGTGCGTCGTCAAGCCGGTGATGTCGTCGTCGGGCAAGGGCCAGTCGAAGGTCGACGGGCCGGGCGACGTGGACGCGGCGTGGGCGTACGCCGCGCGCGGCGGCCGGGTCGACGCGGGGCGCGTGATCGTCGAGGGCTTCGTCGACTTCGACTACGAGATCACGCTGCTGACGGTGCGCGCCCGGGCGGCCGACGGCTCGGTCGCCACGCATTTCTGCGAGCCGATCGGCCACGTCCAGGTGGCCGGCGACTACGTCGAGAGCTGGCAGCCCCATCCGATGAGCGCGCGGGCGCTCGAGCGCTCGCGCGACGTCGCCGCGAAGGTCGTGGCCGAGCTCGGCGGCACCGGGCTGTTCGGCGTCGAGCTGTTCGTCCGGGGCGACGAGGTCTGGTTCTCGGAGGTCAGCCCCCGGCCGCACGACACCGGCATGGTCACGATGATCACGCAGCACCAGTCGGAGTTCGAGCTGCACGCGCGCGCGATCCTCGGGCTGCCGGTCGACGCGTCGCTGCGCGCGCCGGGCGCGAGCGCGGTGATCTACGGCGGCACCGACGCGAAGGCCATGGTCTTCGACTGCGTGGCCGAGGCGCTGTCGGTGCCGGGCACCGACCTGCGGCTGTTCGGCAAGCCGGAGTCGTTCCCGAAGCGGCGCATGGGGGTCGCGCTCGCGCGCGCCGACGACGTCGACACCGCGCGCGCGAACGCGAAGCTCGCGGCCTCGCGGGTGAAGCCCCGCGCGGCCTGAGCGCGCGGCGGGGCGCCCGGGCGGGCGCGCCGCTCAGGCCGCCGCGAACCGCAGCACGCCGTCGGCGCCCTCCTCGCGCCGCAGCGTGCCCGCGTGCCAGAGCGCGTGCAGGTGCGCGAGCGACTCGCCGAGCGCGAACATCGTCTGGTGCGCGTCGAACTCGCGACCGAACAGCACGGGCACCATCCCGGCCGCGTGCATCGGCCGCGCGCGGCACGCCTCGAGCACCACCGCGAGCCGCTCGTCGTGGTGCGCGCGCAGCTGCGCGATCCGCTCGTGCAGCCCGCGGAACGGCCGGCCGTGCGAGGGCAGCACCAGCGTGTCCGCCGCGCAGGGCTCGAAGCGCGACAGCGAGCGCAGGTACCAGGCGAGCGGATCGGCCTCCGGCTCCAGGTCGAACACCGACACGTTGGTCGAGATCCGCGGCAGCACCATGTCGCCGGCGACGAGCAGCGCGTCGGCCGCGCAGTGCAGCGCCGCGTGCTCGGGCGAGTGGCCGGTGCCGACGATCACCGTCCAGTCCCGGCCCCCGATGCGCAGGCGCTCGCCGTCGGCGATCCGCCGGAACGACAGCGGCATCGACGGCACCAGGTCGGGGAAGTGCGTACGGGCCCGGTCGGCGAGCGCCTCGAGCGTCGGCCCGGCGAGGCCGTGGCGCCGGTAGTGGCGCAGCGCCGAGTCGGGATCGGCGCCGGGCATGCGCACCGACAGGATCCGGCCCATCGCGTACTCGCCGACGGTCATCCACAGCGCGCAGCCGAAGCGGTCGGTCAGCATCCGGGCGAGCCCGACGTGGTCGGGGTGCGTGTGCGTGCACAGCACCCGCAGGATCGGCAGGCCCTCGAGGCCGGTCGCGATGACCGTCTCCCAGTGCGCGCGCGACGCGTCGGTCGCGACGCCGCAGTCGATCGCCGTCCAGCCCGGGCGGCCGTCGAGCTCGTCCCGCAGCAGCCACAGGTTGATGTGGTCGAGCGCGAACGGCAGCGCCATCCGGACCCAGCGCACGCCCGGCACGATCTCCAGGGTCTCGCCGGCGGCGGGCAGGGTGTCGCCAAACGGGTACGAGAGGCGTTGTTCGAGGGGATTCATGCGTGCGGGCCAGGCCTTGACGTTGACGTAAACGTCACATCGGGGCATTCTAGGCAGGAAAGCGAACCGAGGCTGTCTCCTGCGTTCATGGCCACACCGACTTACACGATCAGCGACCTCGCGAAGGAATTCGACCTCACCACCCGTGCGATGCGCTTCTACGAGGACATGGGGCTGCTGCAGCCCGAGCGCAGCGGCCCCGGCGGCCGCAACCGCGTCTACAGCGCGCGCGACCGCACCCGGCTCAAGCTCACGCTGCGCGCCAAGCGCCTGGGGCTGTCGCTGACCGAGGCGCGGGAGATCATCGACATGTACGACAGCCCGCGCGACACCGGGCCGCAGCTGAAGAAGTTCCTCGCCATCCTCGGGCAGCACCGCCAGCAGCTGGAAGAGCAGCTGGCCGAGCTGCAGGCCAACCTGGACGAAGTCAAGACGCACGAGAAGGAAGCCCGCGCGCTGCTGGCCAAGCTGGAAAAGGAGAAGGGAAACCGGGCATAATTGACGTTTACGTAAACGTCAACTTCGCAGCCGCCGCCATGCCGCCCTTCCAGCCCCAGGATCCCGGCTTCGCCGAGCGGGTGCGCGCCAGCTACGAGCGGCAGGCGGCGATGAAGACCATCGGCGCGGTGCTGGCGCAGGTCGAGCCCGGCCGCGTAGTCATCGAGCTGTCCTGGGCCGAGGCGCTGACGCAGCAGCACGGCTTCCTGCACGCCGGCGTGGTCGCGACGGCGCTCGACTCGGCCTGCGGCTATGCCGGGTTCAGCCTGATGCCGGCCGACGCCGCGGTGCTCACCATCGAATACAAGATCAACCTGCTGGCGCCCGCGCGCGGCGAGCGCTTCCGCATGGAAGGCAGCGTGATCAAGCCGGGGCGCACCGTCACCGTCGCCGAGGGCCGGGCGTTCGCGCTCGGCGCCGGCGGCGACAAGC
Source organism: Burkholderiaceae bacterium (assembly GCA_035628395.1). Taxonomy (GTDB): domain Bacteria; phylum Pseudomonadota; class Gammaproteobacteria; order Burkholderiales; family Burkholderiaceae_E; genus UBA4615. Next base: position 652 of record DASPJX010000104.1, on the reverse strand, counting down.
TGATCGCCACCATGAATGCCACCCTCATGGCCGTCCACGGCCGCGAGGGCATCCACCACTAGGAGAATTCCATGCAGCTACCGGGCCTGAACTTCCAGTTGGGCGAGGACATCGAAGCCCTGCGCGACACGGTGCACGCCTTCGCGCAAGCCGAGATCGCGCCGCGTGCCGCCGAGATCGACCGCAGCGACCGGTTCCCGATGGACCTGTGGCGCAAGATGGGGGAGATCGGCGTGCTGGGCATCACCGTGGAGGAGGAGTACGGCGGCGCCGCGATGGGCTACCTGGCGCACATGATCGCCATGGAGGAGATCTCGCGCGCGTCGGCCTCGGTGGGGCTGTCGTACGGCGCCCATTCCAACCTGTGCGTCAACCAGATCCGCCGCAATGGGAGCGCCGCCCAGAAGCAGAAGTACCTGCCCAAGCTGATTTCCGGCGAGCACGTGGGCGCCCTCGCCATGAGCGAACCCGGCGCGGGCAGCGACGTGATCTCGATGAAGCTCAAGGCCGAGGACAAGGGCGGCTACTACGTGCTGAACGGCACGAAGATGTGGATCACCAACGGACCGGATGCGGACACGATGGTCGTGTACGCGAAGACCGAACCGGAACTCGGGGCGCGCGGCGTCACGGCCTTCATCGTCGAGAAGGG
>DASPJX010000103.1:0-44443 GCA_035628395.1 Burkholderiaceae bacterium | reverse complement strand
CGACGCGGGGCGCCGACGCGCGCGCGTCGTCCCCCCGCGTCGAAGGCCCGCTCCGGGTGAGGGGGTGCCGCACCCGTCCTATGTGAGACTCGGGCGCCGGGTCGGGCGTCGAGCCCGACCCGGCGCCGCTGCCGCGTCGCGGTCGACGGCTCGTTCGCGGACGACGGCTCGTTCGCGGACGAGGGCTCGTTCGCGGACTAGGGCTCGTCCCGGGACCGGGCCGTCGCCCGGGTCGGCGCGCGGAGCCGGGCCTTTCCGAGGCTCGCCGGGACCCGCGTCAGCGGCGCGCGGCGGGTGCCGGGGCGGCCGCGGGTAGCTGCCAGCCGCCGCCTAGCGCCTTCATCAGGTCGACGCTGTAGGCGAGGCGGGCCTGGCGGTTCTGGATCGCGGCGAGCTCGGCGGCGTTCACCGTGCGCTGCGCGTCGAGCACCTCGAGATAGCCCGAGTAGCCGGCCTCGTAGCGGATCTGGGTGAGCCGCAGCGCCTCGCGCGCCGCGTCGCGCCGGATCGCGACGTCGGCCTCGGACTCGGTGGCGGCGCGCAGGTTGTCGAGCGCGTCGGCCACCTCGCGCCACGCGGCCTGCACCGCGCGCTCGTACTGCGCGGCGGCCTGCTCGGCGCGGGCCTCGGCCTCGCGCGTGCGGGCGGCGAAGCGGCCGGCGTCGACGATCGGCGCGAGCAGGTTCGCGCCGAGCGACCAGACCCGCGCGTCCGGGCGCAGCACGTCGCCCAGGTCCGCCGCCTGCCCGCCGAAGAAGCCGGTCAGCGAGAACGTCGGGTACTGCTGGGCGCGCGCGACGCCGATCAGCGCGGTGGCCGAGGCGAGCGTCTGCTCGGCCTGCAGCACGTCGGGCCGCCGCTCGAGCAGCGTCGACGGCAGTCCGGCCGGCGGCACCGGAGGCAGCGGCAGCGCCGCGAGCCGGTTGCCGGCGGCCACCGCGGCGCCCGGCGAGCCGGCGAGCACCGACAGCTGGTGCTCGACGTTCGCGCGCTGGCGCTGCAGCTCGCGCAGCTGCAGCCGCGCCTCGGACAGCGACGACGACGCCTGCTGCACGTCGAGGCCGGAGGCGACGCCGCCCTGCGCACGGCGGCGCGCGAGGTCGAGCGAGCCCTCGCGGGCGGCGACCGTCTCGGTGGTCGACTCGATCTGCGCCTCGAGCGAGCGCATCGCGAAGTAGGTCTGCGCGACGGCGGAGGCGAGCGAGATCGCGACCACGCCCACGCCGTAGCGGCTCGCGAGCGCCTGCGCGCGCGCGGCCTCGTCGGCGCGCCGCAGCCGGCCCCAGAAGTCGAGCTCGAAGGTCGTCGACAGCACCGCGCGGTTCGTGTCCTGGATCACCGGCACGCCGGGGAACAGCGGCACCGCGTTCAGCCGGGACGCGCGCGTGCGCGCGCTCCCGCCCTGCAGGTCGATCTGCGGGAACAGCGCCGCGCGCGCCTGCGCGAGCACCGCCTCGGTCTCCTCGACGCGCGCGGCCGCGGCGCGCGCGTCGGCGTTGCGCTCGAGCGCCGACTCGACGAGCCGCTCGAGGGTCGGGTCGCCGTACAGCGTCCACCAGCGCGGCTGGACGGCGGGCGCGGGCTGCGCGGCCCCGGCGTCGAACGAGGCCGGCAGCGCGACCTCGGGCCGCCGGTGGTCGGGCCCGACCGCGGTGCAGGCCGAGAGCGCCGCCGCGAGCAGCGCCGCGGCGGACCGGAGGGGGAGGGCGGGGCGGCTCATCGCGTCGCCTCCCGCGTGCCGGCGGGCGCGGCCGGCGGGCCGCCCCCGTCCGGCCCGTGGCTCGGACGCGCCTTGCGCGCCAGCAGCGCGTAGAACAGCGGCACGAAGATCGGCGCGACGAAGGTCGCCACGATCATCCCGCCGAACACGCCCGTGCCCATCGACTGGCGGGCGGCCGCGCCCGCGCCGGAGGCGATCACGAGCGGCACGACGCCGAGCACGAACGCGAGCGAGGTCATCACGATCGGCCGGAACCGCAGCCGCGCCGCCTCCGCGGCGGCCTCGGCGGCGCTGCGGCCCTGCTGCATGCCCTGCATCGCGAACTCGGCGATCAGGATCGCGTTCTTCGCCGCGAGGCCGATCAGCACCACCAGCCCGATCTGGAAGTAGATGTCGTTGTTCATCTGGCGCAGCATCACCGCGCCGAGCGCGCCGGCGAGCGCGAACGGCACCGCGAGGATGACCGACAGCGGCACGCCCCAGCGCTCGTACAGCGCGGACAGGATCAGGTAGACCATGACGATCGCGAAGCCGAACGCGAAGATCGACGCGCTGCCGGTGCGCTTCTCCTGGAACGCCTGGCCGGTCCACTCGGCGTTGTAGCCGGGCGGCAGCACCTCGCGCGCGACCTGCTCGACCGCGGCGATCGCCTCGCCCGACGAGAAGCCGGGCTTCGCGCCGCCGAGCACCTTCGCGGCGATGTAGCCGTTGTAGCGCTCGATCTGCTCGGCCCCGATGATGTTCTCGACGGTGATCAGCGCCTTCAGCGGGATCATCGTGCCCGACGTCGCCGAGCGCACGTAGGCCGAGCCGAGGTCCTCCGGCTGCGCCCGGAACGGCGCGTCGGCCTGGATCGTCACGCGGTAGGTGCGGCCCGAGCGATTGAAGTCGTTGACGTACAGCGAGCCCATCTGCGCCTGCAGCGTCTGGAACACGTCGGTCTGGCTGACCCCGAGCGCCAGCGCCTTCTCGCGGTCGACCTCGACGCGCAGCTGCGGCACCGTCGGCCGGAAGAAGGTGTTGTTGCCGGCGAGCGCCGGGTGCGCGTTCAGCGCCGCGATGAACTGCTGGGTGACCTGCGCGAGGCGCTGCGGATCGGCGTCGAGCCGGCTCTGCACGTACACCTCGTAGCCCCCCGACTGGCCGAGGCCCTGGATCGCCGGCGGCACGAACGCGAACGCGATCCCGTCCGGCAGCGAGAAGCCGGCGCCGATCACCTGCTGCGCGAGCTGCGCCGAGGTCTGCGTGCGCTCCTCCCACAGCGTCATCGGCACGAAGATCGTCGCCGCGTTGCTCTTGTTGCCGCCGCCGATCAGGTCGAAGCCGTTGATCGCGAAGAAGTTCTGGATCGCGTCGTTGCCCGAGACCCGCTGGCGCAGCGTCTCGGTGGCGCGCGCGGTGCGCTCGAGCGTCGCCCCGTCGGGCAGCTGCGCGGCGGCGATGATGTAGCCCTGGTCCTCCTGCGGCACGAAGCTGCCGGGCACGCGCAGCAGCAGCAGCACGGTGACGCCCACCATGGCCGCGAAGACGAGCATCGCGAGCAGCCGGTGGCGCAGCGCGAGGTGCACCGCGCCGAGGTAGACGCGCGTGACCCCGCCGAAGCCCCGATCGAACGCGCGGAAGGCCGCGCCGAGCGGGCCGCGCCGCTCCTCGTGCACCTTCAGCAGCATCGCGCACAGCGCCGGGGTGAGCGTCAGCGCCACGACCCCGGAGAGCACGACCGCGATCGCGACCGTCACCGCGAACTGGCGGTACAGCTGCCCGGCGATGCCGCCGAGGAACGCGACCGGCACGAACACCGCGCACAGCACCAGCACGATGCCGATCACCGCGCCCTGCACCTCGCGCATCGCCTCGATCGAGGCCTCGACCGGCGACAGCCCCTCCTCGCGCATCAGCCGCTCGACGTTCTCGAGCACGACGATCGCGTCGTCGACGACGATGCCGATCGCCAGCACCATCGCGAACAGCGTCAGCGTGTTGATCGAGAAGCCGAACAGCCACAGCCCGGCGAAGGTGCCGATCAGCGACACCGGCACCGCCAGCATCGGGATCAGCGTCGCGCGCCAGGTCTGCAGGAACACGAACACCACGATCACGACGATCGCGGCCGCCTCGAGGATCGTCGTCAGCACCTCCCTGATCGAGGCCGACACGAAGCGGGTCGTGTCGTAGGGGATCTGGTAGCCGACGCCCTCGGGGAAGCGCTCGCGCTGCAGCTCGGCCATCCGGGTCTTGACCGCGTCGGCGACGTCGAGCGCGTTCGCGCCCGACTGCAGGAACACGCCGAGCGCGACCGCGGGGCTGCCGTCGACGAAGCTGCTCGCGTCGTAGCTCTGCGCGCCGAGCTCGATCCGGGCGACGTCCTTCAGGCGCAGCACGCCGCCGCCGCCGCCCGAGCGCAGCACGATCTCGCCGAACTGCTCGGGCTCGACCAGCCGGCCGCGGGCGGTGACGGTGTAGACCAGCTGCTGGCCGGGCGGCGCGGGCTCGGCGCCGATCTTGCCGGCGGCGAACTGCGCGTTCTGCGCGGCGATCGCCTGCGCGACGTCGGTGGTGGTCACGCCGAGCTGCGCCATCCGGTCGGGCCGCAGCCAGATCCGCATCGCGTAGTCGCGGGCGCTGAAGTTGATGACGTCGGCGGTGCCGGGGATGCGCTTGAGCTCGTCGACGACGTTCAGCGTCGCGTAGTTCGACAGGAACAGCGTGTCGCGCGTGCCCTTCGGCGACTCGAGCGCGATGACGAGCAGGAAGTTCTGCGAGCGCTTGGCGACGATCACGCCGTTGCGCCGCACCTCGTCGGGCAGCCGCGGCGTGGCGAGCTGCACGCGGTTGTTGACGTTGAACGTCGCCTCGTCGGTGTCGGTGCCCACCTCGAAGGTGGCGGTGATCGTCACCTGGCCGTTCGACGACGCCGACGAGTTGAAGTACAGCATCCCCTCGATGCCCGAGAGCTGCTCCTCGATCGGGGCGGCGACGGTGCGGGCGAGCGTCTCGGCCGACGCGCCGGGGTAGGTCGCGGTGATCGTGACGGTCGGCGGCGCGATCTCGGGATACTGCGCGACCGGCAGGATCAGCGCCGACACGAGGCCGGCGAGCACGATGATGATCGACAGCACGGTCGCGAAGACCGGCCGCTCGATGAAGAACGCGGACAGCGGGGCGCGCTTCACGACGACGCTCCGCCGCGCGCGCCGCGCGTGGGCGCGGCGCCGCCCGCCGGGGCCGCACCGCTCGCGGGAGTCGCGCCGCCCGCCGGAGCCGCACCGCCCGCGGGTGCCGCGCCGCCGCCCGCGCCGCCCGGAGCGGCCGGCGCCTCGGGCGCCTTCGCCGCGACCGGCGCGCCCGGCCGCAGCTTCAGCAGGTTGTCGACGATCACGCGGTCGCCCGCGGCCAGGCCCTCGAGGATCGACCAGCCGCTCCCGTTCCAGGCGCCCGCCTTGACCGGCCTCGACTGCGCGGTGCCGTCGGGCCCGACGACCCAGACGAAGCGTCCCTGCTCGGAGCTCATCACCGCGGCCTGCGGCACGATCACCGCCTCCTGCTCGCCGATCTTCACGCGGGCGCGCACGAACTGCCCGGGCAGCAGCGCGAGCTGCGGGTTCGGGAACGCGGCGCGCATCTGGACCGCGCCGAGGCGCGGATCGACGTTGGTGCCCGAGAAGTTGAGCCGGCCCTCGGCGGCGTACGGCGTGCCGTCGGGCAGCAGCAGCGACACCGAGGCCTCGCCCGACTGCTGGCGCAGCCGCTGCCACTCGGGCTCGGAGAACGAGAAGCGGACCCAGATGGGATCGGTGACCGACATCCGGGTGAGCAGGCTGTCGGTCGTCGGGTTGACGAGGCTGCCGATCGAGCGCTCGGCCCGGCCGACGAGGCCGGAGATCGGGGCGTCGACCCGGGTGTACGACAGGTTGAGCTCCGCCTCGCGCACGCGCGCCTGCGTCGCGAGCCGGGCGGCCTCGAACCGCGCGACCGCCGAGCGCGCGTCGTCGGCCTCCTTCTGGCTGATCGCGCGCTGCTCGGCGAGCGGCCCGAGCCGGCCGGCCTCGCGGCGCGCCTGCTCGAGGTTCGCGGTGTCCTGGGCGAGCGCGGCGCGCGCCTGCGCGAGCGCGATCTCGAACGGCGCCGGGTCGATCCGGAACAGCGGCGCGCCCGCCTTGACGACGGTGCCGTCGCGGTGGAGCTGCTGCTGCAGCACGCCGGTCACGCGGGCCCGCACCTCGACCTCGCGCGAGCCCTCGGTCTGGCCGACCGACTCGACGTACACCGGCACCTTCTCGGGCCGGGCCTCGATCGCGGTGACCGGCATCGCCGGCGGCGGGCCGCCCGGTGCGCCGCCCGGTCCGGGCGCGCCCTTGCCGGCGGCCGGCGCGGCCTTCGCGGCGGGGGCGGCCGACGGGTCGCGCTCGGAGCAGGCGCCCACGGCGAGCGCGAGGGCGAGCGCGAGCGGCAGCGCGGCCGGACGACCCGCGGCGAGGCGACGCGACGCGCGACGGACGGCGTGACGGGCGCGACGACCCGATGAGGAGTGGCGCATGGGAAGGCCTGGACGGAGAGGACGGAGGTCGGGCGGCCCGGCGCGGCGTGCCGGTGCCGGGTCATGCCGCATTCTAGCGGTGCGGCAGCGCGGGCGCCGCCGCGCGTTCTGGAGCGCTCGCGATTTCGGGTACCCTTGCCGCACGCCCGCCCGACGGGCGCGGACGGAGACATGTTCGACCGACATTTCGCCCACTGGCCGCCCGGCACGCCGAGGACGCTGACGATCCCGGCCACGAGCCTGGTCCACAACCTGCAGGTCAGCGCGGCGCGCTATCCGGACAAGACCGCCGTCGCCTACTACGGCGCGTCGCTGACGTACGCCGCGCTCGCCCGCGAGGTCGAGGCGCTGGCCGGCTGGCTGCAGCGCGTCGCGGGCGTGCGGCGCGGCGACCGCGTGGTGCTCGACCTGCAGAACAGCCCGCAGTTCACGATCGGGTACTACGCGATCCTGCGGGCCGACGCGGCCGTGGTGCCGGTCAACCCGATGCTGAAGGCCGAGGAGCTGCGCTACCTGTGCGGCGACAGCGGCGCGCGGGTCGCGATCGTCGGGCAGGAGCTGCTCGACGCGTGGCGCGGGCTGCTCGGCGACTCGGTCGACCGGGTCGTGGTCGCCGCCTACGCCGATCACCTGCCGTCCGTGCCCGATCCGGCGCTCGCCGGGATCCCGGTGCCCGACGCGGTGCTCGCGCCGCGCCGCCCGATCGAGGCGGCCGACGCCGCGCGCGGCGCGACCGCCTGGTCCGACGCGGTCGCCGCCGGGCACGCGCCGGCGCCGCCGCTCGCCGGTCCCGACGACATCGCGGTGCTGCCCTACACCTCGGGCACCACGGGTCACCCGAAAGGCTGCGTGCACACGCACCGCACGGTGATGAGCACCGCGGTCGCGAACTGCGCGTGGTCGGGCGTGACCGCCGACGCGGTCCAGCTCTCCGTGCTGCCGATGTTCCACGTGACCGGCATGCAGGGCGGCATGAACGGCCCGATCTGGGCGGGCGCCACCGTCGTGACGATGTCGCGCTGGGACCGCGAGGCCTGCGCGCGCCTCGTCGAGCGCTGCCGGATCACCAGCATCACCGGCATCACGACGATGATCGTCGACTTCCTGAACACGCCGGGCCTCGCCGAGCGCGACCTCTCGTCGCTGCTGCGCGTCGGCGGCGGCGGCGCGGCGATGCCCGACGCGGTCGCGCGCCGGCTCGAGGAGCTGCTCGGGCTGCCGTTCATCGAGGGCTACGGCCTGACCGAGACGATCGCGCCGACGCACATCAACCCGGTGCACCGCCCGAAGCGGCAGTGCGCCGGCATCCCGATCTTCAACACCGACGCGCGCGTGCTCGACGTCGAGACCGGCGTCGAGCGGGGCCCGAACGAGACCGGCGAGATCGTCGTCAGCGGCCCGCAGGTGTTCCGGGGCTACTGGGGCCGGCCCGAGGCCGACGAGGCGGTGTTCTTCGAGCTCGACGGCAAGCGCTTCTTCCGGACCGGCGACCTCGGCCACTACGACGAGGACGGCTACTTCTTCATCACCGACCGGCTGAAGCGGATGATCAACGCGTCCGGCTTCAAGGTCTGGCCGGCCGAGGTCGAGGCGATGCTCTACGCGCATCCCGACGTGTCGGAGGCCTGCGTGATCGCGAGCCGCGACGCGCACCGCGGCGAGACCGTGAAGGCGGTCGTCGTGCCGAAGGCGCACGTGCGCGAGCGGATCGCCACCGACGCCGGGGCCGCGGCGATGGCCGACGAGATCGTCGCGTGGTCGCGCGAGCGGATGGCGGCGTACAAGGTGCCGCGCCGGGTCGAGTTCGTCGAGGCTCTGCCGAAGACCGGCACGGGCAAGGTATTCTGGAGAATGCTGCAAGAGGCGGAGGACAAGAAATGGACCTGAACTATTCCCCCGAGGAGCTCGCCTTCCGGGACGAGGTGCGCGGCTGGCTGCGCGAGAACCTGCCGGAGGACCTGCGCAGGAAGAGCCAGGACGGCGAGCACTTCTCGAAGGAGGAGCTGCTGCGCTGGCACAAGATCCTCGCGAAGAAGGGCTGGGTCGCGCCCGCCTGGCCCGAGGAGTGGGGCGGCCCGGGCTGGAACGTCACGCAGCGCTACATCTTCGAGGAGGAATGCGGGCTCGCCGGCACGCCTCCGATCGTCGCGTTCGGCATCGTGATGTGCGGCCAGGTGCTGCTGCGCTTCGGCAGCCCCGAGCAGAAGAAGCGTCACCTGCCGGGCATCTACAACGGCGACGTCTTCTGGGTGCAGGGCTACTCCGAGCCGGGCTCGGGCTCCGATCTCGCCTCGCTCAAGACCCGCGCCGAGCGCCGCGGCGACAAGTACGTCGTCAACGGCCAGAAGATCTGGACCACGCTCGGGCAGTACGGCGACTGGATCTTCTGCCTGGTGCGCACCGACTTCGAGACCAAGATCCGCCAGGAGGGCATCAGCTTCCTGCTGATCGACATGAAGACGCCGGGCATCACCGTGCGCCCGCTGATCCTGATGGACGGCGGCCACGAGGTGAACGAGGTGTTCTTCGACAACGTCGAGGTGCCCGTCGAGAACCTCGTGCACGAGGAGGGCAAGGGCTGGACGGTGGCCAAGTACCTGCTCGGCCACGAGCGGCTCAACACCGGGCGCATCGGCGGCTCGAAGCGCGAGCTCGCGCGGCTCAAGCAGTTCGCGGCGCGCCAGGTCGACGGCGAGGGCCGCCGGCTGATCGACGATCCGCGCTTCCGCGACAAGCTCACGCGCGTCGAGGTCGAGCTGATGGCGCTCGAGATCACGAACCTGCGCTTCCTCGACGCGATGCGCGGCGGCCGTCCGCCGGGCGCCGAGGTGTCGATGCTGAAGATCCGCGGCACCGAGATCCAGCAGATGCTGACCGAGCTGATGATGCAGGCCGCCGGGCCGCTGGCCGCGCCGTTCGAGGCGATCGGGCCGCAGGCCGCCGTCGAGTTCGACGACGTGCTCGCGGGCCTCGCGCCGCGCTACGCGAACTACCGCAAGACCAGCATCTACGCCGGATCGAACGAGATCCAGCGCAACATCATCGCCAAGGCGACCCTGGGGCTCTGAACATGGACTTCGAACTCAGCGAAGAGCAGCGGCTGCTGGCCGAGTCGGTCGGCCGCTACCTGAACGAGCAGTACGACTTCGAGGCCCGCAAGCGCATCCTGCGGTCCGAGCGCGGCGCGAGCGAGGCGGTGTGGCGCCAGCTCGCCGAGATGGGCGTGATGGCGATCCCGGTGTCCGAGGCCGCGGGCGGCTTCGGCGGCGGCGCGGTCGACCTGATGAGCGCGATGCAGGCGATCGGCTCGGCGCTCGTCGTCGAGCCGGTGGCCGCGACGATCCTCGCCGCGCGGCTCGTCGATCGCTGCGGCAGCGCCGCGCAGAAGTCGGAGATCCTGTCGGGCGTCGTCGACGGCTCGCGCACGCTCGCGTTCGCGCACGGCGAGGAGGGCTCGCGCTACCGGGTCGCGGCGGTCTCGGCCACCGCGACCCGCGGCGCCGACGGCTGGACGCTGAACGGCCTGAAGCGGGTCGTCGCCGGCGCGCCGCTCGCCGACCTGCTCGTCGTCTCGGCGCGCACCTCGGGCAAGCCCGGCGACGCGCAGGGCGTGTCGCTGTTCGTCGTCGCCCCGAACGCCGAGGGCGTGTCGATGACCGCCTACCGGACGCTCGACAACCAGCGCGCGGCCGACGTGAAGCTCGACGGCGTGCAGGTGCGCGCCGACGCGCTGCTCGGCGCCGAGGGCGGCGCGCTGCCGGCGATCGAGGAGGCGACCGACTTCGCGACCGCGCTGCAGTGCGCCGAGGCGGTGGGCGCGATGCAGTTCGCCAACGACACGACGCTCGAGTACCTGAAGACGCGCAAGCAGTTCGGCCAGCCGATCGGCGCGTTCCAGGCGCTGCAGCACCGGATGGTCGAGATGTTCGTGACGCTCGAGCAGGCGCGCTCGATGATGTTCCTGGTCTGCTCGAGGGTCGACTCCGCGACCGATCCGGCCGACCGCGCGCGCATCGTGTCGGCCGCGAAGATCAAGATCGCCGACGCGTGCCGGCAGATCTCGCAGGAGTCGATCCAGCTGCACGGCGGGATGGGCATGACCGAGGAGATGAAGGTGTCGCACACCTTCCGCCGGCTGACGATGATCGGCCAGCAGCTCGGCGACGCCGACCACCACCTCGACCGGTTCGCGGCGCTCGACGCCGCCTGAGCCCGGTCGGCCGGTCCCGCGGCCCGGCGTCGCCTCGCGGCGGCGCCGGGCCGCGCGCGTTTCAGAAGACGTGGCGCAGGCCGATCGCGAGGTTCACCGGATCGGTGTCGATCGCGGTCGCGCCGCGGCCGACGGCGACGGCGCGTCCCGCGCCGGCGGCGAGGTAGACGTCGGTGCGCCGCGACAGCGGGTGCGCCCACGCGAGGCCGGTGCGGATCGAGGCGGGCGCGTCGTCCGCGGCGATCCGCAGCACGTTCAGGTACAGCGTGCCGGGGCCGAGGCCGATCGAGCCGCTCAGGTACCAGGTGTCGTCGTCGCGCTCGCCGCGATCGCGCCGCACGCGGCCGGCGCCGATCCGGGCGTGGTCCGAGAACGCCCACGCCGCGCCCGCGCCGTACTCGTCGCCCCCGGCGCCGCCCGGCGCGTCCGCCGCGAGCGACGCGTACGCCGCGGCGACGGTGAGCGCCCCCGCGGTCCACTGGAAGCCGGCCGCGTGCGCGTCGCCGCGCGAGCGGCCGCGCTCGTCGTTCTCGCCGAGACCGACCATCGCGATCGCCGTCAGGCCTCCGATCTCCGGCGTCCGGTACTCGATCGAATCGTCGAGCCGGTTCTCGAAGCGCGTCGAGACGTCGTTGTAGAAGTGGTAGCCGGTCGCGTCGGTGGGCCGCAGCAGCGTGTACATCGGCGTGTACTGCCGGCCCGCGGTCAGCCGGCCCCAGCGGCCCTGCAGCCCGACCCAGGCCTGGCCCGCCCAGAAGCGCTGGCGGCCGGCGGAGACGAAGCCGTCGTCGATCTCGCCGGTGTCGACCTCCAGCCGGTGCTCGAGCGCGAAGAGCGCGCGCAGGCCTCCGCCCAGGTCCTCGACGCCGCGCACGCCCACGCGCGAGGCCTGGCGGACGCCGCCGCGCAGCCGCAGGCCCGCGTCGCCCCGGGTGCCCCGGCCGTCCGGTGCCGTCGCGTTCGCGTCGTCGTCGCCGTACTCCACCGCCGCGTCGAGCAGGCCGTACAGCGTGATCGACGGGCCGGCGGGCTCGGCGGCGGACGCGCCCGCCGCGCAGCCGAGCAGCAGGGCGCAGAGCAGGGCGTGGCGTGTCGCGGCGTGCGGCATGGTCGTGACGGGATCGTGGCGGAGCGGGGCGGTCGGGACCGCTGCGATACCCGCCAGCACGGCGCGGGCCCGCCGATTGCTCGACCGAACCCGACCCCGCCCGGCCGGCCGCCGCGATGCCCCGACACGTGCCCTCGACCCTTCCCGACCGGACGCTCGCGCTGCGCGCGGACCCGTACCGCTTCGTCGGCGAGCGTTGCCGGGCGGCCGGGCGCGACGCGGTCGAGACGCGGCTGATGCTGCGCCGGGCGGTCGTGATGACCGGTCCCGAGGCGGCGGCGGTCTTCTACGACCCGGCGCGCTTCGTGCGCGCGGGCGCCTCGCCCGAGCCGCTGCGCGCGACGCTGTTCGGCAAGGGCGCGGTGCAGACGCTCGACGGCGCGGCGCACGCCGCGCGCAAGGCGCTGTTCCTCGCGCTGCTCGGGCCGGAGCAGGTCGAGCGCCTGGTCGCGATCGTGCGCACGCGCCTCGACCGCGCGGCGCGCGCGTGGCCGCGCGCCGACGCGGTGCCGCTGCACGAGGCGATGCAGGGCGTGCTGACGCGCTCGGTGTGCGACTGGGCGGGCGTGCCGCTGCCCGCGGAGGACCTGGCGCTGCGCACCGTGCAGCTCGCGTCGCTGTACGACGACGCGATGTCGGCGCATCACCTGCGCGCGCGGCGCAACCGGCGCGAGGTCGAGGCCTGGATCGCGTCGGCGATCGAGGCGGCGCGCGCCGGGCACGGCGCGGCCGAGGGCACGCCGCTGCACGCCGTCGCCGCGCACCGCGACGCCGACGGCGAGCCGCTCCCCGCGCGGGTCGCCGCGGTGGAGACGCTGAACCTGCTGCGCCCGACGGTCGCGGTGGCGGTGTACGCGACCTTCGCCGCGCACGCGCTGCACCGGCTGCCCGCGTGGCGCGACGCGCTGCGCGCGCAGCCGGGTCTGGGCGACTGCTTCGCGAAGGAGGTGCGCCGGTTCTATCCGTTCTTCCCGCTGGTGGCGGCGCGCGTGCGCGAGCCGTTCTCGTGGCAGGGCGTCGCGTTCAGGACGGGCCGGCTCGCGCTGTTCGACCTGTACGGCACGAACCACGATCCGCGCTGCTGGGAGGCGCCCGAGCGCTTCCGGCCGGAGCGCTTCCTCGAGGGCCGGCCCGGGCCGTTCGAGTTCGTGCCGCAGGGCGGCGGCGACGCGCGCACCGGGCATCGCTGCCCGGGCGAGGGCGTCGCGCAGGAGGTCACGAGGGCGGTGCTCGGCTGGCTCGTCGAGCGGATCGTCTACGAGGTGCCCGAGCAGGACATGTCGCTCGACATGACGCGGCTGCCCGCGGTGCCGCGCAGCGGCTTCCGGATCGCGAACCTGCGGCTGCGCTGAGCGGCGCCCGCGCCGCGGATCGGCCGCCCGCGCCCTGGATCGGCCGCCCGCGCCCCGGGTCAGCCGCCCGCGCGCTTGACGCGCCAGCCCCGCGCCTCGAGCCGCGCGACGACGGTGTCGCGATGGTCGCCCTGGATCTCGATCGTGCCGTCCTTCGCGGTGCCGCCCGAACCGCAGGCGGCCTTCAGCGCGCGCGCGAGCTCGGCGAGCCCCGCGGCGTCGAGCGGCACGCCGCGGACGACGGTGACGGTCTTGCCGCCGCGACCGCCGGTCTCGCGCGAGACCCGCACCGTGCCGTCCGAGGGCGCCGGGCGCACGGCCGCGGCGCCGCGGCATCCGCAGGCGGCGACCGGCCGCCGGCAGGTCGGGCAGGTGCGGCCGTGCTCGGTAGAGTAGACGAGCCCGCCGGACGGACGAGAGGGCTTCATCCGGCGCGGCCTCAGCGCCTCGGCATCAGCGAGAAGCCGGCGCCCACCTGGCGGCCCGCGTCGATCAGCACGTTCTGGCCGGTCATCTTCGGCTGCCCGAGCATCCAGACGATCGACTCGGCGACGTCCTCGGCCGACAGCGTCGAGCGCAGCGCGGTGGCCTTCGAGACCGACTCGCGGACCGCGTCGAAGCGCTCGCGGCCGAGCCCGCGCACGTGCCAGTCGGTCTCGACGAAGCCCGGGCACACCGCGTTGACGCGCACCTCGGGGGCGAGCGCGCGCGCCAGCGTGATCGTCAGGTTGTTCAGCGCCGCCTTGCTCGCCGAGTACGCGGGCGAGGAGCCGGTGCCGTCGAGCGCCGAGGCCGACGACACGTTGACGACCGCGCCCCGCGACGCGCGCAGCAGGTCCGCGCACGCGCGCGTGGCCTGCCAGGTGCCGACGACGTTGACCGCGTAGATCGCCGCGAAGTCCTCGGCGTTCACCGCCTCGAGGTCGCCGGCGGGCGCGAAGCGGGTCGTGCCCGCGTTGTTGACGAGGCCGTCGAGCCGCCCGAACGCGTCGCGCACCGCCGCGGCGAGCGCGCGGCAGTCCTCGTCGCGCGAGACGTCCGCGGCGACCGCGAGCGCGCGGGCGCCGCGCCGCTCGCACTCGGCGGCGGTCTCGCGCGCCGCGTCGGCGCTGCGCGCGTAGTTGACGACGACCGCGTCGCCCGGCGCCGCGAGCGCGAGCGCCGTCGCGCGCCCGATGCCGGTGGCGCCTCCGGTGACCAGCCAGACCTTCATCGCACCGTCTCCCCTCGTCGGACGAACATCAGGTCCCGCACGCCGTGCCCGAGGCGCAGGCCGCGCCGCTCGAACTTGGTGAGCGGACGCCAGGCGGGCCGCGGCGCGAAGCCGTCGGCGGTGTTCTCGAGCGCGGGCTCGCCCGACAGCACCTCGAGCATCCGCTCGGCGTAGGGCTCCCAGTCGGTCGCGCAGTGCAGGTAGCCGCCGGGCGCGATCCGCCCGGCGAGCTCGGCGACGAAGGGCGGCTGGATCAGCCGGCGCTTGTGGTGCCGGGCCTTCGGCCACGGGTCGGGGAAGTAGACGTGCACGCCGGCGAGCGAGCCGGGCGCGATCCGCTCGCGCAGCACCTCGACCGCGTCGCGCTGGATCACGCGCACGTTGGCGAGCCCCTGCGCGTGGACGAGCCGCAGCAGGCTGCCGACGCCGGGCGTGTAGACCTCCACGCCGAGGAAGTCGACGTCGGGCCGCGCGGCGGCGATCGCCGCGGTCGCGACGCCCATGCCGAAGCCGATCTCGAGCACCACCGGCGCGCGCCGGCCGAACAGCGCCTCGAAGTCGATCGGGCCGTCGCCCTCGGGCACGCCGTAGCGCGGCATCAGCGCGGCGTGCGCGTCGCGCTGCGCGTCCGACAGGTGGCCGCGGCGCATCACGAAGCTGCGGATGTGACGCGGCCGCCCGGCGGCGGCGTCGACCGGCGCGTCGTCGGCCGGCGCGTCGTCGGCGCGAGTCTCGTCGACCGGGGTCTCGTCGATCGGCGATCGGTCGACCGGCGCGTCGTCCGCCCGCGCGGCCTCGGGCGCAGCGACCCCGGTCCCGGCGACCTCGGTCTCGTCGACGTCCGGGGGCGCGACGTCGACGCGCTCGGGGATCGGAGCCATGCGCGAGGTCAGCTCGCCTTCGCGGCCGGCGCGATCATGCCCCCGGTGGGCGACGAGGGGCTGGCCGAGTAGAGCTTGCGCGGCATCCGGCCGGCGAGGAAGGCCTCGCGGCCGGCCTCGACCGCCAGCCGCATCGCGCGCGCCATCCGCACCGGCTCGCGGGCGGCGGCGACCGCGGTGTTCATCAGCACGCCCGCGCAGCCGAGCTCCATCGCGATGGCCGCGTCCGACGCGGTGCCGACGCCCGCGTCGACGATGACCGGCACGCTCGCCTTCTCGAGGATCAGCTGCAGGTTCCAGGGATTGAGGATGCCCATGCCGGAGCCGATCAGCGACGCGAGCGGCATCACCGCCACGCAGCCGATCGATTCGAGCACGCGCGCCTGGATCGGGTCGTCGCTGCAGTAGACCATCACCTCGAACCCTTCCTTCACCAGCACCTCGGCGGCCTTCACCGTCTCGGGCATGTTCGGATAGAGGTTCCCCGGGTCGCCGAGCACCTCGAGCTTGACGAGCGTGTGCCCGTCGAGCAGCTCGCGCGCGAGGCGCAGCGTGCGGATCGCGTCGTCGGCGCTGTAGCAGCCCGCGGTGTTCGGCAGCAGCGTGAACCGCGACGGCGGCAGCGCCTCGAGCAGGCTCGGCGCGTTCGGGTCCTGGCCGATGTTCGTGCGACGGATCGCGACCGTGACGATCTCGGCGCCGCTCGCCTCGACCGCGAGGCGCGTCTCGTCGAAGTCCCGGTACTTGCCGGTGCCGATCAGCAGGCGCGACGCGAACCGGCGCGCGCCGACGACCAGCGGATCGGCCGCCGCGGCGTCGGAAGGGGGGGAGGCGATCATCCGTGCATCTTACCCGCCGGCGCGGTCGTCTCCGCCGCGTCGGAGCCGCCGCGGTCGAGCGCGGCGGCGGGGGTGCCGGCGGCGGCCGTCGAGGCGAGCCGGCGTCCGCCGACACGGGGCTCGCGGGCGACCCATTGACGGATTCCATGATCACGGGCACGTCGATTGCCCTTGGCCGGACATCAACCAACTCTCATGGGGGCCGACATGGCCGTGGATTCCCGAACCCTGTCCGGCATCGACCACCAGGCGGTCGTCACCGCCGGGCGCCGCATCTCCTGGGGGGCCGTCTTCGCCGGCACCGCGATCGCGCTCGTGGTCCAGGTGCTGCTCGCGATGCTCGGCGCCGGCATCGGCCTCGGCACGCTCGACCCGGCCGGCGCGGGCTCGCCCGACGCCGCCACCTTCGGCACGGGCGCCGCGATCTGGTGGGCGCTGTCGATGCTGATCGCGCTGTACGTCGGCGGCTGGGTCGCCGGCCACATGGCGGGCATCCCGCAGAAGGCCGACGGCGTGCTGCACGGCCTCGTCGTCTGGGCGCTGACGGTGCTGCTGATGCTCTACCTGCTCACCTCGACCCTCGGCGGCGTGATCGGCGGCGCGTTCAACGTGCTGGGCAACGCGGCCGGCCAGTCGGCGCAGGCCGCGGCCGCGGCGGGCCCGAACGCGCTCGGCGGGCTGGTCGAGCGTGCGCGCGAGGCCGGCGTGCCGGTGGACGCCGCGCGACCCGGCGGCGCTCCGGTGCTGACCGACCAGCAGAAGGCCGAGGCGGCGCAGAAGGCGCGCCAGGCGGCCGACACCGCCGCGAAGGCCGGCTCGCACGCCGGCATCTGGGGCTCGCTGGCGCTGCTGCTCGGCGGCGTGGCGGCTGCGCTCGGCGGCTCGAGCGGCCGGCCGAAGGGCGTGCTGGTCGCACGCTGACCGCGGCGCCGGTCCGGCCGTCGCGCGGCTCAGCGCGGCGGGCCGGAGCGCGCGGGCAGGGCGAGCTCTCCCTGCGAGCGGAAGGTCGTGCCGCCGCCGAGGCCCGGGCCGCCCAGCCGTCCGCGCAGCCGGTAGTCGAACCGCGGCGCGCCGCCTCGCGCGAGGCCGAGCGCCTGCCCGATCATCGCGGTGACCGGCACGGTGACCGGCACCGCGAGGGTCGCCTCGCCGTAGCGCGGCACGGTGCCGCGGGCGTCGGAGACGCCGGCGGCGAGGCGGCTGCCGCGCACGTCGAGCTCGACGAACACGCCGTCGTACTCGAGCGGCGCGTCGCCCGGGTTCAGCACCCGCAGCGTGAGGACGAAGCGCGCCTCGGCACCGGCGCCCGCGGCGGGCTCGACGCCGACCACGTCGACGATCGGATCGTGCGTCGCGAGCGCCGCGCACCCGGACAGCAGCAGCGCCGCGGCGGCCGGCGCGAGGCGTCCCACGGCCGTCAGCCGCCCCCGACGGCGACGACGATCTCGAGCCGGTCGCCGTCGGCGAGCGCGAGCCCGGGGTGCAGCGAGCGCGGGACGATCTCGCCGTTGCGCTCGACCGCGAGGCGCTTGCCGGCGAGCGACAGCCGCTCGAGCAGCTGCGCGACGGTGGTGCCCGCCGGCACCGGATGGGCCTGTCCGTTGACGATGACCTGCATCCGGCGATTCTAAACCGCGGCCCGCGTCAGGGCCGCCAGGTGCGCACCGCCGTCGTCGCGACGGTGCCGGGCAGCTGCACGTAGCGCAGCAGCTCGGTCGCGACCGCGCGGGTGCGCGGCGCCCGCCCGTCGCGGAACGCCGTGCGCTCGAGCACCTGCGTGACGTCGATGCCGACCCCCACGTACAGCGAGCGACGCCGGTCCGGCGACGGGATGCCTTCCTCGTCGCCCGCGAAGCCGGTCGCGCCGTAGCCGACCATCAGCTCGAGCCAGCGCAGCGGGTTCGACGGGCCGACGGCGTCGAAGCCCGAGGGGCGCATCACCGCGAAGTAGCGGTGCCGGTCGTAGCCCCGCCGTGCGTCGGGGACGTCGGCCCGCAGCCAGCGCACCGCGAAGCGCCGGTCGAAGCCGGCATCGGACTCGGCGAGCACCGCGAGCCCGGTGCCGGCGACGTCGATCACCAGGTCCTGCCACGAGAAGCCGTACTTGCCGCCGCGCGCGAGCCCGTCGAGCACCTCGACGCCGAGGCCGAGGCCGAGCGACAGCGCGGTGGCGAGCGGCAGCGACTCGCCGTGCGGGACCCCCGCCCAGCCGAGCGCGCGGTTCATCAGCCGCGTGCCGACGTAGAACGAGAAGCCGTGGCCGAGCTTGTCGATGCCGCCGGAGTAGGTGTCGTCGCCGAACCAGCCCTCGTTCGCGATGTCGAGCCGCGTGTCGAAGCCGCGGTTCCACCACGCGGCGAAGCCGCCGACCGCGGTCGCCGAGATCGAGCCGATGACGATCGCGTCGCGGCAGGTGTCGAGCGGGCCCCACGGCAGCCGCAGCGTCGCCGCGCAGTCGGCCGCGCGTCGCTCGGCGGCGGCGGTCTCGGCGGCGTCGGCATCGGGGTCCGACGGCGCCGCCGCGAGGGCCGATGCCGCGAGCGTCGGAGGCACCGGCAGGGCCGTCGCGACGGGCGCATCGGACCGGTCCGGCAGCGCCGCGACCGGCGCATCGGACCGATCCGGCAGCGCGCCGCGCAGCCCGGGCCACGCGGCGGTCGCGTCGAGCGCGGCGCACGACAGCGCGAGCGCGAGCGCCGCGCGCGTCGGCATCGGGGCGGGGGGCGTGGATCGGGACGGGCGGGAAGGCGTGCGGCGTCGCTGTCGCATCGGGGAGTTTCCGCGTGCCGACGGCACGCTCCGACGGATGGTGCCGAGCCGGCGCGTGCGACGACATCCGCGCGCGACCCGCTCCCGCGTCGGCGGACCGGCGCAGGCTTAGAATCGGCCGAGCCCCGCCGGGCCCGCGAGCGCGGCCGTCAGCCGCCACCGAGCGACGATGAAGCCCTCCCCGACGACGCCCCCCGCCTCCGACGCCGCGGTCCCCGCCGAGCCGGTGTCCGAACGGATCCGCGCCCGCCTGCGGGCGGCCGGCCGACGCTTCCACGCGAACGACAACATCGCCGACTTCGTCGACGGCCCGGCCGAGCTGGCCGAGCTCGAGGACGAGGTGGCCGCGCGCGTCGAGGCGGTGCTCGGCAGCCTCGTGATCGACGTCGAGGGCGACCACAACAGCCGCGGCACCGCGCGGCGCGTCGCGCGGATGTACCTCGGCGAGGTGTTCCGCGGCCGCTACGTGCCGATGCCCCGCGTGACCGAGTTCCCGAACGCCGAGCGGCTCAACGAGCTGATGATCATCGGCCCGGTCACGGTGCGCAGCGCCTGCTCGCACCACCTGGTGCCGATCCTCGGCAAGCTCTGGGTCGGCGTGCTGCCGAGCGCCGGCTCGAAGCTGATCGGCCTGTCGAAGTACGCCCGGATCGCCGAATGGGTGATGAGCCGGCCGCAGATCCAGGAGGAGGCGGTGATGCAGCTCGCCGACCTGCTGGAGGCGCGGCTCGAGCCGGCGGGCCTCGCGCTGGTGCTCGAGGCCGACCACTTCTGCATGCAGTGGCGCGGCGTCAAGGACGACGAGCCGCACATGACCAACTCGGTGATGCGCGGCGCGTTCCTCGACAACCCGGAGCTGCGCCGCGAGTTCCTGCAGCTGATGCGGCCCTGAGCCGCCGGCGGCCGGCGACGGGGCCGCGCGGCTTTGCTAGAATGCGCGTCCGCCGCGGGTGTAGTTCAATGGTAGAACGGCGGCTTCCCAAGCCTCAGACACGGGTTCGATCCCCGTCACCCGCTCCACTCGCCGACGGTCGTCCCGACCCGCCCGGCCCGGATCCGACGACGGGCGTCGCCGCCGGACGCCCTCAGTCGCTCCGCCCGAGCCCGGCCTGCCAGGTCGAGGGCCGGCAGCCGAAATCCCGCTGGGCGCGCTTGGCGAGCCAGTAGCCGAACTGCACCGGCACGTCCTGGAACGCCGTCTCCATGCCCAGCTTGTGGGCCGCGTCCATCGGCCAGTTGGGATTGTTGAGGATCTCCCGGCCCACGCCGATCAGGTCGGCCTTGCCCTCGCGCAGGATCGCCTCGGCCTGGTCGCCGTGGATGATCAGGCCGACGGCCATCGTCATGATCTCCGCGTCGCGCCGGATCCGCTCGGCGTAGGGCACCTGGTAGCCGTAGTGCGTGAGGCGGTGGAAGTTGGGCACCTTGTTCGTCAGCCCGCCCGAGGTGCAGTCGATCACGTCCACGCCCTTGGTCCGCAGGACCCGGGCGAGCGCGACGTTGTCGTCGGGCCCCCAGCCGGTCTCGTCCTCGATCGACAGCCGCACGAACAGCGGCTTGCCGGCGGGCCAGTGCGCGCGCACGCTCTCGACCACCTCGATCACGAAGCGCATCCGGTTCGCCGGGCTGCCGCCGTAGTCGTCGTCGCGCCGGTTCGTCTCGGGCGACAGGAACTGGTGCAGCAGGTAGCCGTGCGCCCCGTGCAGCTCGATCACCTCGAAGCCCGCCTCGTGGGCCCGGCGCGCCGCCTGGCCCCAGGCCTCCACCAGCGCGGGGATCTCGCCGCGCTCCAGCGCGCGCGGGATGGGCGACTCCTCGGCGTAGGGGATCGCGCTCGGGGCCACGATGTCCCAACCGTCCCAGTCGTCGGCGATCTCGGGCGTGCGCGGCAGCGGCTTGCCGCCTTCCCAGCTGCGCATCACGCGCGCCCGGCGGCCGGTGTGGCCGAGCTGGATCCCCGGCACCGAGCCCTGGCGCGCGATGAAGCTCGCGATGCGCGCGAGCGGCTCGACGAAGCGGTCGTCCCAGAGCCCGAGGTCCCCGAGCGTGCCGCGGCCGCGGCTCTCGACCTTGGTCGACTCGAGGATCACGAGGCCCGCGCCGCCGGCCGCGAAGCGCCCGGCGTTGACCAGGTGCCAGTCCGTCGGGAATCCCCGCTCGCCCGAGTACTGGTGCATCGGCGGCACCACGATGCGGTTGCGCAGGGTCACGTCGCGGATGCGCAGCGGCGAGAACAGCAGGGGGGAGGTCATCGGGCGAGTCCTTCGGGTGAAGCGATGCCGCGGGCCCGGGCGAGGGGCGCGGGCGGATCGGACCGGGCGGGGCGCGCGTCGCCGCGGGCCGCGGGCCCGGCGCGACGCGCGCCCCGCGGGTCACATGGGCGGGATGCCGAGCGAGCGCACCGTCTCGATCCACACCGGCGCGTCGCGCACGGCGAACTCCCTCGTCTCGGCGCGCGTGGTCGGCGGCCGGGAGATGCCGTACTGGTCGAGGAACCGCGCGCCCGACGGCGTGCCGGCCCACTCGATCGAGAGCTCGGCGAGGCGGGCCATGATCGGCTCGGGGGTGTTCGCGGGCGCGACGATCGACGACCAGGTCTCCAGCCCGAACAGCGGCTCGTTGAAGCCCTGCTCGACGAGCGTCGGCACCTCCGGCAGCTTCGGGCAGCGCTTCGGGCCCGACACGCTGATCGGCCGCAGCCCGCCCTTCGCGTACATCGCCGCGAACGACGAGAACGTGGTGCTGCCGACGTGCACCGCGCCGCCGATCACGTCCACCCACACCGCGGCCTCGCCCTTGTAGTGGACGGGCGTCATCGTCGCGCCCTGGCTGCGGTTCAGCGTCTCGACGTACAGGTGCGCCGACGAGCCCGGGCCGAAGGTGGCCCACGTCGTCGGATTGGACTTCGACCAGTCGATGAACTCGCGCATCGTGCGCGCGGGATGCGAGGTCGACACCGCCTGCACCGGCGGACCCGCCGGCAGGAAGGTCACCGGGGCGAGCTCGCGGTCCGGATCGAACGGCAGCTTCTTGAACAGCACGCGCGCCTGCCAGTAGCTGCTCGGCGGCGCGAGGCAGATCGTGTGGCCGTCGGGCGCGGCCTGCGTCAGCGTGTTGAGCGCGAGCTGACCGACCACGCCGGGGCGGTTCTCGACGACGACCGGCTGGCCGAGGCGCGTGGAGAAGTGCTCGCCCATCGCCCGCGCGTACAGGTCCGCGAATCCGCCCGGCGGGAATCCCACGAGAAATCGGATAGGCTTCGACGGCCACGCCTGCGCGCGGAGCGGACGGGCCGCGGTGCCGGCGAGCGTCGCCACGCCGAGGGTCGTGCCGGCGGCGAGCGCGCGTCGGCGGGAGTGGTCGACGGTCATGGGACGTGTCTCCTTCCTGATGTGAGGCGTCGCCGGTCGCGGCGCGCCCCGGTCGGCCCGGGCGCCTGCCTCGATGGAGGGGCGCCTCTCGTGAACCGGATGCCTGCGTCGTCGGAACTTAGAATAGAAATGCTTGCTGCGCAACAAATATACGAACCCTGCGGGACGCGGCGGCGGAACGCGTCGAGCCGCGTTCGCGCCCGCATGCAGCC
This sequence comes from Burkholderiaceae bacterium, assembly GCA_035628395.1. Taxonomy (GTDB): domain Bacteria; phylum Pseudomonadota; class Gammaproteobacteria; order Burkholderiales; family Burkholderiaceae_E; genus UBA4615. The sequence goes on along the minus strand of DASPJX010000103.1, from coordinate 22,231 downwards.
TTCCCGTCGCGCGACCCGCCGGTCGCGCGCCGCCTCGGTGCCGGCATGAGCGATCCGACGCGGGCGCGGACCGGGCGGGCGTCGTCCGGGCGGGACGGGGCCGCGGCGCGCGACGCCGCGCCGGCGGCGAGGGCGCCCCGCGACGCGTCGGCCCCCGCGCCGTCGTCGCCGAAGGCGCCGCGCCGCTCGCACGCCCAGCGCCGCGAGGAGGCCGAGCGGCGCATCCTCGAGGCGGCCCTGGCGATCGTCGCCTCGAAGGGGTCCGTGCGGATGACGCTCGCCGAGGTGGGCGAGGCGGCGGGCTACAGCCGCGGCCTGCCGCTGCACCGCTTCGGCAGCAAGAGCGGCCTGCTGAAGGCGCTCGCCGAGCACATCGTGGAAGGCTTCCGCAGCGAGCGCGCGGCCACGCAGACGCTCTCGCCGGGCCTCGCGTCGATCCGCGCGTCGATCAACGTCTACTTCAGCGCCAAGGAGGAGAACCGCCTCCGGGCCCGCGCGCTGATCGTGATGATGACCGAGGCCTCGATGGACGGCTCCGACCTGCGCGAGACCGTGGCCGCCTACAACCGCTCGGTGCTGCGCTACTTCGAGACCCACGTCCGCGAGGGCATCCGGGCCGGGGAGGTCGAGGCCGGCACCGATCCGAGGGCCGTCTCGGTGGTGCTGCTCGGCGCGATGCGCGGCGCGCTGCTGCAGCGGCTGACCGACGACGCCCTCCGCATGACGAAGGTCCGCGACGAGCTGCTGCGCATCGTCGACAGGCTGTGACCGCGGCCTCGCCGCCGGCACGGGCGCGAACCGGCCGCGAACCGTCCCGGCCGCGCCGCCGGGCGCGACCGGCGCGTCCGTGGAATGAAGTGCTTGTTGGCTAACAAATAAGCGCCTACGATCGTGCGCGGGTCCCGTGCCGTCGCTCGGGCCCGTCGCGACGGCGCAGGCGGTCGACGCGGTTCCGACGAGGCAGGGAGACGATGGACGCCGATCGAACGAGCGCGGCCGGACGCCGCAACATGCCCTTGGACGGCGTGCTGGTCGTCGACCTGGGGCAGGTCTACCAGGGTCCCTACGCCACCTACCTGATGGCGAAGGCCGGCGCCACGGTCGTCAAGGTCGAGCCGCCCGACGGCGAGCCGGTGCGCCAGCGCGAGGCGATCAGCCGCGGCTCGGGCGTGCCGTTCGCGATGTTGAACGGCCACAAGAAGTGCATCACGCTCGACCTGAAGAACGCCGAGGGCAAGGCCGTGCTGAAGCGGCTGGCCGCCGGCGCCGACGTGCTGCTCGAGAACTACGCGCCGGGCGCCATGGACCGGCTCGGGCTGGGCTGGCCGGTGCTGCACGAGCTCAACCCGAGGCTGGTCTACGCGTCCGGCTCGGGCTACGGGCTGTCGGGCCCCGATCGCGACAACATGGCGATGGACATCACCGTGCAGGCCGCGTCGGGGATGATGAGCGTGACCGGCTTCCCCGACGGTCCGCCGGTCAAGGCGGGCCCGGCGGTCGCCGACTTCCTGAGCGGCATCCACCTGTACGCCGGCGTCGTCACCGCGCTGTACGAGCGTCACTTCACCGGCGTCGGGCGCCTGGTCGAGGTCTCGATGCAGGAGACGGTGTACCCGACGATGGCGTCGAACCTGAACTTCCTCTACGACCACGACGAGGTGCCGCCGCGCACCGGCAACCAGCACGGCGGGCGGTCGGCCGCGCCGTACAACGTGTACCCGGTCAGGGACGGCTGGGTCGCGATCCTGGGCGTGTCGGACGGGCACTGGAGCAACCTGCTCAAGGCGATGGGACGGCAGGACCTGCTCGACGACGCGCGCTTCGCGTCGAAGGTCAACCGGGTGCGGCACATCGCCGAGACCGACGAGATCGTCTCCGCCTGGAGCCGGACCGTCGGCCGCGAGGAGGCGTGCGCGCTGCTGAAGGCGTGGAAGGTGCCGCACGCGCCGGTGCGCGACCTGGTCGAGGTGACGAACGACCGGCACATGCACGAGCGCGGCTACCTGGAATGGCTCGATCACCCGCGGTTCGGGCGGATCGCGATCCCCGACAGCCCGATCCGGCTGCACGGCGCCGACCGGCTGCCCGCGGCGGCCTCGGCGCGCCTCGGCGAGCACTGCGACGAGGTGCTCGCCACGATCCTCGGGCTGCCGCAGCCGGAGATCGACGCGCTGCGGGAGAAGGGCGCGTTCGGCGCGCCGGCGTCCGCCGCCGGCCGTCGGGCGCCCTGAGGAGACGGGCATGGACACCGAGCAGGACGGGCATCTCGTCGTCGCCGCGGCCGAGCGGATCTTCAGGGAGCTGGCCGATCCGCAGGACATCCTGCGGCGGTCGGACGACGCGTGGAAGGCGCGGCTGTGGGCGGCGCTCGAGGACTCGGGGCTGCCCGCGGCCTGGGTGCCCGAGCGCCTGGGCGGGAGCGAGCTGCCGATGGGCGAGGGCTTCGCGCTGGTGCGCGCGGCCGGTCGCGCCGCGCTGGCCGTGCCGCTCGTCGACACGATGCTGGCGGGCTGGATCCTCGGTCGGGCGGGGCTGCGCATGCCCCGGGGCGCGATCGGCGTGATCGCCGCGGGCGCGCGCGACGAGGTGACGATCGACGACGCGGGGCGGGTCCGCGCGCGGGCGCGGCGGGTTCCGTTCGCCCGCGAGGTCGAGCACCTGGTCGCGGTCTGCGACGCGCCCGGCGGCGCGCGGGTGGCGCTGGTCGCGACGCGGGACTGCCGGATCGTTCCGGGGTCGAGCCTCGCGGGCGACGCCTGCGACGCGGTGGAGGTGCAGGGCGCCGCCGCCGTGGACCGGGCCGACGTGCCCGGGCTCGACGCGGACGCGGTGCGCCGGCTCGGCGCGACCGCCCGGTCGCTGCAGATCGCCGGGGCGCTCGAGCGGATGCTGGAGGCGAGCGTCGCGTACGCGCAGGAGCGGGTCGCGTTCGAGAAGCCGATCGCGCGGTTCCAGGCGATCCAGCACGCGCTCGCGCGGCTCGGCGGCGAGGTCGCCGCCGCCGTCGCGGTGGCCGAGTCGGCCGCGGACGCGATGGCGTCGCTGCCGGTCGGGCGCGACGCCGCGGCGTCCGCGTCGCCGGGGCCGAGCGACGACGAGCAGCTGCTGGAGGTCGCCTCGGCGAAGGTGTGCTGCGGCGAGGCGGCGGAGACCGGCGCGGCCATCGCCCACCAGGTGCACGGCGCCATCGGGTTCAGCGACGAGCACGTGCTCCACCGGTACACGCTGCGGGCCCTGTCGTGGCGCGACGAGTTCGGCGACGAGAGCCACTGGAGCGGGCGCCTCGGAACCCTGGTCGCCCGCGGCGGCGGCGACGATCTCTGGACACTGCTGGCGACGCGCTGAGCGGGAGCACACATGGCCTTGCGATTCGATCCGCTGCGCCTGCCCGAGCCCTGTCGGGCGCTGCGCGAGGAGGTCCGGCGCTTCCTCGCCGAGGAACGGGAGGCCGGGACCTTCGATCCCGGGAACCCGGAGGTGGGCGAGCGCCACGAGCGGGCCTTCGCCGCGAAGGTGGCCGCCCGGGGCTGGATCGGCATGACCTGGCCGAGGCGCTACGGCGGGCAGGAGCGCAGCTTCCTCGAGCGCTACGTGGTCACCGAGGAGATGCGGATCGCGCAGGCGCCGGTCCGGTCCTTCTTCGTCGCCGATCGCCAGAGCGGCCCGACGCTGATCCGCTACGGCAGCGACGCCATCAAGGAGTCGGTCCTGCCGCGCATCGTGCGGGGCGAGGTCGCGTTCTGCATCGGCATGAGCGAGCCCGACTCCGGATCGGACCTGTTCGCCGCGCGCACGAAGGCGACCCCGGTCGACGGCGGCTGGTCGATCAACGGCACGAAGATCTGGACGAGCAACGCGCACAAGGCCGACTACATGATCGGCCTGTTCCGCACCTCGCCGCCCACCCGCGAGAACCGCCGGCACGGGCTGACCTCGCTGCTCGTCGACATGCGGTCCGACGGCATCGCCTGCAACCGCATCGGGCAGCTCGGCGGCGCGAGGGACTTCAACGAGGTGGTGTTCCAGGACGTGTTCGTCCCGTCGAGCCACCTGATCGGCGAGGTGGACGGCGCCTGGAAGCAGGCGACCAGCGAGCTGGCGTACGAGCGCAGCGGGCCCGAGCGGTTCCTCGAGACCTGGGGCTCGCTGGCGGGGCTGGTCGACGCGATCGACGAGGGCGCGGACGTGCGGACCCGGGTTGGGGTCGGCCGCCTGGTGGCCCAGCTCCACACGCTGCGGCGGATGTCGGTGTCGGTCGCCGGCATGCTGCAGCAGGGCCGCGAGCCGGTGGTGGAGGCGGCGATCGTCAAGGACCTGGGGACGGTCTGGGAGCAGGGCCTGCCGCACCGGGTGCGGGAGCTGGCCGCCTTCCTCGACGACGACGAGCCCGCGGTGGCGGCGCTGCGCGCCCGGCTGACCCACGACCTGCAGATCGCGCCCAAGCTCACGATCCAGGGCGGAACGACCGAGGTGCTGCGCGGCATCATCGCGCGCGGCCTGGGATTGCGGTGACGGCGAAGGAGGGCGACATGGAGCGCGACACGACGGGCGGCGATCGGAGCGGGCGGCTGCCCGAGGGCGCGTGCGACTGCCACGTCCACATCTACGGTCCGTACGACCGCTATCCGGCGCAGCACGAGGGGCGGTTCGCGCCCCGCGAGGAGGCCCCGGTGGAGGCGCTGTTCCGCATGTGGGACGCGATCGGCGTCGCCCGCGGCGTGATCGTGCACGCGACGAGCGCCGGCCCGGACAACGCGGTGACGCTCGACGCGCTGCGGCGGTTCCCGGACCGTCTGCGCGGCGTGGCGATCCTCAAGGCCGACGTCGCCGACCGGACGCTCGACGAGCTCACCGACGCCGGCTTCAGGGGCGTGCGCATCAACCTGCTGCGCCAGGACGGCCGCACGGTGCTGCAGGGCGGCGCCTCGCTCGAGGACCTCGAGGCGCTGGCCCCGCGGCTCGCCGAACGGGGCTGGCACGCGCAGCTGTGGGTCGAGTCCGGCGACCTGCAGGCGCTGGCGCCCCGGCTCGAGACGCTGCCGCTCGACTTCGTCATCGACCACCAGTCGCGGACGATGACCGACAAGGGCGTCGACTACGAGGGGTTCCGCTGGTTCTGCGACCGGCTGCGCGGCGGCGACCGGTACTGGTGCAAGCTCTCGGGGATCGACCGGAACTCGCGCCGGGGCTCGCCCTACGACGACACCCATCCGTTCATGCGGGCGCTGGTGGCCGCCGCACCGGACCGCCTCGTCTGGGGCACCGACTGGCCGCACGTGGGCCACGCGGCGGACGCGGTGCCGAGCGAGCGCGTGCTGATCGACGCGCTGGAGCGCTGCGTGCCGGACGCCGAGGTGCGCCGGGCGATCCTCGTGACGAACGCCGAGCGGCTGTACGGGTTCTGACGGCCGGGGCCGCCGGCGCGCGCCGGTCGCGCGCGCCGCGGCCTCACCCGCGATCGAGCAGCGCCCGGACCGCGTCGATCAGCGCGTCGAGGCCGAAGGGCTTGCGCAGGAAGCCGTCGTGCGCGGCCGGCTGCCCGCCCAGGGCCGATTCCGCCACGCTGCTGATCAGCAGGATCGGCACCCTCGCGAAGCGCGGCCGGGCCCGCACCGCCCTCGCCATCTCGACGCCGTTCATCACCGGCATCATCAGGTCGGTGACGATCAGGTCGGGCGACGCCTCCTCGAGACGGTCGAGCGCCTGACGCCCGTTGCTCGCCACGGTCACGCGGAAGCCGTCGTCGCGCAGCACGACCGCCAGCACCTCGGCGCTGGTGAACTCGTCGTCGACGATCAGGATGTGCTTGGGGCTCACGGACGCACGGATCGTCGTCAGGCGCCCGCCGGGCCCGCGTCCGGGCCGCGAAGGTCGAGCCGCAGCCCGGTCTGCGTCAGGAACAGCCCGCGCACGCGCTGGTCGTAGGTGCAGTTGCGCATCTTGATGATCGCGAGGTCCCGGCGCACCGCGTCGCCCTCCTCGGTGATCCGGAGCCGGAGGAGGCCGTCCGACGAGGCCGAGAGCCCGGAGCTGCTGACCGCCAGCGTCCGACCGAGCGGGTCGCCGCTCTCGACGGTCAGCAGGGTGGTGGCGCCCATGCGGCGCAGCTCGTTGCCCAGGCAGGCGAAGTAGGCGTCGCCCCGATCGGCGAACGACGGGGTGGCCGCGAAGCCCCCCACCCCGTCGACGACCACCCGCTTCGCGCCGCTGCGGCGCACCGCGTCGAGCAGCCGGTAGCCGAGCTCGTCGAGGATGTGCTCGCCGTAGTGCTGCCACGCGAACTCGAGCGCGCCGGACGCCTGCAGCGCGGCGAGATCGAGGCCGAAGGTCCGGCCGATGTCGACCAGCGTCTCGGGCGACTCGTAGAAGCCGAAGAAGAGCGCGGGCGCCTCGGGCGTCGCGCGCGCGAGGAAGTGGAGCGCGAGCGTCGTCTTGCCGCTGCCCGCGTAGCCGGCGACGGTGACGACGCTGCGATCGGGCAGGCCGCCCAGGTCGAACATCCGGTCGAGCCCGTCGACGCCGCTCGGCGCGCCGCGGCGCCCGACGGCACGACCCGGCGACGCCTGCAGCGCCGACTCGACGCGGGGGAACACCCGGATGCCGTCGGCTCCGATGCGGAAGGCGTGCGTGCCGCGCAGCGTCGCGCCGCCGCGGAACTTGACCACCTCGAGGTTGCGCTCGCGCCGCGGCCCCCGGGCCGACTCGCGCAGCAGCACGATGCCGTCGACCATCGTCTGCTCGGGCGTCACCGGCCGGTCGGGCTCGTGGCTGGCGAGCAGCAGCGTCGTGCAGCCGGTGAGCGCCGAATGCGCCTGGACCTCGCTGATGAACAGCTTGAGCGCCTCGTCCGAGCCGGCGGCGTTCGCGGCCATCACCAGCCCGTCGAGCACGACGATACCGGCCTTCTGGTTGCGCATCTCGTTGCGCAGCAGCGCCACCACCCCGGGCAGCCCGTCGGTGCGCAGCGCGTCGAAGGCGCTCGCGTAGTAGATCGCGTCCGGCACCGCGCGCTCGTCGAAGTACGACAGCGTCCGCAGGTGCTGCAGCATCCGGGCGTGCGACTCCGCGAGCAGCGTCAGGTAGACGACCCGTCCTCCCGCGGCGATGTGGTGATAGCAGATCTGGTTCGCGAGGATCGTCTTTCCCGCGCCCGGCGAGCCCTGGAGGATGTAGACGCCCGCCTCGAGCAACCCGCCCCCGATCACCGTGTCGAGGCCGGGCACGCCGGTCGGGACCCTGCGCAGCGTCCCGTGGCCGTTCGGGTCGTGTCCCGTCATCGTTGCGCTCCCGTCTCGTGGTCGTCCGTCCGCCCCGGGTCGAGCGGCAGGACGACGATGAATTCGCACCCCGCGCCCGGCGCGGTACGGACCGTGATCGATCCGCGCAGCGCCTCGACCAGCTGGCCGACGATCCAGAGTCCGAGCCCGAAGCCGCTGCGCACCTGCGACCCGTCGACGACGCGCTCGAACTTCTCGAAGACGAGCCGCCGCTGCGCCTCGTCGATGCCGGGCCCCTCGTCGCGCACGGACAGGGCCACCCGATCGGCGCCGTCGAGGGACGCGCTCACCGTGACCGGGCTGCCGTCGCCGTACTTCAGCGCGTTGGACACGAGGTTCGCGAGGATCCGCTCGACGACCTCGGCGTCCCATCGACCGATCAGCTCCGGCGGCACGCGGGCGGCGAGCGTCGCGCCGTGGAAGGCGGCCTCGTCCTCGTGCTCGGCCACGACCTCGGCGACCAGCGCGGCGAGGTCCACCGGCCGGAGCTGCATCGGCAGGTGCCCGGTGTTCAGCCGGGTCACGTCGAGGAGGAGCGTGGCGCGCGCCACGTAGTGCCGCACCGTCCGCCTCGTGCGACCGATCCGCTCGGCGAGCTCCGCGTCGCCGGCTCGGCGCGCCTGCCGCTCGATCGACGCGACCTGCAGGCCGAGCGCGTTCATCGGGGTGCGCAGCTCGTGGGCGGCGATCGCGAGGAAGTCGTCGCGCGCCCGGACGGCCCGCCTCGCCTCGGCGAGCTCGGCCTCGAGCTCGGCGAGGCGTCGCAGCACGGCCTCGAGATCGGGCCGTCCGATGTGTTCCCCGGCGCTCATCGAAGGTGAGGATCCGTGTCGTCGAAGGGGCCGCGGCGCGGGTCCGCGTCGGCTGCGCTCCTGCGTCGGGGCGGCGGTCGAGCGCGTCGGACCGGGGTCGGATGCAGCATACATGAGCGGGAAGGCACGATCCGGAACCGGCGCGGCTCCGCCGCCCGGAGCGGCTTCGGCGACGGGAGCGCCGCCGCCCGGCGGACGGCGTGTCCGCGGACCGCTGCGGCGCCGCGGCCGGGCGCCGATCCGACCCGGCGTGACCGCCCGGCTGGCGTACGATGCACGCCAGCCGGCATCCGTCGGCCGTCACCGAGGTTCGCGATGGTCCCACCCTGGTTCGCTCCGCTCGCGCTCGCCAGCGCGGGCACGATCGCCCTGCGCACGATGCTGATGGTGCCCGCCGGCGGACGCTTCACCGACTGGCAGCGCCGCGAGGCCGCGCGGATGGTCGACGAGAAGCTCGCGGCCGTGCGCGAGGCGCAGCTCGAGGCGATCTCGGTGGCGTGGCGGATGGCCTTCGCGCCGTGGACGGTGTGGGCGACGATCGCGACCGACGGGCCGTCGGTCGCGATGGCCGCCGCCGCCGAGTCGATGGTCGAGCCGTTCGGCCGCCGGGCCTCGGGCAACCTGCGACGCCTGAGCGCCCGCGCGATGGGCGCCGAGCTCGCGGCGATGCCGCTGGCGCTCGCGGGGCTCGCCGCGCCGCAGGCCGCCTCGCCCGCCGGGCGCCGCGCCCGCCGGCGCTGAGCCGGCACCGGACCGGCCGGCCGCGGAGCGACGCCGCCGGCCCGGCCGGACGGCCTGCGCGCGGCGCGTCGTGCCCGCGTGTCGTGGAATCCCGCCGATGGCCCTCCGGTGGCGCGGGAACGCTCGACGCCGGCGCGTCGCGGCGGCTACACTCGGCGCCGACTCCGCCAAGGTGGCCGTGAACCGACTCGCGATCTCCGGCCCCGGCCCGAGACCCAGCCCTCGGGCGATCCGCCCGTCCGCGTCCCGCATCGTCCCGTCGACGAGACGGTGGGCGCTCGCCCTGCCGCTCGCGCTCGTGCTCTTCGGGCTCGGATCGCCGTCGCCGCTCGCCCAGGACCGCGAGCCCGACGCCCCGACCGACGCCCAGATCAAGGCCGCCTACATCCACCGGTTCCTGGGCTTCGTCGAATGGCCCGCGTCGCAGCTGCCCTCGGCGGCGACGCCGCTGCTCGTCGGGGTGGCGGGCGCCGACGCCGTGCAGCTCGAGCTCGAGCGCTTCGTCCAGGGTCGGCCGGTGCAGGGCCGGCCGGTCGAGGTCCAGCGGATCGCACCCGACACGCCGCCGAGGCGGCAGCTGCACGTCGTCTTCGTCGGCGACGAGCGCGGCGCGGCGCGGCGGGTCCTCGACGGCTACCGCGACCTGCCGGTGCTGACGGTGGCCGACGGCCCCTGGGGCGCGGAGGCGGGCGCGGTCCTGAGCTTCGTGCCGCAGGACGGGCGCGTCCGGTTCCAGGCGTCGCTGCCGGCGGCCGAGCGGGCCGGGCTGCGGCTGAGCGCCCGGCTGCTGGGCGTCGCGGTCCGCGTGACGGGGGCGCCGTGAGCGCGCGCCCGCAGACCCTCGACCGGCAGCTCACCCGCACGCTGCTGCGCACGATGCTCGGCGCGCTGCTGCTGAGCTCGCTGCTGCTGCTCGTGTGGGAGGACCGCCAGACGCGCGTCGAGCGCGTCGCCGACCTGCGCACCCAGGCGGACATCCTCGCCTACGCGCTCGTGCCGGCGCTCGCCTTCGACGACCGCGACGCCGCGACGCAGCAGCTCGCCTCGCTGCGGCAGCGGCGCGACGTGCGCAGCGCCGAGCTCTACGGGCGCGACGGCCGGCTGTTCGCCCACCATCGCTCCGAGTCGGAGGACGCGCGCGCGGCGCCGCCCCGCGAGCCGCCGGCCTCGCCCGACGGGCGATTCGACGCCTCGGTCCTCGAGTTGTCGCACGCGGTCGTCAGCCAGGGCGAGCGGCTCGGCACGATCGTGCTCCGCGCCGACCACGACGTGGCGGGGCGGGTGGCCGCGGCCGCGTCGATCCAGGGCATCGCGATCGTCGGCGCGCTGGCGGTCGCGCTGGTCCTGTTCCGGCGGACCCGGCGCGCGGTGACCGAGCCGATCGAGGACGTCGCCCGGGTCGCCCGCGAGGTGGTCGAGCAGCGCGACTGGAAGCTCCGGGCGCCGCCCTCCGACATCGCCGAGATCGCGGTGCTGGTCGACTCGTTCAACCGGATGCTGGCCGAGGTGCAGGCGCGCACCGACGACGTCGAGCGCGAGATGGGCGAGCGGCTGCGCGCCGAGGCCGACCTGCGGCGCGCCGACCGGCGCAAGGACGAGTTCCTCGCCACGCTCGCCCACGAGCTGCGCAACCCGCTCGCGCCGATGACCCACGCGACCGCGCTGCTGCGCCTGCCGCAGGTCACCGAGGAGGTCCGCGGCAAGGCGCTCGGCATGCTCGAGCGGCAGCTGCGCCAGATGGTGCGGATGATCGACGACCTGCTCGACATCTCGCGGATCACGCGCGGCAAGCTGCTGCTGCACACCGAGCCGCTCGACGTCCTCGCGGTGCTGCGCTCGGCGGTCGAGGCGACCGAGCCGCTCGCCCAGGCGGGCGGGCTCGTGCTGACGCTCGAGAGCGATGCGCAGGCGTGCGCGTCGGTCGGCGATCCGGCCCGGCTGCTGCAGATCTTCTCGAACCTGCTGACCAACGCCTGCCGCTACACGCCGCGCGGCGGGCGCATCGACGTGCGGGCCGCGTGCGACGACGACGCGGTGACGGTGGAGGTCCGCGACACCGGCATCGGCATCGACCCGGCGATGCAGGGCCGGATCTTCGATCTGTTCGAGCAGGTCGACAAGTCGCTCGAGCGCGGCAACGCGGGCCTGGGCATCGGGCTCACACTGGCGCGCGAGTTCGTGCGGCTGCACGGCGGCGAGATCGCCGTGCACAGCGAGGGCGAAGGTCGCGGCGCGTGCTTCACGGTGCGGCTGCCGATCGCGAAGGGCGCCGCGGCGCCGCCGGCGCCGCCGGTGCGCGCCCAAGCCGCGCCCGCCGACGTGCCGCGCCGCATCCTGCTCGCCGACGACAACGTCGACCTGGTCGACGGCCTGCAGCAGGTGCTGCGCACGCTCGGACACTCGGTGCGCGTGGTCCACGACGGACAGGCGGCGATCGACGCGGTCCGCGCCGAGCGGCCCGAGGTGGCGGTGCTCGACATCGGCATGCCGCGCGTCAACGGGTACGAGGTCGCGCGCCGGCTGCGCGCCGAGGCCGAGACGCGCGACCTGACGCTGATCGCGGTGACCGGCTGGGGCCAGGCCGCCGATCGCCAGCGCGCCCGCGACGCGGGCTTCGACGGATTCCTGGTCAAGCCGGTCGGCCACGAGCCGCTGCTCGAGCTGATCGAGTCGCTGTCGCCGGCCGCGGGGACGCCGAACGCCCGCGCCCCGGCCCTCCCGGCGCCGTCCGCGGCCGCCGACAGATCCTGACGAACGACGATGAGACGCTTCCGAATCCCGACCGTTCCGCGACCCGCCCCGGCGACCCGCGTCGCCGCGGGCCTGCTCGCGCTGGCGCCGCTGCTCGCCCCGGCCCAGGACCTCGGGCCGCTCGCGCGCATCGGCGAGCTGAGCCTCGAGGAGCTCGGCGAGGTGCGGGTCACCTCGGTCAGCGGTCGCCCCGAGGCGGCCCGCAGCGCGGCCGCCTCGGTGTTCGTGATCACCGGCGAGGACATCCGGCGCTCGGGCTCGACGAGCCTGCCCGAGGCGCTGCGGCTCGCGCCCAACCTGCAGGTCGCGCGGATCAACGCGACCCAGTACGCGATCAGCGCGCGCGGCTTCAACAACTCGATCGGCAACAAGCTGCTGGTGCTGGTCGACGGCCGCACCGTCTACTCGCCGCTGTTCTCCGGCGTGTTCTGGGACGCGCAGGACGTGATGCTCGAGGACGTCGAGCGCATCGAGGTGATCAGCGGCCCCGGCGCGACGCTGTGGGGCGCGAACGCGGTGAACGGCGTGATCAACGTGATCACCCGCTCGGCGCTCGACACCCGCGGCACGCTGCTCTCGGCGCAGGGCGGGCCCGAGGGCTCGCGGCTCACCGCGCGCCAGGGCGGCCGGTTCGGCGACCGCGGCGGCTGGCGGATCTACGCGACCCGGCTCGCCCGCGACGACACCCCGACGTCCGGCGGCGCGCGCCTCGCCGACGGCGTCGCGCGCTCGCAGGTGGGCTTCCGCGTCGACCGCGACGACGGCACGTGGCGCTCGACGCTGCAGGGCGACGCCTACCATGCCACCGGCGAGGCCACGACCGTCGCGCCCGGGCTGTCGGGCGCGAACCTGCTCGCGCGCGTCGGCCACCGGGCGAGCGACGGCGCCACCTGGCAGCTGCAGGGCTACTTCGACGAGGCCCGCCGGCGCGACGCGATCGTGTTCCGCGACCACACGCAGATCCTCGACCTGGCGTTCGACCACTCGCCCGCGCCGATCGGCCGGCACCGGCTGCTCTGGGGCGCGTCCCGGCGCGAGGCGCGCAGCGACACCGGTCCCGCCGCGGCGGTGCGCTTCGACCCGCAGGTCCGCGACCTGCAGTGGACGAGCGTGTTCGTGCAGGACGAGATCACGCTCACCGACCGGCTGCGCGTGACGGTCGGCGCGAAGGCCGAGCGCAACGTCTACACCGGCACCGAGCTGCTGCCCTCGCTGCGCGCGGCCTGGGACGTCGGCGACTCGGGGATGCTGTGGGGCGCGGTCTCGCGCGCGGTGCGCGCGCCGGCGCGGCTCGACCGGGACTTCTTCTTCCCGGCGAACCCGCCGTTCCTGATCCGCGGCGGCGCCGAGTTCCGATCCGAGATCGCGAACGTGATCGAGCTCGGCTGGCGCGGCCAGAGCCTGCCGAACTTCAGCTACTCGGTGACGGCGTTCCATCACGACTACGACCGGCTGCGCGCCGGCCGCGCCGGGCCGACCGCCGTGGAGAACCTCGCCTACGGTCGGGTCTGGGGCGTCGAGGCCTGGGGCAGCGTCGACCTGACCCGCACCTGGCGGTTGAGCGGCGGCCTGGTCGAGCTGCGCAAGTCGCTGCGCGCCGCGCCCGAGGCCGGCCCGCTCTCGGTCGAGAACCTCGGCAACGATCCCGAGCACCAGTGGATGCTGCGCTCGTCGCTGACGCTGCCGGCCGGCATCGAGTTCGACGCGATGGTCCGCCGCGTGTCCGCGCTGCCGTTCCCGGCGGTGCCGAGCTACGTCGCGACCGACCTGCGGCTGGGCCGGCAGCTGTCGCCGCACTGGCACGCGAGCGTGGCCGGCCGCAACCTCGGCGCCCGGCACGTCGAGTTCGAGCCGGCGACCGGGAGCCTGTCGCGGCCGTCGGTGTGGCTGCGGCTGGAGTGGCGCACCCCCTGACGCGCGCCCGCGTCCCGGGGCGCGGATCGGGCCCCGGGCGCGCCGGCGCCGGCCGGCCGGCTCAGGACGGGCCGTCCTCCGGGGGCGCCGGGTACGCGCGCCACATCTGCGAGTCGTCGAGCCCGCCGCCGCCGCGGGCCGACAGCGCGAGGAACTGCTGGTGCGCGGCCGCCGCGAGCGGCAGCGGGAACTTCAGGTCCCGCCCGGTGTCGAGCACCAGCCCGAGGTCCTTGACGAAGATGTCGACCGCGCTCTTGGCGGGCGGCGCGTCCTCGAGCGCGCGCGGGCCGCGGTCGCCCATCATCCAGCTCGCCGCCGCGCTGTTGCCGTAGACCTCGAGCAGCATCGCCGGATCGAGCCCCGCGCGGCGCCCGAGCGCGAGCGCCTCGCCGAGCACCGCCAGGTGCACGCCGCACAGCAGCTGGTTGATCGTCTTCACCGTCGAGCCCGCGCCGTGCGCGTCGCCGAAGTCGTAGACGAAGCGGCCCATCTGCTCGAGCAGCGGCCGCGCGCGCGCGAACGCGTCGCGCGGGCCGGAGGCCATGATCGACAGCGTGCCGTCGCCGGCGCGCAGCACGCCGCCCGAGACCGGCGCGTCGACCATCGCGAGGCCGCGGGCGGCGAGCCGCGCGCCGAGGTCGGCGGCGTACGCCGCCGGCACGGTCGCGCACTGCACGAGCACCGCCGCGGGCCCCATGCCGTGCGCGGCCCCGTCGGCGCCGAGCACCGCCGACTCGACCTGCGCGGCGTTCACGACGAAGACGATCACCGCGTCGGCGTCGCGGGCGGCGTCGCGCGCGCTCGCGGCCGGCCGGCCGCCGCGTGCGCGCAGCGCCTCGCGCGCGGCCTCGCGCGGGTCGTATCCCGCGACCTCGTGGCCGCGGGCGATCAGGTTGTGGGCGGCGGCGGCGCCCATCGCGCCCAGGCCGACGACGGCGACTCTCATGAACGGTTCCTCCCGGATGGCGCGTCGTCGCGGGGCGCGGCGGCGCGGGTCACTGCAGGTCGATCAGCGTGCGCACGTGCAGCTCGACGCTGCGGGCGAGCGCGGGCAGGCAGTAGCCGCCCTCGAGCACCGAGACGATCCGGCCCTGCGCGTGGCGCTCGGCCACCTCGACGACCCGGCGCGTGACCCACGCGTAGTCGGCGTCGGTCCAGCCGAGGTGGCTCATGTCGTCCTCGCGGTGCGCGTCGAACCCGGCCGAGACGAAGACCATCTCGGGGCGGAACGCGTCGAGCGCGGGGATCCAGCGCGCGTCGACCGCCTCGCGCAGCGCCGCGCCGTCGGAGTAGGGCTGCAGCGGCACGTTGCACATGTTCGCGCCGCGCGGCGTCTCGCCGGCGAACGGATAGAGCCGGGACTGGAACGTCGACACCATCAGCACGCGCTCGTCGCCGGCGAGGATGTCCTCGCTGCCGTTGCCGTGGTGGACGTCGAAGTCGACGAGCGCGACGCGCTCGAGCCCGAGCACGTCGAGCGCGTGGCGGATGCCCACCGCGACGTTGTTGAAGAAGCAGAAGCCCATCGCCGCGCCGCGCTCGGCGTGGTGCCCGGGCGGACGCACGTTGCAGAACGCGCGCAGGAACCGGCCGTCCGCCACCAGCTCGGCGGCGAGGACCGCGGCGCCGGCCGCGTGCAGCGCGGCGGTCGCGGTGTGCGGGTTCATCGCGGTGTCGGGATCGACCTGCAGGTAGCCGTCGGCGGGCGCGCGCGCGAGCAGCTCGGCGACGTACAGCGCCTCGTGCGCGCGCCCGAGCTGCTCGGGCGTGGCCGCGGGCGCCTCGAAGCGCTCCATGTAGTCGAGCACGCCCCGCATCAGCAGCCGGTCGCCGACGACCGCGACGCGATCGGGGCACTCGGGATGGCCGTCCCCCATCTCGTGGCGCGCCGAGCTCGGATGGGTGATGTACGCGGCTTTGATCATCGTGGCGGGCGCCGCGCGACGCGGCGTGTCTCCTGGGGCGATTCTAGCGCCGGCGCGGCCGCGTGCCGTCCGCCCGGGCGGGGGCGCGACCGTGGGCGTCGATCGCCGGTAAGCTGGCGCGCCCGAGCCCGACCTCCCGCCATGACCGATCACGCCGACGGCGCCGTGCTGCGCAACCGCCCGTTCTCCACGCTGGTGACCGGCGACCGCGCGAGCCTGTCGCGGCGGCTCGGTCGCCACGAGATCCGCGCGTTCGCGCTGCTGTCGGGCGACCTGAATCCCACGCACCTGGGCGCGCCCGTGCGCCGCCGCGGCGAGGCCGGCCCCACCGCGCACGGCATGTGGGCGGCGTCGCTGATCTCGAGCCTGCTCGGCAACGAGCTGCCCGGCCCGGGCACCGTCTACCGCGCGCAGACGCTCGTCTTCGAGCGGCCGGTGCAGGAGGGCGACACGCTGACCGCCACCGTCGTCGTGCGCGCGCTGCACGACGACGGCCGCACGGTGACGCTCGACTGCGAGGTGACGAACGAGCGGGGCGAGACCGTCGCGCGCGGCGAGGCGCGCGTGCTCGCGCCGCTGCACGCGGTCGAGCTGCCGCGTCCCGACGTCGGCACGATGGCCGTGCAGACCCACGCGAGCTTCGAGACGATGATCGACTCGGCGCGCGCGCTGCCGCCGATGCCCACCGCGGTCGCGCATCCGTGCAGCGAGAGCGCGCTGCAGGCCGCGATCGACGCCGCCGCGCGCGGGCTGATCGCGCCGATCCTGGTCGGGCCGCGCGCCCGGATCGAGTCGATCGCCGCGACGCACGGCATCGACCTGACGGGGCTGCGGATCGTCGAGGCGCCGCACAGCCACGCGTCGGCCGAGGCGGCGGTCGCGCTGGTGCGCGCCGGCGAGGCCGAGCTGCTGATGAAGGGCAGCCTGCACACCGACGAGCTGCTCGGCGCCGTGGTCGCGCGCGACACCGGGCTGCGCACCGGCCGCCGGATGTCGCACGCGTTCCTGATGGACGTGCCCGGCTGGCCGAAGCCGCTGATCGTCACCGACGCGGCGATCAACATCTTCCCGACGCTCGAGGAGAAGCGCGACATCTGCCAGAACGCGATCGACCTCGCGCGCGTGCTCGGCGTCGCGCTGCCGAAGGTGGCGATCCTGTCGGCGGTCGAGACCATCACGCCGAAGATCCCGTCGACGACCGAGGCGGCCGCGCTGTGCAAGATGGCCGAGCGCGGGCAGATCGTCGGCGGGCTGCTCGACGGGCCGCTCGCGATGGACAACGCGATCAGCGCCGAGGCCGCGCGGATCAAGGACATCCGCTCGGCGGTCGCCGGCGACCCGGACGTGCTGCTGGTGCCCGACATGGAGGCCGGCAACATCCTCGCCAAGCAGCTGAGCTTCATGGCGAACGCCGACGCCGCCGGCGTCGTGCTCGGCGCGCGCGTGCCGATCGTGCTGACGAGCCGCGCCGACACCGTGCGGGCGCGGCTCGCGTCGTGCGCGGTCGCCGTGCTGATGGCGCAGGCGCGTCGCGCGGCGCTCGTCGGGGGCGCCCCGTGAGCGCGACGGTGCTGGTGCTGAACGCGGGCTCGTCGAGCCTCAAGTTCGAGACCTTCGGGCTCGCGGGCGGGCGGCTCGCCTCGACGATGCGCGGGCAGGTCGACGGGCTCGGCGCGTCGCCGCGGCTCGTCGTGCGCGCCGCCGACGGCGCGTCGCTCGCCGACGAGCCGCTGCCGGCGGCGCTCGACTCGCCGGGCGCGCTCGACAGGCTGCTCGACTGGCTCGGGCCGCGGCTCGGGCCCGACGCGCCCGCGGCGGTCGGCCACCGCGTCGTGCACGGCGGCACCGCGCACGCGGCGCCGGTGCGCGTGGACGACGCGCTGCTCGAGTCGCTCGAGCGGCTGGTGCCGCTCGCGCCGCTGCACCAGCCGCACAACCTCGCGCCGATCCGCGCGCTCGCCGCCGCGCGCCCGGGGCTGCCGCAGGTCGCGTGCTTCGACACCGCGTTCCACCGCACGCAGCCCGACGAGGCCGAGCTCTACGCGCTGCCGGCCGCGATCCGCGACGCCGGCGTGCGCCGCTACGGCTTCCACGGGCTGTCGTACGAGTCGATCGCGCGACAGCTCCCCGACGTCTCGCCGCGCGCGGCCGCGGGCCGCACGATCGTCGCCCATCTCGGCAGCGGCGTGTCGCTGTGCGCGATGCTCGCCGGCCGCAGCGTCGCGACCACGATGGGCTTCACCGCGCTCGACGGCTGCCCGATGGGCACGCGCTGCGGCCAGCTCGATCCGGGCGTGGTGCTCTGGCTCGCGCGCGAGCGCGGCCTGTCGATCGAGGCGATCGAGCGGCTGCTCTACCGCGAGTCGGGTCTGCTCGGGCTGTCGGGGGTGTCGTCCGACATGCGGGCGCTGCTCGCGAGCGACGCGCCGGGCGCGCGCCTCGCGATCGACCACTTCACCTACCGCGTCGCGCGCGAGGTCGGCTCGCTCGCGGCCGCGCTCGGCGGGCTCGACGCGCTGGTGTTCACCGCGGGCATCGGCGAGCGCAGCGTCCCGATCCGCGCGGCGATCGCCGCGCGCTGCGCGTGGCTCGGCCTCGATCTCGACGAGAGGGCGAACGAGGCCGGCGGGCCGAGGCTCGACCGGCCCGGCAGCCGCGTCGAGGCGTGGCGCCTGCCGACGCACGAGGAGCTCGCGATCGCCGAGCGGACGGTCGCGGTGCTCGGCCTGCGCTGAGCGACGGCGCCGCCGGGCCGGAGCCCGGCGGTGCGCGTCAGAGCAGCGTCAGGCAGCCGACCTGCGTCTGCGAGATGACCGAGCCGTAGACGTCGCGTCCGAGCACCAGCCAGCAGTAGCGCCCGCCCGGCACCAGGCTCGCGTCGACCAGCGTCGGCACCTGCACGTCGGCGAGCGGGAAGCCGTCGCGCGACACCGAATACACCGCGGCCCGCCGGTCGACGTCCCACTCGAGCTGCACCGCGGCCGGTCCCACCCGGGTCAGCAGCAGGCCGAGCCCGACCACCGGCGGTCCGACCGGGACCCCGTCGCCGCCGTGGCCGCAGCCGGCCGCGAGCGCGGCCGCGAGCATCGCGGCGCCGAGCCGCCCGCGCGCGCTCACGGCGCCCTCCCGTCGGGACGGGCGGCGGGCGCGACGGTCAGCGCCGACGTGTTCAGGTAGAGCACCGGCGAGCGCAGGTCGCCCACCGGGTCGAGCCGCACGAAGAACATCCGGTCCCACTCGCCGGAGGTGGGGAAGGCGAGCACGCCGTCGACCGGGGGCAGCGCGTCGCGGGCGATGCCGCCGGCCGCGCCGCGCAGGTCGCGGTCGGTGGCCGCCTGGTTGACCTGCACCCAGCCCACGCGCAGCTCGTACGCTCCGTAGCGGACGGCGGCGGTCATCGACAGCGACTCGCGGTGCGCCATGCCGGCCCCGCCGTCGGACACGCGCAGCTCGGCCGAGCCGAGCGGCAGGTCGACCCAGGTGCCGCCGACGCGGACGCGGAACGCGCGCAGCCCGCCGTCGTAGCGACCGACGTACGGATCGGGATCGGCGTCGGGCGTCGCGTCGTCGTACGCGATCTCGAAGGCGAGCGTGCCGGCGCGCACGTCGTCGGGCCCGAAGGGCGAGGACGCCGGCAGCGCGGCGAGGGTGGACGCCGGCGGCACCTTGAACGGCGCCTCGCCGCGCAGGCGGCGCTCGGCGGCGTCGGCCTGCGGCGCGAGCGCGCCGAGCGCGAGCAGCGCGGCGGCGCAGGCGAGGGCGGCGCCGCGTCGGCGCGGCGTCGGGGGGCGCGGGGCGGTCCCGGTCGGGGTCATGTCGCGGATCTCCTCGGCGGGCGGACGTCGCCCGTTTCCGCTTCAACGGGGCACGCAGCGCGCCCGTGCACCGCCCGACGGTAACGGGGTGCGACATCCGTCACGGAGAGCGGCGCGCCGGCGCGTCGGCCGGTGCGCCGTGCGTCGCGGCCGAGCTCGGCGCGTCCGGCCCGGCTCGGCGCACCGCGGCCCGGCTCGGCGCGCCGCGGCCGGGATCAGCGCGCCGCGGGGCGGGGCGCGTCGGTCCTCGCGCGGGCCTGCAGCCAGGCGTGCAGGCCGGCCGCGTTCAGGCGGATGTCCATCTCGAGCAGCCCGCGCACCGCGTCGGGCGCGAGCGTGCAGCCGTGCGCCGCGACCTCGCGCAGCAGCAGCGCGTCCATGTCGCGCTCGAGCCGCTCGCCGAGCGCCTCGGGCGCGACCTCGGTGCGCGCGGCGAGCGCGAGCGACTCGTACGCGTCGACCAGCCGCAGCAGCGTCGCGCCGACGCGCGGCACGTCGTCGATCCGCGACCAGTGCGTGAGGAAGACCGCGCCGGGCTCGAGCGCGAGGATCCGCGCGAGCGTCGCGCGCAGCGCGTCGGGGTCGAACTGGACCGGCGTCGACGAGGGGAACGCGAACGCGCGGCCGTCGGCGTCGAGCTCGCGGTACGAGATGCCGAAGGTGTCGCCCGCGAACACGTGGCCGGTCTCGCCGTCGCGCAGCACGAGGTGGTGCCGCGCGTGGCCCGGCGCGTCGAGGCACTCGAAGCGCCGGCCGGCGAGCTCGAGCGTCGCGCCGTCGTCCATCGCGACCACCCGGTCGGCGGGCACCGGCACCGGCTCGCCGTAGGTCGCCTCGGCCGTCTCGCGGCCGTAGACCTCGACCGTGCCCGCCCACAGCCGCTCCGGCGAGACCACGTGCGGCGCGCCGCGCGGATGGACGGCGAGGCGGGCCGCCGGCAGCCGGCGCATCAGGTGGCCGGCGCCGCCCGCGTGGTCGAGGTGGACGTGGGTCAGGATCACCCAGTCGACGCGCTCCGGCGGCACGCCGAGCGCCTCGAGCGCGGCCATCGTGCGCGGCACCGAGTCGCGCGTGCCGGTGTCGACGATCGCGGCGCGCCCGCCCTCGACGACGACGTGGATCGCGTCGAAGCGGGGGCGCACGTAGCCGGAGTCGACGCTGAACACGCCGTCGCCGGCGTGGCGGATGAAGGTCGTGTCGTCCATGGGCGAGGCGGGCGGGGGTCGGTCGTCGAGTATCGCCGATCGCCGGCGCCGCGCCGCGCCGGCGTGCCATGGCCAAGGTGGCTCATGTCCTGAGCCACCAGCGTGGCATCATCGGCGGATCGCCGGTCGCCGGCACGCCCACCGCCGCCGCCGTTGAAGTTCATCCACTGCTCCGACCTGCACATCGACAGCCCGCTCGACGGGCTCGAGCGCTATCCGGGCGCGCCGGTCGATGCGCTGCGCGGCGCCACGCGCGAGGCGCTGTCGGCGCTCGTGGACCTGGCCGTCGAGCGGGCGGTCGACTTCGTCGCGATCGCCGGCGACGTGTTCGACGGCGACTGGCGCGACATGAACACCGGGCTGTTCTTCGCGTCGCAGATGCGCCGGCTCGACCGCGCCGGCATCCCGGTGTACCTGAAGCGCGGCAACCACGACGCCGCGAGCGAGGTCACCCGCGCGCTCGCGCTGCCGGACAACGTCCACGAGTTCCCCACCGGGCGCGCGGGCACCTTCCGGCTCGAGTCCGCGAAGGTGGCGCTGCACGGGCGCAGCTTCGCCGACCGCGCGGTGCCCGAGGACCTGGCGGCGGGGTATCCGCCGCCGGTGCCGGGCTGGTTCAACGTCGGCGTGCTGCACACCAGCCTCGCCGGCTACGCGTCGCACGATCCGTACGCGCCCACCTCGCTCGACGTGCTGCGCGGCAAGGGCTACGACTACTGGGCGCTCGGCCACGTGCACGCACGCGAGGTGCTGCAGGAGGCGCATCCGCGGATCGTCTACAGCGGCAACCTGCAGGGCCGCCACGCCGGCGAGCCCGGCCCGAAGGGCTGCGAGCTCGTCGAGTGGTCGGACGGCGAGCTGCGCGCCGAGCCGGTCGCGCTCGACGTGCTGCGCTGGGAGGTGGTCGGCCTGCGCATCGACGGCCTCGCCGACGTCGACGCGTTCCGGGCGCACGCGCACGAGCGGATGCGCGAGGCGCAGGAGCGCGCGCAGCATCGCGCGTCGGCGTGGCGCGTCGTCGTCGAGGGCACCGGCGCGCTGCACCGCTGGCTCGCCGCCCGGCCCGACGAGGCGGCGGCCGAGCTGCGCTCGATCGCCGACGGCGCGTCGGGCGGGCGCGCCTGGATCGAGAGGATCGCGTGCCGCACGCGGCTGCCGGCCGCGGCCCGCGCGCACGCCGGCGCCGACGACCCGATCGGCGAGTGCCTGCGGCTGGTCGGCGAGCTGCTGGCCGATCCGGCGGCGCTGCGCACCTTCGGCGACGGCGCGCTGCGCGACCTGGTCGGCAAGCTGCCGCCGCCGCTGAAGGGCGGGCCGCGCTCGGTCGGGCTCGACGATCCCGAGGTGCTCGCGGGCCTGCTGCGCGAGGCCGAGTCGATGCTGCTCGACCGGCTCGCCGGGGAGGACGCGCGATGAGGATCGCGTCGCTGCACCTGAAGGCCTGGGGGCCGTTCGACGACGCGGTGCTCGACCTCGACGCGCCGGCCGGCGGCGGGCTGCAGGTCGTCTACGGCCCGAACGAGCGCGGCAAGAGCACCGCGATGCGCGCGATCCACGCGATGCTGTTCGGCGTGCCGGTGCGCACCGACGACCACTTCGGACGCGACTACGCGGCGCTGCGCGTGGGGGCGGTGCTCGACGACGGCACCCGGCGGCTCGCGCTGATGCGCCGCAAGGGCGCGAAGCACACGCTGTTCGAGTTCGATCCGGCCAGCGGCGAGGAGCGGCCCGACCGCGTCGTCGACCAGGCGGTTGTCGACGGGCTGCTCGGCGGCGTCGACGAGCAACGCT
>DASPJX010000102.1:0-3005 GCA_035628395.1 Burkholderiaceae bacterium | reverse complement strand
CGCGGGGCGGCGGCGCGGGCGGCCGGATCGGGCGCGGGGGCCGCGTCGGCGGGCGCGCCGGCCGACGGCGCGCCGAGCGGCGAGCGGCTGTAGAGGACGCGCTTCTTCATCGGCGTCGACGCGGGCGGCCCGCGACCCGGTGGGACATCCTCGCGCCGATCGCGCGTCCGTCGGAAAAGCCGCCGTGTGCCAAGGAGCCGCTCCAGCCCGTTGCCGCCTGTCGTGTCCGACCGACGTTAGCACGCGAGGCCACGGGTGTGAACCGAGGCGCCGGCCGCGTCCGGGCATCGGACGGGCTGCGGGCGCGGCCTGCGGAACGCGGCGTCCTCGAGGCCGCGACCGGGCTCCGGCGGCGGCGCGCCGCGGTCCGGTATCCTCGGCCGGATGCCGGCGTCCCACGCGATCGAGCCCGATCCCGCGCTGCGCGATCTCGTTCCGGCCCCCGGCGAGGCGGTCGCGCTCGCGCCGGGGCTCGCCTGGCACCGCGTGCCGCTCGACGGCTCGCCCGACCACGTGAACCTCTGGCTGGTCGCGGACGGCGAGGGCACCTGCGCGATCGACGCCGGACCGACGCGCCCCGACACCGAGGCCGCGTGGGCCGCGCTCGCGCGCGGACCGCTGCGCGACGCGCCGCTCGCGCGCGTGCTCGTCACGCACCTGCACGCCGATCACCTCGGCTACGCGCACGCGCTGTGCGCGCGGCCCGGCGTGCCGCTCTGGATGTCCGCGGGCGACTGGGCGCAGGCGCGCCGCGCCCTGGCCGACGACGGCCCGGCGTCGCGGGAGGCCGCGGTCGAGCTGATGCGGCGCAACGGGCTGGACGACCCCGAGCGGCTCGACGCGATGCGTGCGCGGCCCGCCGCGGCGCGCCGGCTGATGCCCGCGGTGCCCGATGCGTTCGTCGCGGTGCGCGACGGCGACGCGCTGCGGATCGGCGCCCGCACGTGGCGCGCGATCGGCGGCCGCGGCCACGCGCCGGAGCACCTGGCCTTCCACTGCGCGTCGCTCGGGGTGCTGGTCGCGGGCGACCTGCTGCTGCCGAGCATCGCGGCGCACGTCGGCGTGACCGCGGACGAGCCCGACGGGGATCCGCTCGGCGAGCACCTCGAGTCGCTCGCGCGCTTCGACGGGCTGCCCGAGGACACGCTGGTGCTGCCGTCGCACGGGGTGCCGTTCCGCGGCCCGGGCCGGCGGCTGGCCCAGCTGCGCGCGCACCACGCGCGCCGGCTCGACGCGCTGCGGGCCGCCTGCGGGCGTCCCCGCAGCGCGCTCGAGCTGGTGCCCGAGCCGCTGCGTCGCCGGTTGTCGGCCCACCGGCTCGGACTCGCGCTGACCGGGACGCTCGCGCACCTGCACCGGCACTGGCACGCCGGGCGCCTGCGCCGCGTCGAGGGCGACGACGGCGTGCTGCGGTTCGAGCGGGTCCGGGCGGGCGCGTCCGGCGACGCCTAGAGCAGCGTCGCGTCGGTCGGCAGCCCGAGCAGCACGCGGCCGGCGAGCTCCCAGGTCTGCGGCCCCACCATCGCGTGCTGGGTGCCGACGTGCGCGTCGCGGAAGCGTCGCTGCAGCGGCGACGACAGGTAGACCGAGCTGCCGCCGCCCAGCTCGTACATCGCGCGCGCGACGTCGGCCGCGGTGCGCACCGCGAAGGTGGCCGACAGCCGCAGCGCGGCCCGCGCCTCGAGCCCGGGAGGATCGCCGGCGCGCGCGAGCGTCCAGGCCTCGCCGACCGCGTCGACGCACTGCGCGCGCGCCGCGCGCAGTGCCGCGACCGCCTTCGCCACCTCGAGCTGGACCGCGGCGCGCTCGGCGAGCGTGCGCCGTCCGCCCTGCGGGCGCTTGCCGCCGGCGAGCTCGACCAGGTCGTCGACGGCCGCGCGCGCGTTGCCGAGCATCGTCCACGCGATGCCCTGCGCGAGCAGGCCGAACGGCGGCATCCGGTACAGCGCGCCGGGGTCGCGCGGCGCGTCGGTGGCGAGCGCGACCGAGCGCTCGCGAGGCACCCGCAGGCCGTGCGCCGCGACCTCGCCGCTGCCGGTGCCGGCGAGCCCGCTCGCGTGCCAGCCGTCGAGCCGCTCGAGCCGCTCGAGCTCGACGTACACCATCCGGATCTCGGGCGCGCCGCCGGCGACCGCGACCGGCCGGCCGTCGCGCAGCACGGTGCAGCCGAGCGCGAGCACGCGGCAGTGCGCATGGCCGGAGCACCAGGCCCAGCGTCCGTCGACCACGTAGTCGTCGCCGTCCTCGACGGCGCGTCCCATCGGCGCGAACACCCCGCCGGTCACGGTGTCGGGCCCGTCGTGCAGCGCCGCCGCGACCGCCGGATCGAGCCAGGCAGCGGCCAGGCCCGAGGTGGCGCCGATCATCGTGCACCAGCCGGCCGAGGCGTCGGCCTCGGCGATCGCCTCCATCGAGCCGAGG
Source organism: Burkholderiaceae bacterium (assembly GCA_035628395.1). Taxonomy (GTDB): domain Bacteria; phylum Pseudomonadota; class Gammaproteobacteria; order Burkholderiales; family Burkholderiaceae_E; genus UBA4615. The sequence goes on along the minus strand of DASPJX010000102.1, from coordinate 584 downwards.
GCCTCGAGCGGCCCGAGCTCGAGCCCGCCGACCCGCGCCGGCAGCAGCGTCCGGAACAGCCCCGCCCGCGCGAGGCGGCGGGCCAGGTCGGCCGGCAGCGTGCGTTCGCGCTCGATGTCGGCGACGCGGGCGCGGACCTCGGGCTGCAGGGAGCGGGCGACGGCGACGATGTCCATCGCGCGATCAGACCACGGCGCGGCCGGGCCGGGAAGTCGCCGCATCGGCCGTCGAGCTCCCCGGCGAACGCCGGCATCCCTTCATCGGCGGCCGTGATGGAGGAGTTCCGTGGTCCGATCGCGTTCCTGCCCCGCCGGATCCTGATCGCCCCGGCGATCCACGCGCTGACGACGCTGTCGAAGGCCGGCGATCGCGGCGCCGCGTCGCCGCGGGACGAGCGCGCCGGCATCGTGCGCGAGCCCGTCCGGACCGACGCCGGCGGCACCGCGTACCGCCGAGCTGGCGCGGCCCACGAAGCAGCGGCGCCGCGGCGCGCGTCAGGCGACCAGCCGCCTGAAGTGCGCCTCCATCCGCGCGGGATCGGCCTCGAGGCCGGTGAACAGCCGGAATCCGTGCACGGCCTGGCC
>DASPJX010000101.1:0-5584 GCA_035628395.1 Burkholderiaceae bacterium | reverse complement strand
CCAGACGCAGGCGGCGATCGCGCCCTCCGTCGCGGTGAACACGCCCGTCGACATGCCGCCGATGAGCAGCACCGGCGTCATGATCGGCAGCACCGCCTCGAAGCGGAACTTCCAGTCGGCGATGAAGAGCAGCACGATCGCGCCGAGCACCGTGAGCTGCGGGTGCGTGCCCGCCTTGACCAGCATCCAGATCGCCACCGGCCAGCCGAGCACCACCATCAGCTCGAGCAGCGCTTTCGAGACGCGGCGCCGCTCGAACGGGATGTCGCCGCCCCACTTGTTGCGATGCGCGAAGAAAGCCACCGTGGCCATCATCAGCAGCGCCATGACGAGGCCCGGAAGGATCCCCGCGAGGAACAACGCGCCCACCGAGACGTTGGCGAAGAGCGCGTAGATCACGAAGGGCAGCGACGGCGGGATGATCGGCCCCAGCGTCGCCGAGGCAGCGGTCACGCCCACCGCGAACTCGGTGCTGTAGCCGTGGTCCTTCATCGCCTTGATCTCGATCGTGCCGAGGCCGCCGGCGTCGGCGACCGCCGTCCCCGACATGCCGGCGAACACCACCGAGCCCACCACGTTGACGTGGCCGAGGCCGCCCTTCAGCCAGCCGACCAGCGCGAGCGCGAAGTTGTAGATCCGGTTGGTGATGCCGGCCGAGTTCATCAGGTTGCCGGCGTAGATGAAGAACGGCACCGCCAGCAGCGGGAACGAGTCGACGCCGCCCACCATCCGGTGGATGACGCTGAGCGGCGGGATGCTGCCCGACAGCCAGATGTAGATCAGCGAGCCCACGCACATCGCGATCGCGATGGGCAGGCCGGCGGTCAGCGCGCCGAGGAAGCCGGCGAAGAGCATGGCGTTCATCGTCGTCTCCTCAGGCCTCGTCCTCGCCGGGCCGCTCGAGCAGGCTCCAGCCGCGTCGCCGGTGCCGCAGCGCGACCTGCACCGCGCGGAAGGTCATCATCGCGAAGCCGAGCGTCACCAGGCCGTACACGTACTTCATCGACAGGTCGACGACGGTCATGTTGAGGTTCGCCATCTTCGGCATCAGCTCGATCGACAGCCAGGTCGCGTAGGCGAGGAAGGCGACGCGCGCGACGTCGACCGCGCTCGACAGCGCCCGTCCGACGGCCGGGGACAGCCAGCGGTACACGAACTCGACGTGGATGTGGCTGTTGCGCCGGACCGCCATCGACGACCCGAGGAAGGTCACGACGACGAGCAGGTAGCGCGCGATCTCCTCGGTCCAGGCGGCCGAGTCGGACAGCACGTAGCGGGTGAAGAACTGGTAGAAGACGGTGAGCGCCAGCATCCAGAAGAAGCCGAGCGTCAGCCAGTCCTCCCAGCGGTAGCCCGACAGGTCGATCGGCGCGTCGGTCGCGTGGAACTGGCCGGACTCGTCGAGCACGGCCGCGCCGCCGTACGGATCGTCGTCCGGCTCGAGCCGGCCCTTCGGGAGGTCGTTCATCGTGTGCGCTGGCGGAGGTGGGGACGCGGCGTCGCGGAGGCGGACGCGACGGGGCCGGCGCTGCGGCCGGCCCCGGCGCGAGGGATCACCGGTCGCGGCCGGTCACTTCAGCGCGACGATCCGGTCGTAGTCCTTGCGGTCGTAGCCGAGCGACTCGGGCGTCGCGTTCTTCAGCACCGCGTCGACGAAGCTCTTGCGGTCGACCTGCACGACGTTCAGGCCCTTCTTCTTGAACTCGTCGACCAGCTCCTGCTCGCGCTTGATGATCTGCGCGGTGGCCCGGGCGGCCGCCTCCTGCGTGACCTCGGTGAAGATCTTCTTCTCGCCGTCGTTCAGCTTGGTCCAGACGTGCGGCGCGATCTGCGTGACCAGGCCGTCGACGATGTGGCCGGTCAGCATGATGTGCTTCTGCACCTCGTAGAACTTCTTCGCCTCGATCGTGGTCAGCGGATTCTCCTGCGCCTCGACCGTGCCGTTCTGCAGCGCGAGGTAGACCTCGGCGAACGCGATCGGCGTGGGGTTGGCGCCGCAGGACCGCGGCGTGGCCATGTACGCGGGCACGTCGGGCACGCGGATCTTCAGGCCCTTCATGCCGGCGCAGTCGGTGAAGGCGCGGTTGGACGTCGTGTGGCGCGCGCCGTAGTAGGTGTAGGCGGTCATCACGATGCCGGTCTTCTGCCGGTAGCCCTCGGCGAGCTCCCTGAACACGTCGCTCTTCGCGTACGCCGCCTGATGGGCCGCGTCACGGAAGATGAACGGGTAGTAGGCCACGCCGACGCGCGGGAAGCTGCGCGCCGCGAACGACGGGCCGCTGATGATCATGTCGACCGTGCCCAGGGTCAGGCCCTGGTTGATGTCGGTCTCCTTGCCGAGCGACGAGGCCGGGAAGACCTGGATGTCGAACTTGCCGTTGGTGCGCTTCTTGATCTGCTCGGCCGCCCAGACCGACTCGGTGTGGTACGGCTCGGAGACCTCGTAGACGTGCGCCCACTTGAGCTTCGTCTGGGCGAGCGCGGGCGCCGCGGGCAGCGCGAGCGCGGCGGCGGTGGTCAGGATCGTCGCGAACAGCTTCATCGGTCTCCTCCTCGTGGGATGGTGCGTGCAGGGTGGCGGCGCCCGGGCGTCCGCGGGAATGGGGCGCATCGCCCGGCCGGACGACGCTGCGGTCGACCGGCGGCGGATCGGTCCGGTGCGCTCGACCGCGCCGCCGTCGGGGTACGGTCGGCGGCGGGGCGGTCGACGTCGCGGGCGGTGATCGTGTCGGGACCGGGTGCGGCGATAGTGTCGAGGCCGGGTGCGGCGATCGCGCCGGGGCCGGGTGCGGTCGTCGCGCCGAGGCCCCTCGCGGCCAGGGTGCCGAGGCCGCGCGCGCCGATCATGCCGAGATCCCGCGCGCGGCGGGGCGCGGCGCCCCGGATTCCGAAAGCGGGCGAGCACGGTGTGGCGCGGGTGCGTTCCGACTCGGGGGTGGTCGCGCCGGCGTCGACGCTGCGGAGGTGACGCCGAGGCGGATCCGCACGGCGCATCGCGCAGCGACGGCCCGCGGGCGGCACGCCGGACCCGGTCACGGGCGCGTCGGCGACCCGAGCGTTCCGCGATCGGTGCACGTGGCGGTCCAGCATCGTGGCGACTCCGTCTCCTCGAATGCGGAAGGATCGTCCGGCAAGCGCGTCGCGCGCCGCTGCGTCCTTCCTGCCCTCGCTGTACACTAGTATACATGTCCCGCCCGCCGCGCGCCCCCGGTCTCGCGCCGCGCGAACCCTCGCTGGTTCCGTCGCTGTACCGCGACCTGCGCGAGCGGATCGTGTCGGTGTCGCTGCCGCCCGGCGAGGCGGTGTACGAGACGCGGCTCGCCGAGGGCTACGGCGTGTCGCGCACGCCCGTGCGCGAGGCGCTGAAGCGGCTCGCCGAGGACGGCTTCGTCGAGGTGGTGCCGCAGGTCGGCACCTTCGTCGCGCGGATCGACCTGCGCCTCGTGCGCGACAGCCACTTCGTGCGCGAGACGCTCGAGTGCCGCATCGTCGAGCTCGCGGCGGCGAGGATCGACGCCGCCGGCCGCGCGGCGCTGCGCGACAGCGTCGCGCTGCAGCGCCGCGCGCTCGCCGCGCGCGACGCGCCCGGCTTCTTCCGTGCCGACGAGGCGATGCACGAGCTGCTCGCCGCGATCGCCGGGCATGCGGGCGCGTGGCAGGTGATCCACTCGGCGAAGGCGCAGCTCGACCGGGTGCGCCGGCTGTCGCTGCGCTACGCGCAGCGCTCGCCGCTGCGGCTGGCCGAGCACCGTTCGATCGCCGAGCGCGTGATCGCCAGCGACGGCGTCGGCGCGGCGGAGGCGATGCGCGCGCACCTGCGCACGGTGTTCGACGCGATCGACAACATCGCCGCCGAGAACGCCCACTTCTTCGTCGATTCCGAGCGCGACGCCGACGCCGCGCCGCCGATCGCGCGCCGCGCCTGAGGCAATGGGCGCGCGGACGCGGACAGGCCCTTCCGGAGACCGAGCATGACCCGAATCGCCCGCATCCGCGCGACGCCCGTCACGGTGCCGCTGCAGGCGCCGCTTCGCCACAGCAACGGCGCGCACTGGGGCCGCTTCGTCCGCACGCTGGTCGAGGTCGAGACCGACGACGGCTACGTCGGCCTCGGCGAGTTCGGCGGCGGCGGCGAGACCGCGACCGCCGCCGTCGAGGGCCTGATCGGGCTGCTGCGCGGCCACGACGTGTTCCGGCTCGAGTCGATGCGCTTCGCGATCTGCAACCCGACCGCGAGCCTGTACAACAACCGCACCCAGATGCACGCCGCGCTCGAGTTCGCGTGCCTGGACGCGATGGGCCAGAAGCTCGGCGTGCCGGTCGCCGAGCTGCTCGGCGGGCGCGTGCGCGACGCGGTGGAGTTCGCGTCGTACCTGTTCTTCCGCTACGACGACCCGACGACCGGCACGGGCGAGGTGCGCACCCCCGAGCAGCTGGTGGCGCACGCGCGCGCGCTGCAGGCCGAGCACGGGTTCCGCTCGCACAAGATCAAGGGCGGCGTGTTCCCGCCGTCGCACGAGCTCGAGTGCTACCGCGCGCTCGCCCGCGCGTTCCCGGCCGATCCGCTGCGGCACGACCCGAACTGCGCGTGGTCGCTCGCCGACGCGATCGCGTTCTGCCGCGGCATCGAGGGGTTGAACACCCACTACATCGAGGACCCCGTCTGGGGCATGGCCGCGCTCGGGCGGCTGCGCGAGCTGGTGCGCGTGCCGACCGCGACGAACACCGTCGTCGTGAACTTCGAGCAGCTCGCGGCCAACGTCGTGCAGCGCGCGGTCGACGTGATCCTGCTCGACACCACGTTCTGGGGCGGCATCCGCCCGTGCGTGAAGGCGGCCGGCGTGTGCGAGACCTTCGGGCTCGGCGTCGCGGTGCACTCGTCGGGCGAGCTCGGCGTGCAGCTCGCGTCGATGCTGCACATGGGGGCGGTGGTGCCCAACCTCGGGTACTCGGCCGACGCGCACTACCACCACCTCGTCGACGACGTGATCGTCGGCGGGAAGATGCGCTACGTCGACGGGAAGATCGCGGTGCCGACCGCACCGGGGCTGGGGGTGAGGCTCGATCCGGAGAAGGTGCGGCGGTACCACGAGCTGTATCTCGAGCTCGGCGGGTATCCGTACGACCGGGATCCGGGTCGGCCGGGGTGGTATCCGCTGGTGCCAAACTCGGACTGGGCGGATCCGGAAGTGTCGGTGGTGCCGTCGCTCGTGCCCGGCGCGGTGCGCTGAGCGCTGCAGGAGCCGCCGGATGGAACGCCTGTCCGACGTCACGCTCGCGTCGCTGTCCGCCGACGTCGAGCGGCCCGCCTACGACCGCCGCGCGGTGCGCACGGGCGTCGTGCACCTCGGCGTCGGCAACTTCCACCGCGCGCACCAGGCGGTGGTGTTCGACGACCTGCTCGCCGCGGGCGACCTGCGCTGGGGCGTGTGCGGCGTGAGCCTGAGACGGCCGACGATGCGCGACGCGCTCGCGCCCCAGGACGGGCTGTACGGCCTGCTCGTCCGCGACGGAGCGGGCACCCGGGTGCGCGTCGTCGGCGCGCTGACGGAGCTGCTCGTCGCGCCCGAGGATCCGGCGCGCG
>DASPJX010000100.1:0-9827 GCA_035628395.1 Burkholderiaceae bacterium | reverse complement strand
CGGATCGGCCTTGTAGAGCAGCGACAGCAGCATCGCGTTGATGCCGACCGACTTGCCCGAGCCGGTGGTGCCCGCGACCAGCAGGTGCGGCATCTTCGCGAGGTCGGTCACCACCGGGCGGCCGGCGATGTCGTGGCCGAGCGCGAGCGTGACCGCCGACGGCGAGTCGGCGAACACCTGCGAGGCGAGCACCTCCGACAGCCGCACCGCCTGGCGCCGCGGGTTCGGCAGCTCGAGGCCCATCAGGCTCTTGCCGGGGATCGTCTCGACCACGCGGATCGAGGTCAGCGACAGCGCCCGCGCCAGGTCCTTCGACAGGTTGACGATCATCGAGCCCTTGATGCCGGTGGCGGGCTCGATCTCGTAGCGGGTGATCACCGGACCCGGGTACGCGGCGACGACGTTGGCCGACACGCCGAAGTCGGACAGCTTCTTCTCGATCAGGCGCGAGGTGAACTCGAGCGTGTCGGGCGGGACGGTGTCGCGGTGCTCGGCCGGCGGGTCGAGCAGCGAGATCGGCGGCAGCTCGGTGTCGGCCGGCAGGTCGGCGAACAGCGGCTTCTGGCGCTCGCGCTGCGCGCGCTCGGACTTCTCGACCGGCGGCGCCGGCGGCTCGATGCGCACCGGCTCCGGATCCTCGGCGAGGATCTTGCGCTTGACCTCGACCGTCTCCTTGCGCACGGTCGCGGCGGCCGCGCCCGCGCGCCGGTCGAGCCGGGCCTCGCGCCGCGCGCGCACCGCGTCGATCGCGCCCTCGAGCACGGCGCCGGTGCGCTCGAAGATCGTGAGCCAGGACAGGCCGGTGGCGAGCGAGAACCCGACCGCGACCATCAGCAGCATCAGCAGCGTGCCGCCGACCGCGCCGAGGTGCACCAGCAGCGGCTCGGCGAGCAGCCGCCCGGCGAGCCCGCCCGGCGCGAGCGGCAGTTCCACGCCGAGCCCGGCGAGCCGCGAGGCCTCGATCGACACGCAGCCGGCGAACAGCAGCGCGAAGCCGACCCAGCGGTCCCAGCCGAACGGCGGCGCGTCCATCGCCTCGCGCCGCTCGGCCAGCCGCCGGCGGTGCAGCTGGCGGTAGCCGGAGACGACCCGCAGCAGCAGGAAGCCGGCGATCAGGTACGCCGACAGCCCGAACAGGTAGAGCAGCAGGTCGGCGAACCAGGCGCCCACGCGCCCGCCGAGGTTGTGGACCTCGCGCGAGACGACCGCGTGCGACCAGCCGGGGTCGGCCTTGTGGTAGCTGAGCAGGATCAGCGCGACGAACAGCGCGAGCGTGCACAGCAGCAGCCAGCGCGCCTCGCGCAGCAGGACCAGGGCCCGGTCCGAGAGAAGGGACGCGCGGGACGGACCCGCTCGCCCGGCGGCGGTGATCGAGGGACTGCGGGCCATCCGGTTCCTAGTGCAGGTACGAGCTCAGCTTCTCGCGGAGCAGCAGGCGACCCTCGGCCTCGGGCACGATGTACCCGTCGACCTCGAGGCCCTTCATCACGCGCGAGACCATCTCGCGCGACGCGCCGATCATCTTGGCGATCTCCTGGCGGGGGAGCTTGCCCTTCACCACGCGCTCGGTGCCGACCTGCTCGGAGAAGTCGAGCAGCACGCGGGCGACGCGGCCGTAGACGTCGAGCAGCGCGAGCGTCTCGATCTTCTTGTCGGCCTCGCGCAGGCGCTTGACCAGCCCCTTCATGATCTTCATGGCCATGTCGTGGCTCTGCGCCAGCGTGGCCTTGAAGGTGTCCTTGTTGATCGCCATGAAGTCGCAGGACTCGATGGTGATCACGCTCGCCGAGCGCGGCGCGTCGTCGATCAGGCTCATCTCGCCGAAGCACTCGCCCGGGCCGAGCACCGCGAGGATCACCTCCTTGCCGTCGGCGTCGGAGCGCTGCACCTTGGCGCGGCCCGACAGGAGGATGTACAGCGACTGCGACGGCTCCCCCTCGGCGACGATCGTGCGGCCCTTCGGGAACGCCCGACGGACGCTGCCGGCGGCGAGCGAGTCGAGCTGGGTTTCGCTGAGGCTGGCCAGCAGCGGCACGCGCCGCAGGAAGGCCTTGTTTTCTTCGTGAGCCATACTTACCTCGTCAGGGGTACCACGGCAGGGCCGGGTCGCCCGGTGCGCGTATCATTTTGCACCAAGCGCGTCCGAACTCCAAGGAACGGGTTGAAGTGATTGCGCCAACCCATTGTTTCCACGACAACTTCCAAATCGAACAAGGACCTCGATGAGCGCCGCCAAGCATTGCCGACTCCTGATCCTGGGATCCGGCCCGGCCGGCTACACCGCCGCCGTCTACGCGGCCCGCGCCAACCTCAGGCCGGTGCTGGTCACCGGGCTCGCGCAGGGCGGCCAGCTGATGACGACGACCGACGTCGACAACTGGCCGGCCGACGCGCAGGGCGTCCAGGGTCCCGACCTGATGCAGCGGTTCCACGCGCATGCCGAACGGTTCGACACCGAGTTCGTCTTCGACCATATCCACACGGCCGACCTCTCGTCGCGCCCGTTCCGGCTGACGGGCGATTCCGGCAGCTATACGTGCGATGCGCTGGTGATCGCGACCGGCGCCTCGGCCAAGTACCTGGGCCTGCCGTCCGAGCAGGCGTTCATGGGCAAGGGCGTCTCGGGCTGCGCCACCTGCGACGGCTTCTTCTACCGCGAGCAGGAGGTCTGCGTGGTCAGTGGCGGCAACACCGCCGTCGAGGAGGCGCTGTACCTGTCGAACATCGCCAGCAAGGTGACCGTGGTCCACCGCCGCGACCGCTTCCGCGCCGAGGCGATCCTGATCGACAAGCTGATGGCCAAGGTCGAGTCGGGCAAGGTCGAGGTCCGCTGGCACACCGTGCTCGACGAGGTGGTCGGCGACGACGGCGGCGTGACCGGCATGAAGGTGCGCGACCTGCGGACGGGCGACGTCGAGCACAAGGCGCTGCACGGCGTGTTCGTCGCGATCGGCCACGAGCCGAACACCGGCCTGTTCAAGGGCCAGGTCGAGATGCGCAACGGCTACATCGTGACCCGCAGCGGGCTGCAGGGGCTCGCCACGATGACCAGCATCGAGGGCGTGTTCGCCGCCGGCGACGTGCAGGACCACGTCTACCGGCAGGCGATCACGAGCGCCGGGACCGGCTGCATGGCCGCGCTCGACGCGCAGCGCTGGCTCGAGGCGCAGGAGCAGGCGACGGCGGCCTGAGCGCGCGCCGCCGGTCGCACGGACCCCGGCGATGGGTCGACCGAAGCCGTCCCCCGCCCCGAAGCCCGCCACCATCGGCGGGCTCGAGGCGCTCGGCGCGGTGCGCGACGCGCTGCGCGAGGACGCCCGCCGCAAGGCCGAGGCGCAGGCGCGCGAACGCGCCGAGCGCGAGCGTCTAGCCCGCGAGCGCGACGTGTTCCGCGCGGCGCTCGCCGACGCGGTGCCGCTCGCGCCGACCGGGCGCGTCGAGCCGGTCGCCCCGCCGGTGCCGCCGGTGGCGAAGCAGTTCGAGCGCGACGAGTCGCGCGCGCTCGCCGAGTCGATCTCGGACGAGATCGATGTCGAGCGCCTGCTCGACACCGACGAGGCGCTATCGTACCGCCGCCCCGGCGTCGGCCCGGACGTGCCCCGGCGGCTGCGGCGCGGCGACTGGGTGATCCAGCGCCAGCTCGACCTGCACGGGCTGCGCGTCGACGAGGCGCGCGAGGCGCTCGCCGCCTTCTTCGCCGAGTGCCTGAAGCGCGAGGTCCGCTGCGTGCGGGTCGTGCACGGCAAGGGGCTCGGCTCGGTCAACCGCGAGCCGGTCCTCAAGGGCAAGGTGCTCAAGTGGCTGACGCAGCGCGACGAGGTGCTCGCGTTCTGCCAGGCCGGACCGAACGACGGCGGCAGCGGCGCGCTGGTGGTCCTGCTGCGTCCGGCGCCGGCGCCCGCCGCCCGACGGCGGCGCTGAGGCGGCATAGGCGTCGCGGCGTCGAGGCGGCACCGGTCCGAGGCGTGTCGCGGGGCTCCGGTGCCGCGATCATCCGCCGCGGGCAGCGTCGTCCGCGGGGGCGGCGTCGTACGCGGACGCGCCGCCGCCCAGCATCCGCGCGCGGATCGCGCCCAGCCGCTTGTACTCGACCGTCGCGTCCGACATCGACGCGAGCGCCGCCTCGAGCGCGCGGCGCCGCGCCCCGCCGGGCGGCGCCGTCGCGTCGAGCGGCGCCACGTGCAAACGGATCAGGAACAGCGCCGCGCCTGCCTCCCCGCCGCCCGGCACCGGTCCGATCGGCACGCTGACCTGGCGCTCGCAGCGGAACCAGATCGCCGCGGGATCGCCGCCCGGCTCGGGCTCCGCCGGGTGTCGCGCGAGCGCGCCCCGCGGCGCGAGCGTCCACACGTGGCGCAGGAACGGACCCGCGGCGAGCAGCGCGCGCGACAGCGGCGCCGACGCCGCGCGCAGCGCGTCGCCGTCGGCCACCGGCGCGTGGATCGACGCGAAGTCGAGGCCGGCCTTGCGCGCCGGGTCCCAGCCGCTCGGAAAGCACACGTGCAGCATCGCCGCGACGGCGGGCCGATCGCTCGCCGGGGCCTCGATCCAGGCGAGGTCCTCCTGCAGCGCGAGCCCGAGCGCGTGCAGCGGCCGCTCGGCCGGCGGCCGCGACGCGATCCACGCGAGCACCGGCTCGGCGTCGGCCCGCAGCGCGCGCAGCTCGAACGGCGCGTCGGGATCGGCCGGCATCGCCCAGCCGGCGATCGGCGCGACGAACGCGTCGCCGTCCCGGCGCAGCGGCATCGATGCGTCGCCGTCCGATGCGTCGACGTCCGATGCGGTCGGATCCGCGCGCCCACTCCGGCCCGGCGCACGCCCGACCATCCCGGTCGAAGGGACGTCACCGTCGCGGTCGCCCTCGCCCTCGCTCTCGCCGTCCCCCTCGCCCCGCGCCGCCGCGGCCCGCGCCCGGAACGCCTCCTCCGCGCGCAGCAGCGCGTCGGCGGCCGCGGCGACCCGGCGCCACGTCGCGCGGGCGTCGTCGCGCAGCGCCGGCGCGAGCGCCGCGCACCGCTCCGGCACCGTCCGCAGCCGATCGAGCTTGGCGCGCAGGATCGTCGGCAGCGCGCCGTCGGCGTCGAGCACGCCGCGCTCGCCGGCCGCGTCGGCGAGGCGCGCCAGCCCGGGGCGCGGCCGGTACGGCGCCGACACCGGAAAGGGGATCCGCGGCAGGGGCAGGCCCGACGCGTCGGCCGCGGGCCAGGGGTACCATGGCTGCAGATCGTCCGTCCTCATCCGCCGAGACTGCCCGCCTTGGATTCCGTCGTCCAGCACCTGCCGGAACTGGCGCTCGCCGGCGCGCTCGCCTGGGGGGCCGGCCTGCGCCTGTACCTCGTGGTCGCCGCGCTCGGGCTGGCCGGCCACCTCGGCTGGCTGCCGCTGCCGGAGCACCTGCAGCCGCTGGCGAGCCCGGTGGTGATCGGCGCGGCCGGCTTCATGGCCGCGGTCGAGCTGCTCGCGGACAAGCTGCCGTGGATCGACAGCCTCTGGGACGCGCTCCAGACCTTCATCCGGATCCCGGCGGGCGCGGCGCTCGCGGCCGGCGTCTTCGGCGACTCCGGGGCCGGGATCGCGCTCGCGGCGGCGCTGCTCGGCGGCTCGGTGACCGCCGCCACGCACTTCTCGAAGGCCGGCGCGCGGGCCGCGGCCAACACCTCGCCCGAGCCGCTGTCCAACCTCGGGCTGTCGCTCGTCGAGGACGCGCTGGTGATCGGCGGCGGCTGGCTCGCGGTCGAGCAGCCCCTCCTCTTCCTCGTGCTGCTGGCGACGTTCCTGGTGGTCGCCGCGCTGCTGCTGCACGTGCTCGTGCGCGGCTTCCGGCGGCTGTTCAGACGGACAGCAGCAGCGCTGCAAGCGCTCGGGGCGCCGTGACCATCATGTCGTGGCCGGCGGCGATCGTCTCGAGCCGCCAGCCCGGCTCGCCGCGCACCCGCTCCACGACCGGGCGCATCGGCGCGTAGGGCGGATCGCCCGCCGCGACGTAGGTCCTCGGCAGCCCGTCGGCGCCGCCGCGGGTCAGCTCGATCGCGCCGAGGTACGTGCCCAGCGGCATCGGGCGCATCCGTCGCGCGAGCCACGCGGCGTCATCGGGATCGGACACGCCGAGCGCCGCCGGCGCGGGCGGCGGCAGCGCGACGCCGGCGCCGCGCTCGGCCACCGTCGCGAGCCGCGCCGCGCGGTCCTCGGGCGAGTTGAAGTCGGCCCAGCGCCAGCGCGTCGTGCCGGGCGGCGGCACCACCGCGTCGAGGAAGACGCAGTGCCCGATGCGTTCGCGCAGCGCGTCGGCGACGCCCGCGACCACGTTGCCGCCGTAGCTGTGGCCGACCAGCACGAAGCCGTCGGCGACCTCCTCGGCCTCGATCGCGGCGAGCACGTCCTGCACGTGCGTGCCGAGCGTCACCTGCGCGCCCGCCAGGTGCGCGCGATCGCCGAGACCGGTCAGCGTCGGGGCGACGACGCGACGGCCCGCCTCGCGCAGCAGCGGCTCGACGCGCGACCAGCACCAGCCGCCGTGCCAGGCGCCGTGCACGAGGACGAGGTCGGGCGGGCGGATCGCATCCATGCTCGGGTCTCGCCGCGACGCGCTCAGACCGCCTCGTCGCCGGTCTCGCCGGTCCGGATCCGGATCACCTGCTCGACCGCGGTGACGAAGATCTTGCCGTCGCCGATGCGGCCGGTGCGCGCCGCGCGCACGATCGCGTCGATCGCGCCGTCGAGCGTCGCCTCGGGCACCACGACCTCGACCTTGACCTTCGGCAGGAAGTCGACGACGTACTCGGCGCCGCGATACAGCTCGGTGTGCCCCTTCTGCCGGCCGAAGCCCTTGACCTCGGTGACGGTGAGGCCGGTCACGCCGACCTCGGCGAGCGCTTCGCGCACCTCGTCGAGCTTGAACGGCTTGATGATGGCGGTGATGCGTTTCATGTCGCTCTCCTTGGGCGGGGACCGCCGCCCGGGTCAGTCGCGGAACTTCGAGGTGATCGGATAGCGCCAGTCGCGCCCGAACGCGCGCGGCGTGACGCGGATGCCGACCGGTGCCTGCCGTCGCTTGTACTCGCTGACGCGCATCAGCCGGACGACCTTCTCGACCGCCTCGCGCGGGTAGCCGGCCGCGACGATCTCGTCGACGCGCCGGTCCTCCTCCATGTACATCTGCACGATGCCGTCGAGCTGGTCGTACGGCGGCAGCGAGTCCTGGTCGGTCTGGTCGGGACGCAGCTCGGCGCTGGGCGGGCGCGTGACGATCCGCTCGGGGATCACCTCGGAGATCGCGTTGCGGTACGCGCAGAGCCGGTACACCAGCGTCTTCGCGATGTCCTTGATGACCGCGAACCCGCCGGCGAGATCGCCGTAGAGCGTCGAGTAGCCGACCGCCATCTCCGACTTGTTGCCGGTGGTGAGGACGATCGAGCCGAACTTGTTCGACAGCGCCATCAGCAGCGTGCCGCGGATCCGCGCCTGCAGGTTCTCCTCGGTCGTGTCGGCCGGCCGGCCCCGGAACTCGCCCTCCAGCGTGCCGAGGAAGGCGTCGAAGCAGCGCGCGATCGGGATCTCGTCGTAGCGCACCCCGAGGCGCGCGGCCATGTCGCGCGCGTCGATCCACGAGATGTCGGCCGTGTAGCGCGAGGGCATCATCACCGCGCGCACCCGCTCGGCGCCGAGCGCGTCGACGGCGATCGCGAGCGTGAGCGCGGAGTCGACGCCGCCCGACAGCCCGATGATCGCGCCGGGGAAGCCGTTCTTGCCGAGGTAGTCGCGCACCCCGAGCACCAGCGCCGAGTAGACCTGCGCCTCGAGCGGCAGCGCCGCGACCATCGGGCCCGACAGCGTCGCGTCGTCGGCGACGTCGACGACCAGCAGGTCCTCCTCGAACGCGCGCGCCTGCGCGGCGAGCGCGCCGTCGGCGTTCGCGGCGAACGACATGCCGTCGAAGACGAGCTCGTCCTGGCCGCCCACCAGGCTCGCGAGCACGATGCCCATGCCCTGCGCGCAGACGTTCGCCTGCACGACGTCGAGCCGCTCGTGCTGCTTGTCCAGGTGGTACGGCGAGGCGTTCGGGGCGAGCAGCACGCGCGCGCCCGCGGCGCGCGCGGCGGCCGGTGCGTGCGGAAACCAGAAGTCCTCGCAGATGACGACGCCGAAGCGCATGCCGTCGACGTCGAAGACGAGCGGCGCGTCGCCGGGCTCGAAGTAGCGCTGCTCGTCGAACACGCCGTAGTTGGGCAGCTCGCGCTTGCGGTACTCGCCGATCACGCGGCCGGCGTGGACCACCGAGGCGGCGTTGAAGCGCCGGTGGCCGTCGGCCGACGGATGCCCGACGACGATCCGCAGCCCGGGCCAGCGCGCGCTCTCGGCCACCAGCCTCGCGAGCGCGTCGCGGGTCCTGTCATAGAATGCCCCGCGCAGCAGCAGGTCCTCGGGCGGATAGCCGGTGAGCGACAGCTCGGGCGTCACCAGCACCCGTGCCTCGGCGCGCACCGCGCGCTCGGCGGCCTGCACGATGCGGCCCAGGTTGCCGTCGAAGTCCCCGATGATCTGGTTCAGCTGAGCACTGGCGACCCGGGTAGGCATGAGCGAATCCGAACGAACGGCACGAGCCGCCGATTATCGCACGCGCGTCGTGGCCGACGTCCGCACGCTGCCGGCCGATCGCTGGGACGCGCTCGCGTCCGCCGACGGCGCGGCGGGCCCGTTCCTGCGGCACGCGTTCCTCGCCGCGCTGCAGACGGCGGGCTGCGTCGGCGGCGACAGCGGCTGGACGCCGCACTTCGTCTGCGTCGAGGACGCCGCCGGCACGCTGCGCGGCGCGGCGCCGCTGTGGCTGAAGGAGCACTCGTACGGCGAGTACGTGTTCGACTGGGCCTGGGCCGACGCCTACCACCGCCACGGCCTGCCGTACTACCCGAAGGGCCTCGTCGCGGTCCCGTTCACGCCGGTGCCGGGGCCGCGGCTGCTCGCCGCCGACGCGCCGGCCCGCCGCGCGCTGCTCGCCGCGCTCGAGGCCGAGGCCGACCGGCTCGGGCTGTCGTCGCTGCACCTGCTCTTCCCGCGCGCGGCGGACGCGGACGCGCTGCGCGCGGCCGGCTGGCTGCAGCGGCGCGGCGTGCAGTTCCACTGGACCAACCCGGGCTGGCGCGACTTCGACGGCTTCCTCGCGGCGCTCGCGCAGCCCAAGCGCAAGAAGATCCGCGCCGAGCGGCGCAAGGTCGCCGAGGCCGGGGTGCACGTCGAGGTGCTCGAGGGCGCGGCGATCGCCGAGTCGGACTGGGCGTTCTTCGCGCGCTGCTACCGGACCACGTACGCGCTGCACCACTCGACGCCGTACCTGAACCGGCGCTTCTTCCTCGAGCTCGCGCGCACGATGCCCGAGGCGCTGCTGCTCGCCCTCGCCCGCCGCGACGGCCGCCCGGTCGCCTCGGCGCTGCTGATGCGCGACGACGAGGCGATCTACGGCCGCTACTGGGGCGCGCTCGAGCACGTGCCCTGCCTGCACTTCGAGGCGAGCTACTACGCGCCGATGCAGTGGGCGATCGAACGCGGGATCCGCCGCTTCGAGGGCGGCGCGCAGGGCGAGCACAAGATGGCCCGCGGCTTCCTGCCGGTGGAGACGCGGTCGTTCCACCGGCTCGCGCATCCCGCGTTCTCGGACGCGGTCGAGCGCTTCCTGCAGGCCGAGGCGGGCGGCATCGACGCCTACCTGGACGAGCTCGACGAGCGCTCGCCGCTGCGCGCGGCGCCCGATCCGGCCGGCTGAGCGCAGCTGAGGACGACGGGCGCCGGTGCCGCGGCTCAGAACTTCGGCTTGTCCTTCGCGCCCTCGTAGC
>DASPJX010000099.1:0-9942 GCA_035628395.1 Burkholderiaceae bacterium | reverse complement strand
GGGCGCGGTGATCGGCGCCGGCGTCGGCGCGATCGCCGGCGGCGGCCGGGGCGCGGTCATGGGCGGCGCGGTCGGCGCCGCGACCGGCGGCGCGGGCGCGGCGACCGGCGGCGCGGTGCCCTCGCCGGCGGCCTGGGCGGCGGACGGGCCCGCCGAGTCGGACGCGCGCGCGGGGACCTGCGCGGCGGCGATCGCCGCCACGGCCAGGCCGAGCGCGAGCGACCGGACGCCGTTCATTGCCGGGAGTTCTTGATGTAGACGCCGAAGCCCTTGTCGGCGTACGCGGAGATCGGGATGTCGTCGTCGGACAGCACCAGCTCGGCGTCGATGTCGGCGGTCTCGGCGGCCCGCTGGACGTCGTCCCAGGCGGAGATCCCGTAGAGGCCGAGCACGACCACGAGGATCGGGACCGCCGTCGCGACGACGCGGAGCCATCCGGCCGTGCGCGGCTCGCCGGACAGGCCGACGGTGGCGGAGCCGGCCGCGACGACCGCGGCCGCGGGCGCCGTGCGCTCGGCGTGGGCGAGCGCGGCGAGCCGGGCGCGCTCGAGCCGCTGGGTCACCCGGTAGGGCAGGCGCTCGGCCGATTCCTCGAGCGCCTGGCGGACCTTGTATGCGAAGAGTCGTTCGTCGTTCATAGCGTGATTCCCTTGGCCCTGAGGGCGTCGGCCAGGGCGTGGGTGGCGCGCGAGCAATGCGTCTTGACGCTGCCTTCGGAGCATCCCATGGCGATCGCGGTCTCCGCGACGTCCATCTCCTGCCAGTAACGCATCACGAAGGCCTCGCGTTGACGGGGGGGCAGGCGCTGGACCTCGTCGTCGATGATCCGCAGGATCTGGTCGCGCTCGACCAGCTGGGCCGCGCTCTCGCCGGCCCGGCCGTCGCCGTCGACCTCGAGGGCCTCCAGGGGGTCGCGCTCGCCGCCCTCGTCGTCGTCCGGCTGGAGCGACGACAGCAGCGTCGTCCACAGGTTGCGGACCTTCTGGCGGCGGAAATGGTCGTGGACGACGTTCTGCAGGATCCGCTGGAACAGCAGCGGCAACTCGGCCGCCGGCTTGTCCGCGTACTTCTCGGCCAGCTTGAACATGGCGTCCTGGACGATGTCCAGCGCCGTGTCGTCGTCGCGGACGGCGTAGACGGCTTGCTTGAAGGCCCGACGTTCGATCGATGCGAGAAAGTCCGACAGTTCCTGCCGTGAAGCCATGCAGCACGCCCGAGCCGTTGCAGCGGCGGATCCTAGCAGAAGCACCGCCCGGGCCACGGCCTCGCCTTGACCGACGATGCTGCGGCGCGTTAACCTCTTGCGATCCCCAGGCTCCCGTGGCGGCGCTTCAGGCGTCCGGCGCGGGAGTCTTTGTCATTTCGAGGCGGCCCGACCACGGGCCGCGCCGGAAGGCTCGCATGCCGGGGCGGCCCCCACGAGGGGAGGCACCGGCGTCCGATCAATCTCCCAGGCCCTGCCAGAGGCCTGCGTCGAGGCGACGAAGGGGTCGCATCGGCGCCGGCGGGTGGGACACCCCTGGACCTTGAAAGGAACACAGGAATGGACATCACCGGCGCGGAAATCGTCGTCCGCTGTCTGCAGGAGGAAGGCGTCGAGCACGTCTTCGGCTATCCGGGCGGCGCCGTCCTCTACATCTACGACGCGCTCTTCCAGCAGGAGGCCGTCCAGCACATCCTCGTGCGGCACGAGCAGGCGGCGGTGCACGCCGCCGACGCGTACTCCCGGTCCACCACGAAGGTCGGCGTCTGCCTGGTCACCAGCGGCCCGGGCGTGACCAACGCCGTCACCGGCATCGCGACCGCGTACATGGACTCGATCCCGATGGTGATCCTGTCCGGGCAGGTCCCGACGCACGCGATCGGCGAGGACGCGTTCCAGGAGTGCGACACGGTCGGCATCACCCGGCCCTGCGTGAAGCACAACTTCCTGGTGAAGGACGTCAAGGACCTCGCGACCACGATCCGCAAGGCGTTCGTGATCGCCGCCACCGGGCGCCCCGGCCCGGTGCTGGTCGACATCCCGAAGGACATCACCCGCAACCGGTGCCGCTTCGAGTATCCGAAGTCGGTGCCGATGCGCTCGTACAACCCGGTGGTCAAGGGCCACCAGGGCCAGATCCGCAAGGCGGTGCAGCTGCTGCTGCAGGCCGAGCGACCGATGATCTACACCGGCGGCGGCATCATCCTCGCCGACGCCGCGCCCGAGCTGAACCACCTGGTCGACCTGCTCGGCTTCCCGTGCACCAACACGCTGATGGGCCTGGGCGGCTACCGGGCGAGCAGCGAGCGCTTCGTCGGCATGCCGGGCATGCACGGCACGTACGAGGCGAACATGGCGATGCAGCACTGCGACGTGCTGCTCGCGGTGGGCGCGCGCTTCGACGACCGCGTGATCGGCAACCCGAAGCACTTCGAGCAGAACCCGCGCAAGATCATCCACATCGACATCGACCCGTCGTCGATCTCCAAGCGCGTGAAGGTCGACGTGCCGATCGTCGGCGACGTCAAGGAGTGCCTGACCGAGCTGAGCTCGCAGCTGCAGGCCGCGTTCGGCGCGGGCTCGCGCACGCACCGCGGCGTGCAGGCGTGGTGGGAGCAGATCGAGACCTGGCGCGCCAAGGACTGCCTGAAGTACGACCGCGACAACCGCGAGCTCATCAAGCCGCAGTTCGTCGTCGAGACCCTCTGGAAGGTGACGAACGGCGACGCCTTCGTGACCTCCGACGTCGGCCAGCACCAGATGTGGGCCGCGCAGTTCTACCGCTTCGACAAGCCGCGCCGCTGGATCAACTCCGGCGGCCTGGGCACGATGGGCGTCGGACTGCCGTACGCGATGGGCGTGCAGCTCGCCAACCCCGGGGCGCAGGTCGCCTGCGTGACCGGCGAGGGCTCGATCCAGATGTGCATCCAGGAGCTCTCGACCTGCAAGCAGTACGGCCTGCCGGTCAAGATCGTGAACCTGAACAACCGCTACCTCGGCATGGTGCGGCAGTGGCAGCAGATCGAGTACGGCAGCCGCTACTCGCAGTCGTACATGGAGGCGCTGCCCGACTTCGTGCGGCTCGCCGAGGCCTACGGGCACGTCGGCATCCGCGTCGAGCGCCCGGCCGACGTGGAGCCGGCGCTGCGCGACGCGTTCGGCAGGCACCGCGACCGCACGGTGTTCATCGACGTGATCACCGACCAGACCGAGAACGTCTGGCCGATGGTGCAGGGCGGCAAGGGCCTGACCGAGATGCTGCTCGGCTCGGAAGACCTGTGAGGAGCGGGCGATGAAGCACATCATCTCCATCCTTCTCGAGAACGAGCCGGGCGCGCTGTCGCGGGTCGTGGGCCTGTTCTCCGCGCGCGGCTACAACATCGAGTCGCTGACGGTCGCCCCCACCGAGGACCGCTCGCTGTCGCGGATGACCATCGTCACCAGCGGCTCGGACGACGTGATCGAGCAGATCACCAAGCACCTGAACCGGCTGATCGACGTGGTCAAGGTCGTCGACCTGATCGAGACGCCGTACATCGAGCGCGAGCTGATGCTGATCAAGGTCCGCGCGGTCGGCAAGGAGCGCGAGGAGATCAAGCGGATGGCGGACATCTTCCGCGGCCGCGTGATCGACGTGACCGACAAGAGCTACACGATCGAGCTGACCGGCAACGGCCAGAAGCTCGACGCGTTCATCGACGCGCTCGACGCGACCGCGATCCTCGAGACCGTCCGCACCGGCGCCTCGGGCATCGCGCGCGGCGAGCGGATCCTCAAGGCCTGAGCCGCCGCGCCGGCCGCCATCCACACGACGACGAGAGAGGGAACCCCATGAAGGTCTACTACGACAAGGACTGCGACCTCAAGCTGATCAAGGGCAAGCAGGTCGCGATCATCGGCTACGGCTCGCAGGGCCACGCCCACGCCCAGAACCTGAACGACTCCGGCTGCCGGGTCGTCGTCGGCGTCCGCAAGGGCGGCCCGTCGTGGGACAAGGTCCGCAAGGCCGGGCTGCAGGTCGCCGAGGTCGCGGAGGCGGTCAAGGGCGCCGACTTCGTGATGATGCTGATGCCCGACGAGAGCATCGGCGCCACCTACAAGGCCGACATCGAGCCGAACATCAAGCAGGGCGCGACGCTCGCGTTCGCGCACGGCTTCAACGTCCACTACGGCCAGGTCGTGCCGCGCGACGACCTCGACGTGGTGATGGTCGCGCCGAAGGCGCCGGGCCACACCGTGCGCTCGACCTACGCGCAGGGCGGCGGCGTGCCGATGCTCGTCGCGATCCACCAGGACAAGAGCGGCGCCGCGCGCGACCACGCGCTGTCGTACGCCTGCGCGATCGGCGGCGGCCGGGCCGGCATCATCGAGACGAACTTCCGCGAGGAGACCGAGACCGACCTGTTCGGCGAGCAGGCCGTGCTGTGCGGCGGCACCGTCGAGCTGATCAAGGCCGGCTTCGAGACGCTGGTCGAGGCGGGCTACGCGCCCGAGATGGCCTACTTCGAGTGCCTGCACGAGCTCAAGCTGATCGTCGACCTGATCTACGAGGGCGGCATCGCGAACATGAACTACTCGATCTCGAACAACGCGGAGTTCGGCGAGTACGTGACCGGCCCGCGGATCATCAACGACGAGACGAAGGCCGAGATGAAACGCGTGCTGCGCGACATCCAGACCGGCGAGTACGCGAAGCAGTTCATCCTCGAGAACCGCGCCGGCGCGCCGACGCTGCTGTCGCGTCGCCGCCTGATGGGCGAGCACCAGATCGAGCAGGTGGGCGAGCAGCTGCGCGCGATGATGCCGTGGATCAAGGCGAACAAGCTGGTCGACAAGTCGCGCAACTGACGCGATGACGGGCGACGTCGCCGCCGGGGCCGCGAACGACGAGCGGCCGGCGCTCCCCCCGATGCCCGCGGCGCCCGTGCCCGCGGGCGCAGATCCGGCCGCCGGAGGCTGGCCGGGCGCGCTGCTGGCCGACTGGCAGGACTGGCTGACCTCGGCGCTGGTGCGCGGGGCGGACGACGCCTCGCTGCTCGCCGCGATGGGCTCGGCGGGCTTCGACGCGGGCTACGCCCGCACCGCGATCTCGGTCGTGCGCTCGATGACCGAGCGCGTCCGCGCGCAGGATCCGGCGCTGCTGCGCGACTACGTCGCCGACCCGATCCGCCTGCCCGCGGCCGGCACGCGGCTGCGGGTGGCCGACCGCGAGGTGCGGCTCGGCATGGTGCTGTCGAACCCGAACGTGGCGATCGTCGAGGACCTGCTGTCCGAGCAGGAGTGCGACAAGCTGATCCAGCTGATCCGCGGCCGGATCCGCCGCTCGGAGGTGGTCGATCCGCTGTCGGGCCGGCTCGAGATCAGCGGCGTGCGTCGCAGCGAGGGCGGGCACTTCGAGTACGGCGAGAACGCGATCGTCGCGCGGCTCGAGGCGCGCGTCGCCGCGCTGACCGGGCTGCCGGTCCCGCACGGCGAGCCGCTGCAGCTGCTGCACTACCCGCCGGGGGGCGAGTACGAGCCCCACCACGACTACTTCGACCCGGCCCACGAGGGCTCGGCGAAGCAGCTCGCGCACGGCGGCCAGCGCGTGGCCACGCTGGTGATGTACCTGCGCGAGCCCGAGCGGGGGGGCGACACCTGGTTCCCGGAGCTCGAGCTGTCGGTGCGGCCCCGGCGCGGCAGCGCGGTGTACTTCGAGTACCACAACGCCCGCGGCGAGCTCGACGCGCGCTGCCTGCACGCCGGCATGCCGGTGCTGCGCGGCGACAAGTGGATCGCCACCAAGTGGCTGCGGCAGTCGCCGTACGCCGGATCGTGAGGGGCCGCGTCGGCCTCGGCCGACGCGCGGGCGCGGTTGTATCGCGACGGCCCCGCAGGTAGGCTCGGCCCATGGAAGAAAGCAAGCGTCGCCGTTTCCGGATACCCCGGCCGGCCCGGCCGGCCCGCGCGGCGACCGAGGGCCTTCCCGTCCGAACCCGTTCGCGCGGCGTGTACCTGCTGCCGAACGCGTTCACGACGGCCAACCTGTTCGCCGGCTTCTACGCGATCGTGCAGGCGATGAACGGTCGCTTCGAGGCGGCCGCGGTCGCGATCTTCGTCGCGATGGTGCTCGACAGCCTGGACGGCCGCGTCGCGCGGATGACGAACACGCAGAGCGCGTTCGGCGAGCAGTACGACTCGATGTCCGACATGGTGTCGTTCGGCGCGGCGCCGGCCCTCGTGATCTACGAGTGGTCGCTGCGCGGGATGGGCAAGCTCGGCTGGCTGGCCGCCTTCGTCTACGTGGCGGGCGCGGCGCTGCGGCTCGCCCGCTTCAACACCAACATCGGCGTCGTCGACAAGCGCTGGTTCCAGGGCCTGCCGAGCCCGGCGGCCGCCGCGCTCGTCGCCGGCCTCGTCTGGATCGCGACCGACCTGCGCGAGACGCAGTGGATCGAGGCGACCGCGACCGACCTGCGCTGGGTCGCCTGGGCGTTCACGGTCTACGCCGGCGTCACGATGGTGTCGAACGCGCCGTTCTACAGCTTCAAGACGCTGAACCTGAGGAAGAGCGTGCCGTACGTGGCGGTGCCGCTGATCGTGCTCGCGTTCGTGCTGGTCTCGTCCGATCCGCCCACGGTGCTGTTCTCGCTGTTCCTGTTCTACGCGGTGTCGGGCTGGGCGGTCTGGCTCTGGCGCCTGCGCACCGGACGGAGCGACCCGATCAAGGGACCGCCTCCCGCCGCGCCGCCGTCGTCGCATTGACCCTCGCGTCGCCCGGAGGCTAGAATTCCGGGTTTTGTCGGCGCAGGCCCTTCGATGTCCTCGACTCTCCGCACGAAGCTCGTGCTCGGCAACTGGAAGGCGAACGGCGATCGCGCGACCGCGTCGGCGCTCGCGGACGCGGTGCGCGCCGCGGCGTCCGACGCCGCCGGTGCCGAGGTGGGCGTCTGCCCGCCGTACCCGTACCTGACTGTGGTCGCCGAGCGGCTGCAGGGCAGCGCGGTCGGCTGGGGCGCGCAGGACGTGGCCGCGTTCGATTCCGGCGCCTACACCGGCGAGGTCACCGCGGGCATGCTCGCCGAGCTCGGCTGCCGCTGGGCGCTGGTCGGCCATTCCGAGCGGCGCACGCTGTTCGGCGACACCGACGAGCAGGTCGCGGCCAAGACCGCGCGCGCGCTCGCGGCCGGGCTCGTCCCCGTGGTCTGCGTCGGCGAGAGCCGCGCCGAGCGCGAGGGCGACGCGACCGAGGCGGTGCTCGCGCGCCAGCTCGACGCGGTGGCGCCGGTGCTGCGCGGCGCGGCCGGACGCTGCGTCGTCGCGTACGAGCCGGTCTGGGCGATCGGCACCGGCCTCACGGCCACGCCCGAGCAGGCGCAGGCGGCGCACGCGTTCATCCGGTCGCGGCTCGCCGCGTCCGGCGTCGCCGAGGCCGGCTCGATCCGGCTGCTCTACGGCGGCTCGGTCAAGGCGTCGAACGCCGCCGAGCTGTTCTCCCGCCCCGACGTGGACGGCGGGCTCATCGGCGGGGCCTCGCTGGTCGCCGCCGACTTCGCATCGATCTGCCGCGCCGCGGCGGGTCGTTCCTGACAATCGACGGGCACGGCGGACGGGCGGCGCGCGGCGCCGCCCGGAGCGACGGTGCCGAGGTATGACGAGATGACGATCCTGGCGACGTTGGCGATGGTGATCCAGGTGCTGAGCGCGATCGGCGTGATCGTGCTGGTGCTGCTGCAGCACGGCAAGGGCGCCGACATGGGCGCGGCGTTCGGCTCCGGCTCGTCCGGCAGCCTGTTCGGCGCGACCGGCTCGGCCAACTTCCTGTCGCGGCTGACGGGCGTGCTGGCCACGGTGTTCTTCGTGTGCACGCTCGCGCTGGCGTTCATCGCGAACGCCGGCAGCGCCGGTCGCGAGCCGGCGAGCGTGATGGACCGGGTCGCGCCGCCGGCCGCCGCGCCCGCCGCGCCGTCCGACGTTCCGGCGACGACGGCTCCGGGCGCTCCCGCGGTGCCGGAAGCGCAGCAGAAGAGCGATCGACCCGGCGACATCCCGAAGTGATTTCGGGTTAGAATCTCGGGCTGAGCCGACGTGGTGAAATTGGTAGACACGCTATCTTGAGGGGGTAGTGGCGAAAGCTGTGCGAGTTCGAGTCTCGCCGTCGGCACCACATACATCGGGGCGCAGCGCCCCGGACCGAGATCGGGGCGAAGCGCCCCGGTCCCGCTAGGGAACGCGGGAAACCTTCGTGAACCTCGAAAACTACCTGCCCGTCCTCCTGTTCATCCTGGTGGGGGCGGGCGTCGGCCTCGCGCCGATGGTCCTGGGCAAGCTGCTCGGTCCCTCCCGCCCGGATCCGGAAAAGCTCTCCCCCTACGAGTGCGGCTTCGAGGCCTTCGAAGACGCCCGCATGAAGTTCGACGTTCGCTACTACCTGGTGGCGATCCTCTTCATCCTGTTCGACCTCGAGATCGCCTTCCTGTTCCCGTGGGCCGTGTCGCTCGACGCGATCGGATTCTTCGGGTTCATGTCGATGATGATCTTCCTCGCGATCCTCGTCGTGGGGTTCGTCTACGAGTGGATGAAGGGCGCGCTCGACTGGGAATGACGGCGTCGGAGCACCGACGCCCGGAACGACGAGCGGCGCGTCCGGCCGCCGGCGCCGAAGCCGGGCGGGTCGGTCGCGCTCCGAACGGCCGAGTCGGTCAACCCCGCGCCTGCCGGCGCGGCGGCAACGGATTGCGCCACGAGCGGTACGGGTGAGCACGCAATGAGCATCGAAGGTGTCCTCAACGAGGGCTTCGTCACGACGAGCCTCGACAAACTCATCAACTGGACGCGCACCGGGTCGATGTGGCCGATGACCTTCGGCCTGGCCTGCTGCGCGGTCGAGATGATGCACGCGGGCGCGTCCCGCTACGACCTCGACCGGTTCGGGATCATGTTCCGGCCCAGCCCGCGGCAGTCGGACGTGATGATCGTGGCCGGCACGCTGTGCAACAAGATGGCGCCCGCGCTGCGCAAGGTCTACGACCAGATGGCCGAGCCGCGCTGGGTCATCTCGATGGGCTCGTGCGCGAACGGCGGCGGCTACTACCACTACTCGTACTCGGTGGTGCGCGGCTGCGACCGGATCGTGCCGGTCGACGTCTACGTGCCGGGCTGCCCGCCGACGGCCGAGGCGCTGCTGTACGGGATCCTGCAGCTGCAGAACAAGATCCGCCGCACCAGCACGATCGCCCGCTGACGGAGCCCCCTCGATGGCAGACCTGACGACCCTGAAGGCGGCGCTCGAGGAGGCGCTCGGCGAGCGCGTCGTGTCGCTCACCGAGCGGCTCGGCGAGCTCACGCTCGTGATCCGCGCGAGCGACCACCTCGCCGTCGCGCAGACGCTGCGCGACCATCCGGCGCTGCGCTTCGAGACCGCCCTCGACCTGTGCGGCGTCGACTACCTCGACTACGGCGAGGGCGCCTGGGACGGCGCGCGCTTCGCGGTCGTGCTGCACCTGCTGTCGGTGTCCTTGAATCACCGGGTGCGCGTCCGCACCTTCTGTGCCGAGGACGACTTCCCGGTCGTCGACTCGCTGACCGGCGTCTGGCCCTCGCTCGGCTGGTTCGAGCGCGAGGCGTTCGACCTGTTCGGGATCGTGTTCGAGGGGCACGCCGACCTTCGCCGCATCCTCACCGACTACGGCTTCGTCGGGCATCCGTTCCGCCGCGACTTCCCGGTCACCGGCCACGTCGAGATGCGCTACGACCCCGAGCAGAAGCGGGTCGTGTACCAGCCGGTCACGATCGAGCCGCGCGAGAACGTGCCCCGCGTGATCCGCGAGGAGGGCTACGGCATCGGGCGCTGAGCGCCCGGCCCGGACACATCCATGGCAGAGATCAAGAACTACACGCTGAACTTCGGACCCCAGCATCCCGCCGCGCACGGCGTGCTGCGGCTGGTGCTCGAGCTCGACGGCGAGGTCGTGCAGCGC
>DASPJX010000098.1:0-3204 GCA_035628395.1 Burkholderiaceae bacterium | reverse complement strand
GCTCGAGTGGGGCGGTCAGTTCCAGAACATGCAGCGCGCGCTCGGGCACCTGTCGGTGATCGTGCCGATCACGGTGGCGGCGATCTTCTTCCTGCTGTTCCTGCTGTTTCGCTCGGTGCGCACCGCCTCGCTGATCATCCTGGTGCTGCCCTTCGCCTCGCTGGGCGGGGTGATCGGCATGTTCGTCTCGGGCGAGTACCTGTCGGTGCCGGCCTCGGTGGGCTTCATCGCGCTCTGGGGCATCGCGGTGCTCAACGGGGTGGTCTTGATCAGCTACATCCGCGATCTGCGCGCCCAGGGCATGGGCGTGGCCGAGGCGGTGATCGTGGGCGCGCGCATGCGCTTTCGCCCGGTGATGATGACCGCCACCGTCGCCGCGCTCGCGCTGATACCGTTCCTGTTCGCCACCGGCCCCGGCTCGGAGGTGCAGCGCCCGCTGGCGGTGGTGGTGATCACGGGGCTGATCAGCTCGACGCTGCTCACGCTCGTGGTGCTCCCCGCCCTCTATCGATGGTTCGACGACGTGGACACGCAGGTGGCGTGAGCGTCGGCGAGGCGGGGCCGCGGCCCCCCTCGCCCGCCCCGATTCAGATGCTCAGGTCGAGCAGGTTGTAGTCCTTCAGGCCCGCTCGCGCCGCCTCGTCCCAGCGGTAGACGAGGCCCTCCCGCACGTGGGGCTGGTAGTCGAACCGGCGCTCGTCCGGGAAGCGCCGGCGCCGCGCGTCGATCGCGTAGCCGAGCACGCGCGCGCGCTCGCGGATCCGCGCCTCGTCGAACACCGCGGGCGCCGCGTGCACGCCCCCGCCCATCACGCCGAGCACCGAGCGGCGGCGATGGAAGCCGAAGTTCAGCGTGATCCGCCAGTCGGGGCTGGTGTTGGCGAACGAGCCGTGCACCACCTGCCGGTTGGTGATCGCGACGTCGCCCGGCCGGCAGACGATCGGCACCGCGTCGGGCAGCCGTTCGGAGCCGGCGGCCGCGACCATCGCCTTGATGTCGACGGTCCGCAGCTTGTGCGAGCCCGGCACGATCCACACGCCGTTGGCCGGCGTGCAGCCGTAGAGCTGCGCCATGAAGTTGAAGCCGTGCGTCCCCTCGTCCCAGTCGGGGCTGTCCCAGTGCGTGACCCCGTCGCGGTGCCAGGCGACCGACGCCCCCAGGCCGGGCTCCTTGATGAACAGCGCCTCGTTGAACGGCGTGAAGTCCTCGCCGTTGACGGCCGCGGCGACCGCGAGCAGGTCCGGATGGCCGTAGACGCGCAGGTGGGTCTCGGAGAACTGCAGCGAGCCGAGGATCAGGTAGACGATCTCCTCGGGCGCGTCGGCCGCGGCCGAGGGCTCGTGCATCTTGACCGGATGCCGGCCGTTGGCGAGCGTGGTGCCGCCGAACGGGTCGGCGAGCGGCTTCGACCAGAACAGCGTCGGCGCGGCGTGGCCGACCCCGATCGCCGGGCGTCCCTTCGCGTCGACGGTCGCGTCGCGGCGCACCGGCAGGCGCCCGAGCACGTTGTCGCGGATGTCGGCCTCGATCTCGGCCAGCTCCTCGGGCTTCAGCACGCCCTCGAAGACGTAGAAGCCGCAGCGCCGGTAGGCCTCGAGGATGTCGGGGTGGACGCGCCCGTCGTCGGTGTAGCGGATCGGGCCGCGGTTGCCGAGCGCGTACGCGCGGGCCTCGCCCTCGCGAAGGTAGGCGTCCATCGCGACGCGGTACGCCTCGTCGGCGGCGGTGGGGTGCAGGCTGGTGCCCATCGTGGTGTCTCCTCCCGGGAATCCTCGTCCACTGTAGCAACCCGGCCGGCCGCCCGCGCGGGCCGCGAGCGCGGGCGGCCCGGACGCCGATGCGCCGGCGCGGGGATTCGGAACGGGCGCGGCCGGCCGGAACCGCCGCGCCGACCCGCGAGGCCGGCGGCGCCCGCCGGCGCGGCCGGGCCACGCCCGGGTCCGACGTCCGCGCCGAGCATTCGCTCACGGTACCGACCGCCGGTCGGTCGTACGATGCCGGCCATACCCGACGTTCACCGCGAGGTCGACATGCAGACCCAGATCCGATCGCTGCGCGAGCAGCTCGCCCGCCAGATCGAGCTGCGCGGCGCCGACGACCCGCGGGTCGAGTACCTGCGCTGGCAGATCGCCAGCCTCGAGCGTCAGGACCGCTGGCGCCGCGAGGCCGCGGGCCTGTTCGGCACGCCGCGCGCCGCGCGGCCCGACGCCGGGACGTCGCCGCTGCGCTGAGCGGCGGGCGCGGCCGGACCGCGCCGGCGTCCGTGGCGAGGCCGCGGATCGAGCCGGTGCGCCCGCACCGACGGGCGCCGCCCGCCCGGGGTCAGGCCCGCGGCGGCCGGGGCTCGAGGTGCTCGGGCGGCAGCCCGTCGCGCCAGCGCCCGATCATCCGGGCGTACAGGTCCTCGAGCGAGCGCGCGAAGCGGGCGGCGTCGAACAGCGGCGAGCGGTCCCGCGCGTCGGCCACCCTGGCCTTGAGCGCGGCGAGCCGCGCCGGATCGGTCGCGATCGCGCGGGCGGTCGCCTCGTACTGCGCCATGTCGGCGACCGCGAGCTCGGGGATGCCGGCCGCGTGCACGAGGCTCGCCGCGACGCGCCCGACGAACGCGTCGCCGGCGCAGGTGAGCACCGGCACGCCCATCCACAGCGCGTCGCTCGCGGTGGTGTGCGCGTTGACCGGCAGGGTGTCGAGGAACAGGTCGGCGTGCACGAGCCGCGCGAGGTGGTCGGGCGTGTCGCGCAGCGGCGCGAACACCAGCCGCCCCGGCTCGACGCCGCGCGCGGCGGCCTCGCGCAGCAGGTTCTCGCGCGCCTGCGGGTTCGACTCGAGCAGCCACAGCACGCTGCCCGGCACGTCGCGCAGCAGCCGGCACCAGACGTCGAAGGTCTCGGGGCGGATCTTGTACGTGTGGTTGAAGCAGCAGAGCACGACGCCCGACTCCGGCAGGCCGCAGGCGGCGCGATCGGGCGTCGGGCCGACGCGGCGCAGCCGGTCGTTCGGCTGGTAGCACTCGGGCATCCAGGCGAGCTTCTCGCTGAAGTGCTCGGCCATCGCGGGCGGCGCGGTCACCGGGTCGACGATCGCATAGTCGACGACGTCGGTGCCCATCGTGCCGGGGAAGCCGAGCCACGCGGCCTGCACGGGGGCCGGGCGGCGCGCGACGATCCCGGTGCGCGCGTTCAGCGTGTAGCCCTTCAGGTCGAC
>DASPJX010000097.1:0-2062 GCA_035628395.1 Burkholderiaceae bacterium | reverse complement strand
CGGGCATCACCGGCTGGGCGCAGGTCAACGGCTACCGGGGCGGCGACGACATCGACTCGATGCGCAAGCGCATCGAGTACGACCTCGAGTACCTGCGCGGCTGGACCGTGTGGTTCGACCTGAGGATCCTCGCGATGACGGTGCTGATGGTGGTCCGCGGCGACCCGAAGGCGTTCTGACGATGGACGCGTCGCCGGATCCCGCCCAGGGCGCGGCGCTGCAGCGCCTGCCGGCGGTGCTCGCGGGGCGCTGGCGGCTCGCGCTCGCCGTCGCCCTCTGCACGGCGACGCTGGCGGCGCTGGCGGCGTGGCTCCTGCCCGAGCGCTACACCGCGACGACGGTGGTCGTCGTGCCGCCGCGCACGTCCGATCCGATCGCCGGGCTGCCGCTGCCCGGAGGCGTCGCGACGAACCACGTGTCGACGCAGGCCGACGTGTTCCGCAGCGAGCGGGTGATGCTGCGCGCGATCGAGGCGATGCGCCTGGCCGACGACCCCGCGTGGCTCGCGCGCTGGCGCGAGGCGACCGACGGTCGGGTGGAGATGCGGCCGTGGCTCGCCGCGCGCCTCGCCCGGGACGCCGACGTGTCGCCGTCGCGCGACTCGAGCGTGCTGACGCTGAACTTCACCTGGTCCGACCCGCGCTTCGCCGCCGCGATGGCCGACGCGCTGACCCGCGCGTACATCGACACGACCGTGGAGATGCGGCTCGAGCCCGCCCGGCAGTACAGCGCGTTCTTCGAGGAGCGGACCCGGGCGCTGCGGGCCGCGCTCGAGCAGGCGCAGGCGAGGCTGTCCGAGCACGAGCGCTCGACGGGCCTGCTCGTGTCCGACGAGCGGCTCGACGTCGAGAACGCGCGACTGGCGGACCTGTCGTCGCAGATCGTCGCCGCGCAGGCCCGGGCGGCCGAGGCCGCCGGGCGGGAGCGCCAGGCGGCCGGGGGCGCGGGGGACGTGCGCGAGGTGCTCGAGGATCCGGTGGTGGTGTCGCTGCGCGAGGAGACGTCGCGCCTCGAGCTGCAGCGGCGGGAGCTCGGCACGCGGCTCGGCGACGCGCATCCCGACGTCGTGCGGACCGCGGCGCGCCTGGACGAGGCCCGCAGCCGGCTCGAGAGCGCCCGCCGACGCGCGTCGGCGGGCCTCGGGGCGAGCGCTCGGGTCGTGCAGTCCCAGTTGCGCACGCTGCAGGCCGCGCTCGACGAGCAGCGCGGGCGGGTGGCCGAGATGCGAGCCGCGCGCGACCGCGCGGCCGTGCTGCAGCGCGACGTCGACAGCGCCCGGCGCGCGTACGACGCGGTGCTCGCGCGCGCCAACCAGACCGCGCTGGAGAGCCGGGACCCGCAGCCCGAGGTGTCCCTGCTGAAGTCGGCGTCGGTGCCGACCCGGCCCTCCTCGCCCAAGCCCCTGCCCCTCCTCGCCGCGGGCCTGGCGGGCGGTGCGCTGATCGGGGCGCTCGCCGCGCTGCTGGCCGAGCTGCGCGACCGACGGCTGCGCGTGGTGCGCGACGTCGCCGCCGCGCTGCGCCAGCCGCTGCTGGGGATCGTCCCGTCGTCGACGCCCGCGCGCGGGACCGGGACCGCGCTTCGACGCCTCGCGGGACTCCGGCGATGAACGACGCGGCCGCCCCGCTGCACGCCTCCGGCGCCGACCGGCTCGACGGGGCGTCGGACGGCCGATCGCGGATGCCGGTGCCGATCGGCCGGCTGCTCGCCCGCCGGCGCGCGCTGACGGACGAGCAGATCGATCGCGTGCTCGACCACCAGCGCGCCCACGGCACGCGCTTCGGCGAGTCGGCGGTCGCGCTGCGGGTCGCGACGCGGAGCCAGGTGGCCGCGGCGCTCGCCGAGCAGTTCGACTACGCGACGCTCGAGGACGGCGACGATCGACCGTGGGCGGCGGCGCTGCCGGTCGCGGCGCAGCCTGCGGGCGCGGTGGCCGAGTCGTTCCGGAGCCTGCGCAGCACGCTGCTGCCCGCCGGCCCGCGGCAGCGGATCCTCGCCGTCGTCAGCGCCGAGCACGGCGACGGCCGCAGCTTCGTCGCCGCCAATCTCGCGGTCGCGTTCA
>DASPJX010000096.1:0-14831 GCA_035628395.1 Burkholderiaceae bacterium | reverse complement strand
GACCTTGCGGGTGACCTCGACGTTGTAGTCGTAGGACGAGATCGTCTTGCCGTCCTCCATCAGCGAGCCGTCCATCATCACCGACGAGAAGCCGAGGTCGATCGCGCCGCGGCAGACGGCGGGCGACTGGCCGTGGTCCTGGTGCATGACGATCGGCACGGTCGGGTAGGACTCGATCGCGGCCTGGATCAGGTGCTTGAGGAAGTGCTCGCCGGCGTACTTCCGGGCCCCCGCCGAGGCCTGCATGATCACCGGCGCGTCGACCTCGGCGGCGGCGGACATGATCGCCTGCACCTGCTCGAGGTTGTTGACGTTGAACGCCGGGATGCCGTAGCCGTTCTCGGCGGCGTGGTCGAGCAGCTGGCGCATCGAAACGATGGGCATGGACGGACTCCTGTGTGAAATTTCGCACAGCCCCGACCGCCGTCGCGCCCCGGGGCTCTGCGAAAGTCCCGGGCGCGATTATGCCCCCGGGGGCAGCGGGGCGGCGGCGGAAAAACGCACTCGCCGAGCGTCGGCGCGCGCCCCGAGCGGGGCGGTCAGGTCCGCTCGCCGACCCGGACGATCTGCAGCGTGTTGGTGCCCCCGGACTTGCCGATCGGCGAGCCGATCGTCAGCAGCATCAGGTCGCCGTTCTGGACGATGCCGAGGTCGACGAGCTTCTGCTCGGCCTCGAGCAGCAGGTTCTCGCGGTCGGACGCCTTGAAGGTCATCAGCACCGGATGGACCTCGCGGTACAGCGCCATCCGGCGCCGGCTGCCTTCCTCGGGCGTCAGCGCGTAGATCGGCACGCCCGAGTCGAGCCGCGACATCCAGAGGGCGGTCGAGCCCGACTGGGTCAGCGAGCAGATCGCCTTGACCCGCATGTGGCCGGCGGTGAACAGCGCGGCCATCGCGATCGCCTGGTCGATCCGGCCGAACGTGCGGTTCAGGAACGCGGCGTCGAGCGAGAAGCCGCCCGAGCGGTCGGCCTCGTCGCAGACCCGGGCCATCGCCGCGACCGTCTCGATCGGGTACTTGCCGGCCGCCGTCTCGGCCGACAGCATCACCGCGTCGGTGCCGTCGAGCACCGCGTTCGCGACGTCCGACACCTCGGCGCGCGTGGGTACCGGCGCCTCGATCATCGACTCCATCATCTGGGTCGCGGTGATCGTCAGCTTGTTCAGCTCCTTGGCCATGCGGATCATGCGCTTCTGCAGCGCCGGCACCGCCGCGTCGCCGACCTCGACCGCGAGGTCGCCGCGGGCGACCATGATGCCGTCCGAGGCCTTGAGGATCTCCTCGAGGTTGCCGATCGCCTCGTAGCGCTCGATCTTCGCGATCATCAGCGCCCGGCCGCCGGCCGCCCGCACGAGCTCGCGCGCCATGTACATGTCGGAGGCGTGCTTCGGGAAGGACACCGCGACGAAGTCGGCCTCGAACGCGACCGCCGTCTTGATGTCCTCCATGTCCTTCGCGGTGAGCGCCGGCGCCGACAGCCCGCCGCCCTGGCGGTTGATGCCCTTGCGGTTCGACAGCACGCCGCCCAGCGTCACCGTGCACTCGATCGTGCTCGCGGTCACGCGGTCGACCCGCATCACCATCCGGCCGTCGTTGAGCAGCAGCGTGTCGCCCGCCTTCACGTCGTTGACGAGGTCCTTGTAGTCGAGCCCGACGCGATGCTGGTCGCCGATGTCGCAGTCGATGTCGAAGGTGAAGCGGTCGCCCTCGACCAGCGACACCTTGCCCTCGGCGAAACGGCCGATCCGGATCTTCGGGCCCTGCAGGTCGGCGAGCACGCCGATGTCGCGGCCGAGCCGGTTGGCGACGTCGCGCACCGTCGCGACCACCCGGGTGTGCTCGTCGGCGGTGCCGTGGGAGAAGTTGACCCGCACCACGTTGACGCCCGACAGGATCATCTTCTCGAGCACGGCCGGCTCCGACGACGCGGGTCCGAGGGTGGCGACGATCTTGGTGGCGCGGGGGATGGTCATCGATCGGGGTTCCGAGGGGGTCGCGAAGACGCGCATCGTGCCACGATTCGGAGCGATCCGCGGTCGCCTTGACCTGCGTCAAGCCGTCGCGACGGCGTGCCGGCCGTCCGCCCGGAGGCGCTGGCATGATCGTCGCGTCGCCCCCCACGGCCCGCCCCGATGGCCCTTGCCGCCGCCTACCTGCACCTCGACGATCCCGCCGAGCTCGCCGACGTCGCGCGCGAGCTGCCGGCGCGTCCGGGCGCGCCGCGCCGCCTCGAGGCGGTGCTGACGATCGACGGCGTGCACTGCGCCGCCTGCGTCGTCGCGATCGAGCGGGCGCTGCGCGACGCGGTCGACGAGGTCTCGGTCGGCGCCGCGACGCGGCGCGCCCGGCTCGTCTTCCGGCCCGACGCGCAGCCGCTGTCCGGGCTGCTCGGGCGGATCGCCGCGCTCGGCTACCGGCCCCGCCCGGTGTCGCGCCGCGCGCTCGCCTCGGCCGAGGCCGCCGGGCGGCGCGCCTCGCTGTGGCGGATGCTGGTGGCGGTGCTGTGCATGATGCAGGTGATGATGTACTCGGTGCCGCGCTACGTCGCCGCGCCGGGCGACATGGGCGAGGACCTGGTGCGCCTGCTCGGCTGGGCCGAGTGGATGCTGACGCTGCCGGTGCTGCTGTTCGCCGCCGGCCCGTTCTTCCGCAACGCCTGGCGCGACCTGCGCGGGCGACGGATCGGCATGGACGTGCCGGTCGCGCTCGGCATCGCGGTGACCTTCGTCGCGAGCAGCGTCGCCGCGCCGGGCGGCGGCGAGATCTGGTTCGACTCGGTGACGATGTTCGTCGCCTTCCTGCTGGTCGGGCGCTGGCTCGAGTCGGCGGCGCGCGAGCGCGCGCTCGCCGGCGTGGGCGACCTGCTCGCGCGGCTGCCCGAGACCGTCGAGCGGCTGGACGCGCACGGCCGCGTCGTCGACACCGTCACGCTGCGGCGGCTGCGCGCCGGCGACCGCGTCCGCGTCCCGGTCGGGCAGTCGGTGCCGGCCGACGGCACCGTCGAGTCGGGCCGCTCGCACGCCGACGAGTCGCTGCTGACCGGCGAGAGCACCCCGATCGCCAAGGCGCCCGGCGACGCGGTCGCGGCCGGCAGCCTGAACCTGAGCGGCCCGCTGGTGCTGCGGCTCGACCGCGCCCCGCGCGAGTCGCGGCTGCAGGAGATCGCCGACCTGATCGAGGCGGCCTCGGCGCGCAAGCCGCGGCTCGCCCGGCTCGCCGACCGCTGGGCGGGGCCGTTCCTCGCCGCGGTGCTCGTCCTCGCCGCGGCGTCGTGGGCGGCCTGGCAGTTCGTCGACCCGTCGCGCGCGATCCAGGTCGCGGTGGCGGTGCTGGTGGTCACCTGTCCGTGCGCGCTGTCGCTCGCCACCCCGAC
Source organism: Burkholderiaceae bacterium (assembly GCA_035628395.1). Taxonomy (GTDB): domain Bacteria; phylum Pseudomonadota; class Gammaproteobacteria; order Burkholderiales; family Burkholderiaceae_E; genus UBA4615. The sequence goes on along the minus strand of DASPJX010000096.1, from coordinate 11,458 downwards.
CGCGCTGCTCGCCGCGGCCGGCTCGCTCGCCCGCACCGGGCTGCTCGTGCGCTCGCCGCAGGCGATCGAGGCGCTCGCGCAGGCGCAGGCCTTCGTGTTCGACAAGACCGGGACGCTGACGCTCGACCGGCTGTCGCTCGCCGCGGTGCGCCCGACCGCGGCGGCGGAGGCGGCGGGCCTCGACGAGCGCGCGCTGCTCGCGCTCGCGGTCGCGGTCGAGGCCGGCTCGACGCATCCGGTCGCGGCCGCGCTGCGCCGCGCGCTGCCCGCCCCCGCCCCGCTGCCCGAGGTGACCGACGTCGCCGAGCACGGCGGCGGCGGCGTCGCGGCGCGCGCCCGATGGGACGACGGCGCATGGCGCGCGGTCCGGCTCGGCAGCCGGCGCTTCGTCGGCGACGCGGACGCTGCCGGCCCGGCGGGCGGGGATCCGACCGACGCGCCGGTCGCGCTGTCGGTCGACGGCCGCGTCGTCGCCCGCTTCGAGCTCGCCGAGACGCTGCGGCCCGACGCGCCGGCCGCGCTCGCCGCGCTGCGCCGCGACGGCCTGGCCCTCGAGATCCTGTCGGGCGACGAGCCCGGGCGCGTCGCCCGCACGGCCGCCGAGCTCGGCGTGTCGCGCTGGCGGGCCCGGGCGACGCCCGAGGACAAGCTCGCCGCGATCGAGGCGCTGCAGCGCGGCGACCGGCGGGTCGCGATGGTCGGCGACGGCATCAACGACGCGCCGGTGCTCGCGCGCGCGGACCTGTCGGTGGCCTTCGCGACCGGCGCCGCGCTCGCGCAGCACCACGCCGACCTGCTGCTGCTCGGCGGCCGGCTCGACGCGCTCGTGCAGGCGCGCGCGCTCGCGCGCCGGACGATGCGGGTCGTCGCGCAGAACCTCGCGTTCGCCGCGACGTACAACGCGCTCGCGATCCCGCTCGCGCTCGCCGGGCTGCTGCCGCCGTGGCTGGCCGGCCTCGGCATGGCCGCGAGCTCGCTCGTGGTCGTGCTCAACGCGATGCGGCTCGCGCCGCGCGCGCGGCCGTCGGGCGCGGCCGTCGCGCCGGCGGACGCCGCGATCGCCCCGACCGCGCCCGCGTCGCCCCCTCCGATCGCGGCCGCGGCCGCGTCGCGCTGACGGCCGCGCCGGCCTCGGTCCCGGACGTCCGCACCGCCCGACCTCATCCGGGGAACCCGTCGATGGACGTGCTGTACGTGCTGGTGCCGCTGTCGGTCGTGCTGGTCTTCGCGATCGTGGCCGTGCTCGCCTGGACGGTGCGGAACGGCCAGTTCGAGGACGTCGAGCACGAGGGCGAGCGCATCCTCGAGGACGACGACGACGGGCCGCCGCCCGGTCCCCGCGCGGACCCTTGATCTGCATCAAGGTGCGCGTCGCGCGCATCGGGAGAATCGCTTCCAGGCAATCAGGGAGCGTTCGACGTGGGCACGACGACAGGCACGACCTACGACTACGGGGTCGTTCGGCAGTTCGCGATCATGACGGTGGTGTGGGGCGTCGTCGGCATGCTGGTCGGCGTCGTGATCGCCGCGCAGCTCGCCTTCCCGGCGCTGAACTTCGACCTGCCGTGGCTGTCGTACGGCCGGCTGCGCCCGCTGCACACCAACGCGGTGATCTTCGCGTTCGGCGGCTGCGCGCTGTTCGCGACGAGCTACCACGTCGTGCAGCGCACCTGCCAGGCGCGCCTGTTCGGCGGGCCGCTGGTGGCGTTCACGTTCTGGGGCTGGCAGGCGGTGATCGTCGCCGCCGCGATCTCGCTGCCGCTCGGCTACACCAGCTCGAAGGAGTACGCCGAGCTCGAGTGGCCGATCGACATCCTGATCACGCTGGTGTGGGTCGCGTACGCGATCGTGTTCTTCGGCACGATCGCGAGGCGCCGCGTGCGCCACATCTACGTCGCCAACTGGTTCTACGGCGCGTTCATCCTGACGGTGGCGCTGCTGCACGTGGTCAACAGCGCCGCGATCCCGGCCGGCCCGATGAAGTCGTACTCGGCGTTCGCCGGCGTGCAGGACGCGATGGTGCAGTGGTGGTACGGCCACAACGCGGTCGGCTTCTTCCTGACCGCGGGCTTCCTCGGGATGATGTACTACTACGTGCCGAAGCAGATCGGGCGCCCGGTGTACTCGTACCGGCTGTCGATCGTGCACTTCTGGGCCCTGATCTTCACCTACATGTGGGCGGGCCCCCACCACCTGCACTACACCGCGCTGCCCGACTGGGCGCAGTCGCTGGGCATGGTGTTCTCGCTGATCCTGCTCGCGCCGTCCTGGGGCGGGATGATCAACGGCGTCATGACCCTCTCGGGCGCCTGGCACACGCTGCGCGACGACCCGATCCTGCGCTTCCTGATCGTGTCGCTGTCCTTCTACGGCATGTCGACCTTCGAGGGTCCGATGATGTCGATCAAGACGGTCAACGCGCTGTCGCACTACACCGACTGGACGATCGGCCACGTGCACTCCGGCGCGCTCGGCTGGGTCGGGATGATCACGATGGGCTCGCTGTACTACCTGATCCCGCGCCTGTTCGGCGGCGAGCGGATGCACAGCGTGCGCGCGATCGAGCTGCACTTCTGGCTCGCCACCGTCGGCATCGTGCTCTACGCGGTCGCGATGTGGATCGCCGGCGTGACGCAGGGCCTGATGTGGCGCGCGGTCGAGCCCGACGGCACGCTGACGTACTCGTTCGCCGAGTCGGTGAAGGCGAGCTACCCCTACTACTACGTGCGCCTGCTCGGCGGCCTGCTCTACCTCGCCGGCATGCTGATCATGGCCTGGAACGTCGCGCGCACCGTCCTGGACGGCAAGGCCGTCGAGGCGCGGATCGCCGCGATGCCCGCGCACGCCTGAACCGCAACGGACACGAACCATGGCCCTCACGCACGAGAAGATCGAGACCGACACGTTCGCGCTGATCGCGCTGACCCTGCTCACGGTGGCGGTCGGCGGACTGGTGGAGATCGTGCCGCTGTACTTCCAGAAGTCGACGACCGAGCCGGTGCAGGGCCTGCGGCCCTACGACGCGCTGCGGCTCGCCGGCCGCGACGTCTACCAGCGCGAGGGCTGCTACAACTGCCACTCGCAGATGATCCGGCCGTTCCGCGCGGAGACGCTGCGCTACGGGCCGTACTCGGTCGCCGGCGAGTTCGTCTGGGACCACCCGTTCCAGTGGGGCAGCAAGCGCACCGGGCCCGACCTCGCGCGCGTCGGCGGCCGCTACAACGACGAGTGGCACCGCGCGCACCTGATCGCGCCCCGCGACCTGGTGCCCGAGTCGAACATGCCCGCCTATCCGTGGCTCGCGAAGAACCTCGTCGACCACACGACGATCGCCGCGCACATGACCGCGCTGCGCCGCGTCGGCGTGCCCTACACCGACGAGGACGTCGCGAAGGCGCCCGAGGCGGTGAAGGGCCGGACCGAGCTGGACGCGCTGATCGCGTACCTGCAGGGCCTCGGCACCGCGATCAAGTGAGGAGGCCGCCATGGACGTCGATCTGCTCCGCGGCCTGATCACCGCGCTCTCCCTCGCCTGCTTCGTCGGGATCGCGGCCTGGGCCTACTCGCCCCGCAACCGCTCGCGCTTCGAGCGCGACGCGCGCCTCCCGCTCGACGACTGAACCCGACACCGAGACCCTTCCCATGGCCGACTTCACCGGTGGCTTCTGGTCGCCCTTCGTCGCGATCGTCTCGATCGTCTCGATCCTCGCGTGCCTCGTGCTGCTGATCGTCAACAGCAAGCGTCCGCCGCCCACGCCCGACGGCACCACCGGTCACGTCTGGGACGGCGACCTGCGCGAGGCGAACAATCCGCTGCCGCGCTGGTGGAGCGGCCTCTTCGTCCTGACCGTCGTGTTCTCCGTGATCTACCTGTGGCTGTATCCGGGCCTGGGCTCGCTGCCCGGCGCGCTCGCGTGGTCGACCCGCTCGGAGTACGAGGCCGAGTCGAAGGCGCTCGCCGCCGCGACGGCGCCGCTCTACGCGAAGTTCCGCGCGCGGCCGGTCCCGGCGTTGATCGGCGATCCGCAGGCCCGCGCGATCGGCGAGCGTCTGTTCCTGAACAACTGCGCGCAGTGCCACGGCTCCGACGGCCGCGGCGCGAAGGGCTTCCCGAACCTGACCGACGCGGACTGGCTGTACGGCGACTCGCCCGAGAGCGTCGTCGAGACGATCACCCGCGGCCGTCACGGCGTGATGCCGGCGCTGGCCGCGGCGGTCGGCTCCGCGCAGGAGGTCGAGCAGCTCGCGCAGTACGTGCTGTCGCTGTCGGGCGCCTCGACCGATCCGGTCAAGGCCGAGCTCGGCCGCGCGCGGTTCGGCACCTGCGCCGCCTGCCACGGCCCGCAGGGACGGGGCAACGCGGCGATCGGCGCGCCGAACCTCGCCGACCGCGTCTGGCTGCACGGCGGCGGCCTGAAGGCGGTGACCGCGGCGATCAACGAGGGGCGGGACAACCTGATGCCCGCCTGGGGCGACAAGCTGACCGAGGACCAGATCCACGTGCTGGCCTCGTACGTGCTCGGTCTGTCGCGCGCCGCGCCGCCGGCGCCCGCGGCGCCGTCCGCCGCGTCCCCCTCCCCCGTCGTCGCGGCGCCGACCGCCTCCCGGTGATGGCCGCACCCGATCCGTCCCGGCCGCCCGCGGCGTCACCGGCACCGGTCCGCGGGCGGAAGGTGATCCCGCTGAAGCCCGTCGACGACGGCGGGCTGTTCTCGATGTACGAGGCGCACCGCAAGGTCTACCCGCGCGCGGTGACCGGCACCTTCGCGCGGCTGCGCACGGCGGCGGTGGTCCTCACGCAGCTGCTGTTCTACGGCCTGCCGTGGCTGACGTGGAACGGGCGCCAGGCGGTGCTGTTCGACCTGGGCGCGCGCAAGTTCCACCTGTTCGGCCTGGTGCTGTGGCCGCAGGACTTCATCTATCTCGCGGGGCTGCTCGTGCTGGCGGCGCTCGCGCTGTTCTTCTTCACCACGGTCGCCGGGCGGCTGTGGTGCGGCTACGCGTGCCCGCAGACGGTCTACACCGAGCTGTTCATGTGGATCGAGCACCGCATCGAGGGCGATCGCGGCGCCCGGATGAAGCTCGACGCCTCGCCGTGGTCGGTGCGCAAGCTGCGCACGAAGGCCGCCAAGCACGCGGCGTGGGCGGCGCTCGCGCTGTTCACCGGCTTCACGTTCATCGGCTACTTCGCGCCGGTGCGCGAGCTCGCCGCGCAGGCGGCGGCGCTCGAGCTCGGTCCCTGGCAGTGGTTCTGGATGCTGTTCTACGCGTTCGCGACCTGGGGCAACGCCGGGTTCATGCGCGAGCAGGTCTGCACGTACATGTGCCCGTACGCGCGCTTCCAGGGCGCGATGTTCGACGAGGACACGATGATCGTCGGCTACGACGCCGGGCGCGGCGAGCCGCGCGGCTCGCGTCCGCGCCGCACCGATCCGGCGGCCGTCGGGCTCGGCAGCTGCGTCGACTGCACGCTGTGCGTGCAGGTCTGCCCGACCGGCATCGACATCCGGCAGGGGCTGCAGTACGAGTGCATCGGCTGCGCCGCGTGCATCGACGTCTGCGACTCGGTGATGGACAAGATGGGGTACGCCCGCGGCCTGATCCGCTACTCGACGCAGCGCGCGATGGCCGAAGGGCTCGACCGGGCGCAGGTGCTGCGCCGGGTGGCGCGCCCGCGCGTGCTGGTCTACGGCGCGCTGCTGCTCGCGCTCGCGCTCGGGCTCGCCGGCTCGCTCGCGGTGCGCAATCCGCTCAAGGTCGACGTGATCCGGGACCGCCATGCGCTCGCGCGGATCGTCGACGCCGGCGACGTCGAGAACACCTTCCGGCTGCACCTGATGAACGCCTCCGAGCGCGCGCAGCGGCTCGCCGTCTCGGTCGAGGGGCTCGACGGCATCCGGATCGCCGGCCCGCTCGAGTTCGACGTCGACGCGGCCTCCAACCGCGCGGTGGCGGTGAGCGTGCAGGTGCCGGCCGGCGTCGGCGCCCCGGGCTCCAACCCGATCCGCTTCGTGGTGCGCTCGCGCACCGACCCGTCGATCGCGCGGCACGAGAAGGCCGCGTTCATGGTGCCCCGCTGACGGGGCCGCAGGAGAGACCCCCGATGTCCGACGCCGCCTCGCTCCCGTCGCCCCGCCCCGCGTGGCGCGAGCCCCTCGTCTGGCTGGTCGCCGGCATCCCCGCGGCGACGGTCGCCGCCGGCGCGGCTACCTGGTGGATCGCGGCCCAGCGCGCCGACAGCAACGTCGCCGAGGACTGGTACAAGCGCGGCCTCGCCGTCAACCGCTCGCTCGAGCGCGAGTCGCGCGCCCGCGCGATCGGCCTGTCGGCCGAGGTCGAGCTGCGCGGCGATCACGACCTGCGGGTGCGGCTGGCCGGCCTCGCCGATCCGCCCGCCTCGATCCGCGTGCTGCTGACCCATCCGGTGCGCGCCGAGCAGGACCGCCCGCTGAGCCTCGACCGCCAGCCCGACGGCGGCTACCGGATCGTCAGCCCGCTCGTCGGCGCCGGCCGCTGGGGGCTGGCGATCGAGGCGCAGGACTGGCGGATCGCCGCGCGGGGCGCCGCGCTGGGCGCCGGCCGCACGCTGCGCGTCGACGCCGACGGCCGCGTCGCCGAGTGAGCGCGGACCCGGCCATGCCGCGCGGCGCCCGCGAGTGGATCACCGTCCTCTGGCCGGCGTTCGTCGCCGCCTGCCTGCTGGAGATCGTCGTCTTCGCCGCCTTCGACCCCCACCACGTGCAGGCGTTCGGAACGTCGATCGAGGCCGATCCGGACGCGGTCCTCTCGATCGCGTTCTTCGCGTTCTGGGCGATCTCCGCCGCGGCCGGGCTCGTCACCTGGACGCTGTCGCGCGGCGCCGACCGGACCGACCGTCCCGCCCCCCGCGCGGGCGACGCGCCGGCGGACCGCCGCCGGTCCGCGCCGCACGGCCCCGCCCGCGGGCCGGAGGCCTGAGCCGATGAGCCTGCTCGTGCTGCTCGCCGCCGCCGGCTCGCTCGGGCTGCTGGGCGGACTGCACTGCGTCGCGATGTGCTCGGCGCTGCAGCGGGTCGCGGTGCACGGCACCGGCGGGCACGCCGCGCCGGTCCGCCGCGGGTTCGCGCTGCAGCCGGTCGACGCGGTCACCGGCCGACCGATCGGGCGCGTCCCGGGGCCGGGCGCCGCGCTGCGCGCCGACCTCGGCTTCCACGCCGCCCGGATCGCCGGCTATGCGCTGCTCGGCGCCGCGGTCGGCAGCGGCTCGTGGATCCTGCGCTGGGGCGCCGACGCGCTGCCGCTGATGCGCCCGCTCTGGGGCACCGCCAACGCGCTGGCGCTCGCGCTCGGGCTCGCGCTGCTGGTGCTCGGACGCCAGCCGGCGTGGATCGACGCGCTCGGCGCCCGCGCCTGGCGGGGCCTCGGCGCGCGGCTCGGCGTCTCGCCCGGGCATCGCCCGGTGGTCGCGGGGCTCGCCTGGGCGATGCTGCCCTGCGGGCTGCTCTATTCGGCGCTCGCGACCGCGGCGCTCGCGAGCGACCCGCTGCTCGGCGCGGCGGCGATGGCCGCGTTCGGCGCCGGAACGACCGCGAACCTGCTGGCCGCGCAGGCCCTGCTGCGGCGGCTGGGACGCGGCGCGTCGTCGCGGGCGGCCCGCATCGAGTCGGCCGGGGCGAGGATCGGCGGCGCGCTGCTCGCGGCGATGGCGCTGGCGGCGCTCGTCGCGCTCGCGCTCGGCCTGCCGCATCCGTTCTGCGCGACCTGAGTCGGCCTGCCGCATCCGTTCCGCGCGAGCCGAGGGACGCGGCGGCGCCCGGGCCGGCGCGGCGCCCCGCCGGGGCGCGCCGATCACTCCGCGCCGATCACTCCGCGCAGCTCGCGCCGGCGATGTCGCGCAGCCGCGCGACGTCCTCGATGCGCAGCCGCTTCTGCTCGACGGCGATCACGCCCTCGTCCTGCAGCTTCGAGAACGCGCGGCTCACCGTCTCCAGCTTCAGGCCGAGGTAGTTGCCGATCTCCTCGCGCGTCATCCGCAGGATGAACTCGCGGGGCGAGAAGCCGCGCTGCTGGAAGCGCTGCGACAGGTTCAGCACGAAGGTGGCGATCCGCTGCTCGGCGCGCATCGTGCCGAGCAGCATCATCACGCCCTGGTCGCGGACGATCTCGCGCGACAGCACGCGGTGCAGCTGGCGCTGCAGCGTGCTGAACTCGCGCGTCAGCGACTCGAGCCGCTCGAACGGCACGACGCAGACCTCGGCGTCCTCGAGCGCGATCGCGTCGCACTGGAAGTGGGTGCTGCTGATCGCGTCGAAACCGAGGATGTCGCCCGGCATCGGGAAGCCGGTGACCTGCTCGCGCCCGTCGTCCGAGACCGCGCGCGTCTTGAAGAAGCCGAGCCGGATCGGGTAGACCGCGTCGAAGCGGTCGCCCGCGCGGAACAGCGGCTCGCCGCGCCGGACGCGCCGGCGCGTGGCGACCATGCCGGTCAGCCGGTCGAGCTCGGCCGGGCTCAGGCCCTCGACCAGGCAGATGTCGCGCAGCCCGCAGTCGCCGCAGTTGATGGCCTGGACCGGCACCGCGCCGGGCGCGGCCGCGTTCGGGCCCGCCGAGGCGGCCGGATGGACGGACACGTGTTCTTCTCCCTGGATGTCCGCCATCTTAGTCGAACTTGATCGCCGTCAAATCCCTCGGGAAGTGCTGTGCGACAGTGATTCCCATGGAATCCGCCCTCCCGACGCCCCACGCCCCCGGGATCGACGGCGCCGCCGCGAGCGCGCCCGATGCCCGGCTGATCGAGCGTTTCGACACGACCGGGCCGCGCTACACCTCGTACCCGACCGCCGACCGTTTCGCCGAGGACTTCGACGACCGCGCGCTCGAGGCGTGGCTGCGCCGGCGCGCCTCGACCGTCGGACACGCGCCGCTGTCGGTGTACGTGCACGTGCCGTTCTGCGAGTCGGTCTGCTGGTACTGCGCGTGCAACAAGATCGCCACCCGCGACCGCCGACGGGGCGTCGCGTACGTCGAGGACCTGACGCGCGAGATCGGGCTGTACGCCGCACGCCTCGGCCGTCGCGAGCCGGTGAGCCAGCTGCACCTCGGCGGCGGGACGCCGACCTTCCTGGACGACGCCGCGCTGCGGACCCTGGTCGACGCGCTCGAGCGCGGCTTCGCGTTCACCGAGGGCGCCGAGCGCTCGATCGAGGTGGACCCGCGCACCGTCGACGCCGAGCGCCTGCGTGCGCTCGCCCGCCTGCGCTTCGACCGGCTGAGCTTCGGCGTGCAGGACTTCGACGCGGACGTCCAGCGGGCGGTGCACCGGGTGCAGTCGACGGCGCAGGTGTTCGAGCTGACCCGCGCCGCGCGCGACATCGGCTTCGCGTCGATCAACGTCGACCTGATCCACGGCCTGCCGCGCCAGACCGCGTCGAGCTTCGGGCGCACGCTCGACACGCTGTGCGAGCTGCGGCCCGACCGCGTCGCGGTCTACGGCTACGCGCACCTGCCCGAGCGCTTCAAGCCGCAGCGCCGCATCGACGCCGGCGCGCTGCCGGGCGCCGGCGAGCGGGTCGCGATGATGCGCGCGGCGGCGGGACGCCTCGGCGCCGAAGGCTACGTCCACATCGGCATGGACCACTTCGCGCTGCCCGGCGACGCGCTCGCCGTCGCGCAGCGGCGCGGCACGCTGCACCGCAACTTCATGGGCTACACCACCCAGCCCGACTGCGACATGCTCGGGCTCGGCGTGTCGGCGATCGGCCGCATGGGTCCGTGCTACGCGCAGAACCACCGCACGCTCGACGAATGGGCCGACGCGGTGCGCGGCGGCCGGCTGCCGATCGCGCGCGGCATCGAGCTCGACCGCGACGACATGCTCCGGCGCAGCACGATCATGGCGATCATGTGCGGCGGCGAGGTGTCGTTCGCCGCGCTCGAGAGCGGCTACCTGGTCGACCCGCGGCGCGTGTTCGCCGAGGAGCTCCGGGAGCTGCGCGAGCTCGAGGCGCTGGGCCTCGTGCGCGTCGACGCCGACGGCATCGCGGTCACCGGGACGGGACGCTTCTTCGTGCGCCCCGTCGCGATGACGTTCGACCGCTACCTGCGCGCGGCCCGGCGACGGGCCGGCTGCTCGAGCGTGCTCTGAGGCTCAGGCGCGCGCCTCGAGCGCGGCCACCGCCGGCAGCGTCTTGCCCTCGAGGAACTCGAGGAAGGCGCCGCCGCCGGTCGAGATGTAGTCGATCCGGTCGGTGATGCCGAACTTGGCGATCGCGGCGAGCGTGTCGCCGCCGCCGGCGATCGAGAAGCCGTCGGACGCCGCGATCGCGCGCGCGAGCGTCTCGGTCCCCTTCGCGAACGCGTCGAACTCGAACACGCCGACCGGCCCGTTCCAGACGATCGTGCCGGCGGTCTCGAGCGTGCGGGCGAGCGCCTCGGCGGTCCGCGGGCCGATGTCGAGGATCATGTCGTCGGCGGCGACGTCGGCGGCCGCCTTCGTCGTGGCCGCGGCGCTCGCCGAGAACTCCTTCGCGACGACGACGTCGGTCGGGATCGGCACGTCGGCGCCGCGCGCCTTCATCGCCTCGATGATCGCGCGCGCGGCGTCGACGAGGTCGGGCTCGGCGAGCGAGCGGCCGATCGGCAGCCCGGCGGCCGCCATGAACGTGTTGGCGATGCCGCCGCCGACGATCAGCCGGTCGACCTTCGTCGACAGCGACTCGAGGATCGTCAGCTTGGTCGAGACCTTCGAGCCGGCGACGATCGCCACCAGCGGGCGGCGCGGCGCGCCGAGCGCCTTGCCGAGCGCGTCGAGCTCGGCGGCGAGCAGCGGGCCCGCGCAGGCCTGCGGCGCGAAGCGCGCGATCGCGTGGGTCGTCGCCTCGGCCCGGTGCGCGGTGCCGAAGGCGTCGTTGACGTAGACGTCGCAGAGCGCGGCCATCCGGCGCGCGAGCCCCTCGTCGTCCTTCTTCTCGCCCTTGTTCACCCGGCAGTTCTCGAGCAGCACGACCTCGCCCGGCGCGACCTCGACGCCGTCGACCCAGTCGGCCTGCAGCCGCACCGGCCGGCCGAGCAGCTCCGACAGCCGCGCGGCGACCGGCGCGAGCGAGTCCTCGGGGCGCAGCGTCCCCTCGGTCGGGCGACCGAGGTGGGAGGTGACCATCACCGCCGCGCCGGCGCGCAGGCAGTGCTCGATCGCCGGCACCGAGGCGCGGATGCGCGTGTCGTCGGTGATCGCGCCCGCGTCGTCCTGGGGCACGTTCAGATCGGCGCGGACGAACACGCGCTTGCCGGCGAGGTCGAGGTCGCTCAGTCGCTTGAATCGGATCATGTCGGTGGCTCGGCGAGAAGGACGGGACGGGCACGGGGCCGGGAGGATCGGGCCGGGCCGCCGGCCCGGGCGCCGGGATTCTATCCGGCCGCGCGACCCCGGCCTGTCGGAGGGCGGCGGCGGCGCTCGACCGACCGCGAGCGGCCGAGGCGG
>DASPJX010000095.1:0-3453 GCA_035628395.1 Burkholderiaceae bacterium | reverse complement strand
AAATCGGGTCCATCGCCTCGAACGGCTCCATTCCGGCGAGAGCGGCGACCGAGCCTGGAGCGCACGCTCGCGATGCCGCCCGGCACCGGGCTGTCCGCGCTGCTGGCCGGCCACGTGACCTCGGGCGTCGTGCGTCCGCTGCCCGGCGTGCGCGACCTGCACGTGCTGTGCGCCGGTCCGCCGCCGCCCAATCCGCAGGAGCTGCTGCTGCGGCCGGCGTTCGCCGCGCTGCTCCACGAGCTGGCGCGGCGCTACGCGCACGTGATCGTCGACACCTCCGCCGGCGTCGACGGTGCGGATGCCGCGCTCGTCGCGGCGCGGGCGGGCGCCACGGTCGTCGTGGGTCGACGGGGCGCCAGCCGGCTGCGCCGGATGCGCCTGCTGATCGATCGGCTCGGGACGGCGGGCGCGCGCATCGCCGGGGTCGTGATGAATGAGCGCTGATCCGCCGCGCGACGCCGTGCTCCAGGTCGTCGGCGACGGCCGCCCGGGCGGCGGCACGACCGCCGTGATGACGATCGCGCGCGGGCTGCGCGAGCGCGGGATCGACGTCGCGCTGGTCACGCAATCGGACAGCTGGCTGGCGGGCGCGGGGGCCGCGCTCGGCCTGACCGTGCATCCGCTGGACTTCACGAGCCGCGGCGGCACGCCCCGGATCGCCGCGGCGCTGCGCCGGCTGCTGCGCGACGGCGGCGCCCGCGTCGTCCATGCCCACGGCGCGCGCGCGGGCCTGCCGGCCGCGCTCGCCATGGGTCCGCCGCGCCCGAAGGCGCGGTTCGTCTACACGGTCCACGGCTTCCACTTCGTGGCGAAGCCGCCGCTCGTGCGACGGCTCGCTCGCGCCGCCGAGGCGCTGTGCCTGCGGTCCGCCGACGCGACGACCTTCGTGTCCGAGGGCGACCGGCGCGTCGCGCGCGAGCACGGCCTGTCGCCCCGCGCGGGCGCGCTGATCCCGAACGCGGTGTCGGTCGACCCCGCCCTCCTCCGGGAGCCGCGCGGCGACGCGATCGGCTTCCTCGGACGGCTGACCGAGCAGAAGAATCCGCTCCTGCTCGTCGACGTGCTGCGCCGGCTGCCGCCGACGTCGCGACTCGAGGTCATCGGCGGCGGCGAGCTGCACGAGGCGCTGCACGCCCGCGCCGGGGCCGCGGGGCTCGGCGATCGTCTCGCCATCCACGGCGCGCTCGCCCGCGACGACGCGCTGCGGCGAGCCGCGCGCTGCGCGCTGCTGCTGCTGCCGTCGCGGTGGGAAGGCCATCCGATCGCGCTGCTCGAGGCGATGCAGCTCGGCCTGCCGGTGGTGGCCTCCGACGTGCCGGGCATCGACGAGATCGTCGTGCACGGCGAGACCGGGTTCCTCGTCGCCGAGGGAGACGCCGCGGGCTTCGCCGAGGCGGCCGCCCGCCTGCTGGCGGATCCGGCGCTGCGCGAGCGGATGGGCTCGCACGCGCGCCGCCTCGCCGCGCGGCATTCGCCCGACGCGATGCTGGACGCCTATCTCGCGGTGTACGGACTGGACGGCGGACGGACCGGCCCGGGCGAGCGCCGCCCCGCCGACGGGGCGCGGGCATGAGCGCGGGCCGAGCGGGCGACGGGCGCGCGTCGTTCGGCCGCGCGCTGCTGTCGCTCCTGGCCGGCACCGGCGGCACGGTCGTCCTCGCCTTCGCCGCGCAGGCGATGCTGACCCGCGGGATGCCGGTCGAGGCGTACGGCCGGCTCGCCGCGCTGCTCGCCGCGGTCAACCTGCTGACCCCGGTCGCCACGCTCGGTGCGGGCTGGTTCTGGCTGCAGCTCTTCGGCCGGGAGGGCTGGTCGGGGATCCGCTGGATTCGGCCCGGCCTCGCGGTCAACGCCGCGGCCGCGCTCGCGGCCGCGGCCGCGCTCGCGGGGTGGGTCGCCTGGACGGCGCCCGCGGCCGAGGCGCCGTGGCGCACCGCGTCGCTGCTGATGCCCGTGCTGCTCGCGCAGGGACTCGCCGAGACGGTGGCGGCGCGGCTGCAGCTCGAGGAGCGGTTCTCGCGACTCGCGCTCTGGCAGGCGGCGACGCAGGCGGGCCGCACGCTGGCCGTGGCCGCGCTGCTGCTCGCCTGGAGGGGCGACGCGCTCGGCCTGCACGCCGTGCTCGCCGGCTACGCGGCCGTCGGCGCGGCGATCGCGGCCCTGTCGCTCGCCTCGCTCGCCTCGCTCGCGCGGGGCGAGCTGCGGCTCGTCGGTCACGCGCACCCGGAGCCCGACACGGAGGGCCCGCGGCGGGAGCCGGCACCCGGCGGCGCGACGATCGACCCGAGGGGGCACGCCCGTGCCGACACGCCCGGGCTGCGCGAGGTCGTCGTCGAGGCGACGCCGTACGCCGCCGTGACGTTCCTCTATCTCGTGTACTCGCAGGGCATCGTCGCGATGGTCGAGCGGCTGCTCGGCGCCGAGCCGGCGGCGCTCTACAACGTCGCCTTCCTGCTGGTCCAGGCGGCCTTCGTGCTGCCCGGCGTCGTCTACTCGAAGTTCCTCGCCGGGCGGCTCCTGCGCTGGTGGGCGCACGATCGCCGGACCTTCGACGCCGCCTTCCACGTCGGGGTCGCCGCCCACCTCGCGATGGGCCTCGCGATCCTCGCCGCGCTCGGCCCGTTCGCGCCGCTGTGGATCGCCGTGCTGTTCGGCGAGCGCTACGCGGCGGCGGGGCCGGCGCTCGCGCTGCTGTCGCTCGCGGTGCCGGTGCGCTTCGTCCAGCACGCCTACGGCTCGGTGCTGTTCGCGCGCGAGCACGTCCGCGGCAAGATCGTCTACATGGCGTGCGCCGCCGCCGCGAGCGTGGTCCTCAACCTGCTGCTGGTGCCGCGCCACGGCCTGGCCGGTGCGGCGATCTCGGCGGTCGCGGCCGAGTCGACGCTGCTGGTGCTGTACGCCCGCGCCGCCCGACGGCGCGTCGACGGCCTGCGCCTGTCCGATTCGCTGCGGCCGTCGGTGCTTCGCGCCGCGCTGCGGCACCTGAGCGCCCCCGATCGGGGCCTCGCCGACTCCGCGGAGCGCGCACGATGAAGGTCGCGATCGTCCACGAATGGTTCGCCACGTACGCCGGCTCGGAGCGCGTGGTCGAGCAGCTGCTGAAGGTCTATCCCGACGCCGACCTCTACGGCGTGGTCGACTTCCTGCCGCCGGACGAGCGGGCCTTCCTCGGCGGCCGGACGGTGCGCACGACCTTCATCCAGCGGCTGCCGCGCGCGGCCCGCTCGTTCCGGACGTACCTGCCGCTGATGCCGCTCGCGATCGAGCAGCTCGACGTGACGGCCTACGACCTCGTGGTCTCGAGCAACCACGCCGTCGCGAAGGGCGTGATCACCGGGCCCGACCAGCTGCACGTCTCGTACGTGCACAGTCCGATCCGGTACGCGTGGGACCTGCAGTTCCAGTACCTGCGGGAGGCGGGGCTCGACCGGGGCGCGAAGTCCTGGCTCGCCC
>DASPJX010000094.1:0-6814 GCA_035628395.1 Burkholderiaceae bacterium | reverse complement strand
GAAGGCCCCGAGGGTCCCCCGGATGCCGACCCCGCGGCCCGCCGCCGGCACCGCGACGGTACCGGCCGCGGCGACACCGGGCGCAGCGGCACCGGCCCCGTCCTCGCCGGCCACGTCATCTCCGGCCACGGCGGCACCGGGCGCGTCCGCGCCGGCTCCCGCCCGGTCGCCGGCGGCCTCGTCACCGCCGCCGTCGGTGACGAAATCGACCTTCTCGGACGCCCCTTCCGCGCCGGCCGCCGACGCGCCCGGCACGCTCCGCCTCGCGATCTCGCCCTGGGCGGAGGTCTGGATCGACGGCGTCTCGCGCGGCGTCACGCCGCCGATGAAGTCGATCCAGCTGCCGCCCGGCTCGTACCGCGTGGAGCTGCGCAACCCCGCGGCGCCGCCGGCGGTGCTGCGCATCGAGGTGCAGGCCGGGCGCCCCGTCACCCTGAACCACCGCATCCAGGAGTCCGCCCGATGATCACCCGCTCCCGCGCGACCGCGGCACTGCTCGCCGCGGCGCTCGCCGGCTGCGCCGGCGTACCCGAGTCCGATACGGGGGCGGCGACGCCCGTGGCGGCGCCCCCGTCGGTCGCCGCGCCGCAGGCCCCGGCCCCCGCGCCCGCGGCGGTCGCGCCGCCGGTGGCCGCGACGCCGGCGCCCGCGCCCGCGGCCCGCGCGCCCGAGGTGACCGACGGCCGCCGGCGAATCGAGCGGGGCGTCGCGCAGTACGAGCAGGGACGCTACGCGGAGGCGATCCGGACCCTGAAGGACGCGCCCGAGATCGCCGCCGAGCCCGCGGAGCTGCGGCTGCGCGCGCTGAAGACGCTCGCGTTCAGCCAGTGCCTGCTCGAGCAGGTCGGCGCGTGCCGCCGGACCTTCGACGCGCTGCTCGCGCTCGATCCCGCCTTCCGGCTCGCGCCGGCCGAGGCCGGCCATCCGTCGTGGGGCCCGGTGTTCGCGCGGGCCCGCGCGGCGCTGCCGAAGCAGAAGCCCGCCCCGTCGGCCGCGCGCACCGCCTCGCGCTGAGACGGGCGGCGCGCCGGCCGCGCCGCCTCACCGTCCGAGCAGCAGCTTCGGCAGCCAGGTCGCCAGCGGCGGGAACGCCATCACCAGCGCGAGCATCAGCAGGCCGAAGCCCACGTACGGCATCACCGCCGCGAAGATCTCCTTCGTGGGGATCTCCTTCGGCGCGACGCCGCGCATCGTGAACAGCAGCATCCCGAACGGCGGGGTCAGCAGCCCGAGCTGCATGCAGATCAGGAACATCACGCCGAACCACAGCGGGTCCCAGCCGAAGTGCTGGACCAGCGGCATGAAGAACGGCAGCGTGATCAGCATCATGCTGACCTGGTCGACGAAGCAGCCGAGCACCAGCAGGATCGCCATCATGCCGATCAGCACCGCGTAGGGCGGCAGCCCCGCGCCCTGCACCAGCGACACCAGGCCGTTCGTCGCGCCCGAGAACGACAGGATCTGCGAGAACGTGGTCGCGCCGATGATGATGAACAGGATCACGCCCGAGATCGCCGCGGTGCCGGTCAGCGACCGCATCAGCGCCCGGACGGTCATCGCGCGGTACGCGACCGCGACGAGCACGGTCGCCGCGGCGCCGACGGCCGCCGACTCGGTGGGCGTGGCCCAGCCCGCCGTCATCGACGCGATCACGACGACGAAGATCGCCACCAGCGGGGTCACGTAGACCACGAGGGGGCGCCAGCGCCGCCAGCCGCTCACCCGCTCGTGCTCGAACGAGGGCGCGAGCGACGGCTGCATGACGCAGCGCACGACGATCCAGCCGACGAACAGCGCCGCGAGCAGCATGCCGGGCACGACGCCCGCCACGAGCAGCCCCGAGATCGAGATGCCGGCGAGGCTGCCGAGCAGCACGGTGAGCGCCGACGGCGGGATCAGCATGTCGACGCCGCCGATCGCCATGATCGGCCCCATCGCCATCCGCGGCTGGTAGCCGCGGCGCAGCATCTCCGGCATCAGCAGCCCGCCGAGCAGCGCCGTCGTCGCGACGGTCGAGCCCGAGATCGCCGAGAACACCGTGCCGGCCACCACCGCGATCACCGCGAGCCGCCCGGGCATGCGCCAGACGAGGTTGTCGAACGCGTCGATCGCCTTCATCGCGACGCCGGTGTGGAACAGCACCTCGCCCATCAGCACGAAGAACGGGATCGGGGTCAGCGAGAAGTTGGTGATCGAGGCGACGCCGTTGCGCACGACCTGCATCAGCCCGGCCTCGCCGCCGAGATAGATCACCGCGCCCACCAGGTTGATCGCGAGGAACGCGAAGCCGGCCGGCAGCCCGACCAGCAGCAGGACCGTCAGCACGCCGAACAGCAGCGCGAGGGTCTCGTACCAGGGCGTCATCGGGCGGGGCTCCCGTCCTCGCCCGGCGGCGCGAGGCCCGCGGTCGCGCCCGGCGGCGCGGGCGGCGGCGGGAACAGCAGGCGGCGCGCGCATTCGATCGCGAGCAGCGCGAAGCACGGCGGCACCGGCACGAACAGCCACCACTCGGGGAACACGATGCTCTTGATGACGAGCGAGCCGACGCCGCGCGCGTCGAGGATCACGCGGATCGAGTACCAGACGATCGCGAGGCTGACGGCGAGGCAGACCGCGGCCGACACGCGCTCGATCCGCGCGAGGTTGCGCGTGGACAGCGTGTTCGACAGCAGGTCGAGCCGCACGTGCTCGTGGCGGTGCATCAGCCAGGGCGCGGCGAGGAAGGTCGCGAGCGGCAGCGAGTACTCGGTGACCTCGACGATCCAGGGCAGGCTGGGTCCGCCGAGGTTGCGCAGCAGCACGTCCCAGCAGACCAGCGCGACGACGATGCCGAGGATCGCGGCCGACAGCGCGCCGCAGGCCTGCATCACCCGGGACCAGGCGCTCACGGCGCGCCCGCCGTGCACGGGGCGGGCGCGGTCGGGCCGGGCGGGGACGCGTGCACCGGCCCGGCGATCACTTGGGCGCCATCATCGCGCGCAGCTTCGGGCCGTGCGTCGGGCTCGCCTTCACGAGTCCGTCCCAGGCGGCGTCGTACGCGGCCTTCGTGAACGCCTTCGCCTCGGCCTCGGGCAGGCGCACGATCTGGATGCCGGCCTCCTGCTGGCGCTTGGCCTCGGCCGCGCCGTCGGCCTTCGCCTGCTCGATCAGCGTCGCCTCGAGCGCCTGGCCCTGCTTCTCGAGGAAGGCGCGCTGCTGCGGCGTGAGCTTCTTCCAGGTGGCGGCGCTGAACTGGATGCCGAGCTCGAGCGCGTAGAACCCCGGCTCGACGCGGAACTTGGTGCGCTCGTGCCAGCCCAGGTCGAAGATGCCGATCAGCGGCCAGCCGTAGCCGTCGACGACGCCGCGCTCGAGGCCGGTGTAGACCTCGCCCGGCGCCATCTGCACGACGGTCGCGCCCTGCTTCTGGAAGAAGTCGCGGTAGATCGGCGCGATCCGGACCTTCAGGCCGGTGAGGTCGGCCTTCTGCACCGGCTTGTTCGAGTACAGGTAGTACTGGATGCCCTCGCCGGTGCGCGCGAAGTAGTACAGCCCCTTCTCGAGCATCACGTTGTTGATGTAGTCGAGCGTGCCGTTCTTCCGCATCTCGGCCATCGACATGTCGGTGTAGTTCAGCGCGAGCGCCTCGGGCGCGACCGTCGCGGTGAACGACGTGGTGGTGTTCGCGAGGTCGACCACGCCGCTGCGCAGCGCGTTCGGCTGCTCGAAGGTGGGGATCGCCTTCGGGCCGCCGATGTAGTTGATCTGCACGATCCCCTTGCCCTCGGCGTTGACCTTCTGCACCCAGCGCTCGAAGTTCCGCGCGAAGTACGTGCCTTCCTGGAACGCGTTGACGGCCCGCAGCGTGATCTCCTGCGCGGCGACGTGCGCCGCCGGCACGAGCAGCGCGAGCCCGAGCGCGGCGCGGGCGGCGAGTCGGCGGGGCATCCGGACGGTTCGGGTCATGCGGTTCACTCCTGTGGGCGGTGGCGGGGGGCCGGGGAACGGGCGCCGCTCATCGCGGGGCGCGCTGCAGCCCGGCGTGGCGCAGCATCGCGAGGGTACGCGACAGCACGTCCTTGCGGTAGGCCGCGACGTCGCGGTCGCGGTAGTCGTAGAAGCCCTGTCCGGAGCGCAGGCCGTTGCGGCCCTCGCGCATCATCCGGTCGACGACCTCGGGCGCGGTGTAGCGCTCCGGGCTCAGCGCGCCGGAGAGGTAGCGGCTCGCGTGGTACAGGATGTCGTTGCCGCCGAAGTCGATGAACTCGACGACCCCGATCGCGGCGAACCGCAGCCCCAGCCCGTACCGCGTCGCGCGGTCGATGTCCTCGGCGGTGGCGACGCCCTCGTCGATCATCCGCGCCGCCTCGTTCATGATCAGCGCCTGCAGCCGGGGCACGATGAATCCGGGGGCCGGGCCGCAGACGACCGGCACCTTCCCCATGTCCTCGAGCATCGCGCGCAGCCGTGCGACCGCCTCCGGCGCGGTGCCGGCGTGCACGCTCAGCTCGACCAGCGGGATCACGTACGCGGGGTTCAGCCAGTGCGCGTTCAGCAGCCGCTCGGGACGCTCGACGAGCGGCACCAGGTCGGTGACGAGGATCGTCGACGTGGTGGAGGCGAGCACCGCGTCCGGCCGGCACTCGGCCGACAGCCGCGCGAACGCCTCGCGCTTGGCCTCGAGCGTCTCGGGCACCGCCTCGAACACCACGTCCGCGCGGCCGAGCGCCTCGGCGGCGCCGGACTCCGGCACGAAGCGGATCCTCGCGAGCAGCCGCCCGACCGCCTCCGCCGGCAGCGCGCCGAGCTCGGCGAGCATGCCGAGGCTGGAGGCGAGCTCCTCGCGCGCGTCGGCCTCGAGCCGCGCGACGGCCCGCGGCTCGCGCGGCTTGAGATCGACGAGATCGACCTCGTGCCCGCCCCAGGCGAACGCGATCGCGATGCCGCGACCCATGCGGCCGGCGCCGGCCGCGGCGATCCTCGCGCGCGGCGCCTCGTCCGCCGGCGCCGCGCTCACAGCCCGCCCTCGCGCAGCCCGCGCGCGAGCGCCTCGCGGTCGAGCGCGGCGAGCCCGAGCGCCTCGAGCGTGCGCGGCCCGTGCCGCAGGTCGCGCCCGAGGATCGCGCCCGCGACCGCGAGCAGGCCGTGCGCGACCGGTGCGTCGACGCCCGCCCAGCGCGCGACCGACGCGAGGAACGCGAGGCCGAGCACCGTGTCCTCGGTCATGTAGCGATGGGTGTGCAGGTCGATGTGCTCGCGCCAGTCGCCCGAGTCGGTCAGTCGCTTGTGCGCGTCGCCGTACATCCAGCGGTCGGACGTGTAGTGGTCGCGCAGCGGGAAGTGCGGCGGCCCGTAGCCGAGCGCCTCGCGCACCGCGACGCGCTCGGCGTCGAGCGCGTCGGTGACCGCGCGCACCGACGGCTGCGTGCCCTCGGCGTGGATGTCCCACTTCGGGAAGTGCTGCAGGGGCGCCGCGTTCATCAGGATCAGCGGCGGGTGGATCACCGGGCCCGCGTTCATCAGCGCGCCCGACAGCGCGTCGCCGCAGGGCTGCACCGACGGATACGCGCGCGCGATCGTCGCGAGCGCCTCGTCGGCGCGCCGCGCCGGATACGCGCCGGTCGGCAGGCGCACCGCGCGGATGGTGATCGCGACCTCGTCGGGCGCGCGCCGGCGGGCGAGGTAGGGCAGCGTGCCGGTCTCGGCCCAGAGCACCCGCGCGCGGCTGCCCGCGGCGGCCGTGCGGCGCGCCATCGTCACGCTGCCGAAGGTGCCCGGCGGCAGGAAGGCGACCTGGCCGTCGACGAGGTGCGGGGCGATCGCGTCGGCGATGTCGTCCTGCGCGATCGCAGGCGAGGGCATCAGCAGCAGCTCGGCGCCGCGCACCGCCTCGCCGATGTCGGCGGTCGCGCACGCGATCGGCACGCGCCGGCGCCCCGCGTGGTCGATCAGCCCGATCGAGCCGCTCGCGCGGACCGGCTCGAGCGCCCGCGCGTCGCGCCGCCACAGCCGCACCTCGTGTCCCCGCTCGGACAGGTCCGCGGCCGCGGCGTAGCTGCCGTGGCCTCCCCCCAGCACTGCGATCCTCATCGGCGCTCCCGCGCGTCCCGCGCGCGGATCCGGACGCGGGCGCCGGCGGGACGAGCAAAAAGTCTAGGGTTCGACCCTCGAACGATCAAGTAACATCGATCCGATCGACGGGTCCGGCGAGTGCGGCGATGAGCGATCGGAACGGGACGTTCGAGGACGGCGGGCCGCCGCCGGCGGGCCTGCGCGCGCGCCTGCGGTGGGGCGATCCGCCGGGCGCGCTGCACGACGGGCCGCGCCGATACCTGATGATGCGCGCCGACGTGCTGATGGGCATGCTGCGCGCGCTGCCGCCCGAGGATCGCGCGCGGGCCGCCGACGCGCTCGCGCGCTCGGTGGCCGAGCACGGCGCCGACAGCGTGCGCGCGTACGCCCGGCAGGCGGGCGGCGATCCGCGGGCGCTGCTCGCCGCGACGGCCGCGGCCGCGGCCGACCTCGGCTGGGGCGACTGGCGCTTCGACGCGTCGCCCGCGCGCCTCGGTCTGCGGGTCGCGGGCTCGCCGTTCGCCGAGGGCTTCGGGTCGTCCGACGCGCCGGTGTGCGCGCCGATCCGCGGCATGCTGCGCGCGGTCGCGGCGGCGGTCGCCGGCGCGGACGGCGAGGCGCGCGAGCTGCGCTGCCGCGCCTGCGGCGATCCGGTCTGCGAGTTCGAGGCGACGTGGCCGGCCCGCTGAGCCGCTCCCGCTACCGCGACGATCCGGGTGCGCTGCGCGCGCTGGTGCGCGAGGACGCGGTGCACCGCGACGTG
>DASPJX010000093.1:0-18280 GCA_035628395.1 Burkholderiaceae bacterium | reverse complement strand
GCGCCGGGCGACTACGCGGCGGTGGAGATCGCCGGGCGGCCGCTGGTGATGGTGCGCGGCGAGGACGGCGCGGTGCGGGTGCTGGAGAACCGCTGCGCGCACAAGGGCGCGAAGCTGGTGAGCGAGGCGTCGGGCCATGTGGGGCGGTTCTTCCGCTGTCCGTACCATGCGTGGGCGTACGACCTGGACGGGGCGATCCGGGCGGTGCCGCTGAAGCAGGGCTACGAGGGCACGGGCTTCGAGCGCTCGCCCAACGCGCGAGGGATGGCCGTGCCGGCCGGCGTCGCCGTGCATCGCGGCTTCGTGTTCGCGCGGCTCGACGGCGACGGGCCGTCGTTCGACGACTGGGCCGGGCCGATGCGCGAGGCGATCGACGCGATCGCCGACCGCTCGCCGCGCGGGCTGCTGCGCGTGGCCGGCGCGCCGATCCGCTCGCTGGTGCGCGCGAACTGGAAGATCTACCTCGAGAACGTCAACGACACCGTGCATCCGCCGGCCACGCACGGGTCGGCGAACGACGCCGCGGCCGCGGTGTGGGCGGGGCGGCCGGACGACGAGCCGAAGCCGATGGCGATGCAGCAGCTGCTGCCCTTCGGCTCGGGCTGGACCTTCTTCGAGCGGATGGGCGCGCGCGTGCTGCCCCGGGGCCACAGCGTGCTCGGCACGCGCTCGAGCCTGCACGCCGTCGCCGAGGGGCTCGAGGGCTGGGAGGCGGCGCTCGTCGCGGCGCACGGCGAGGCCCGCGCGCGCGAGGTGCTCGCCTTCGCGCCGCAGAACGCGGTGCTCTATCCGTCGCTGTCGATGAAGGCGATGCCCACGGCGATCCGCGTGATCCGCCCGCTCGCGGTCGACCGCACGCTGGTCGAGGCGTGGGCGTTCCAGCCGGTCGACGCCCCCGAGGCGCTGTCGCGGCGCGCGCGCTCGTACAACCGCCTGGTGTTCTCGCCGGCCTCGGTGCTCGCGCACGACGACCTGCACGTGTTCGAGACGATCCAGCACGCGCTGCGCGCCGACGGCAATCCCTGGGTGGCGCTGCACCGCGGCCACGTCGGCGCCGAGGCCGAGGACGACACCGCGGACGTCGGCGGCACCGACGAGCGCCTCGCGCGCAACCAGTTCCGGGCGTGGCGGCGGGCGATGGTCGACGCGGGCCGGGCCGACGGGGCGGACGGGGCAGGCGTGCAGGCGTGACGATCGCGGCGAGCCGGAGCGGACCGGGACGGGGCGGGGCAGGCGGGCAGGCGCGACCTGACGATCGAGGCGGGCCGGCGCGGACCGGGACGGGGCGGAACGGGGCGACGATCGCGGCGGGACCGGGCCGGACGACCGCAGCGGGGCCGGGCGGAGCGACTCCGGCGGGGCCGGGCGGAGCGGGCGGGCCCGCGGCTCGGGCCCCGGCCTTGCCTGCGGAACGGTTCCGCACCAGGAGACCGACCCATGGAACGACCCGCCGACATCCAGGCCTGCATCGACGCCTGCAACGACTGCGCCGTCGCCTGCGACCGCTGCGCGACCGCGTGCCTCGCCGAGGACGACGCGGGGGCGATGGCGCGCTGCATCCAGCTCGACATCGACTGCGCGCAGATCTGCCGGCTCGTGGTGTCCTACCTCGCGCGCGACAGCGAGAACGCCAAGCTGCTCGCCGAGGACTGCGCCGAGATCTGCGATCGCTGCGCCGGAGAGTGCGAGCTGCACGCCGGCCACGAGCACTGCAGGGTCTGCGCCGAGGCCTGCCGCGCCGCGATGCAGGCGTGCCTGCGGATGGCGCAGGCGCCGATCGACGAGGCCGCGATGGCCGCCGCCGGGCTGCCGCGCTCCGGCGATCGCGGCGCCGCCCGGACCGCCAACTGAGGGCGACCGGGACGGGGCGGCGGGCGGTCGGACGCCGCCCGCCCGCAGGACGCGCCGCTCAGGCCTTCGCCAGCGCGGTCTCGGCGAGCCGGACCCAGTAGGCGGCGCCGATCGGCAGCACCGCGTCGTTGAAGTCGTACGCCGGGTTGTGCACCATGCAGCCGCCCTCGCTGCCGGTGCCGTTGCCGACCCACATGTAGGCGCCCGGCCGCGCGCGCAGCATCCACGCGAAGTCCTCGGAGCCCATCGCCGGCTTCTTGTCGCGGTGCACCCGCTGCGCACCCACCAGCGACTCGGCCACCCGCGCGCAGAGCTCGGCCTCCTCGGGGGTGTTGACGGTCGGCGGATAGCGGCGCTCGTAGCGGACCTCGATCGTCGCGCCGTGCGAGACCGCGGTGCCCGCGCACAGCTCGCGGATCCGCTGCTCGACCTGCGCCTGCACGGTCTCGCTGAACGCGCGCACGGTGCCGCCGATCGTCGCGTCGTTGGGGATGATGTTCCACGCGGTGCCCGAGTGGAACTTGGTGACCGACAGGACCGCCGGCTCGAGCGGGTCGACGTTGCGGCTGACGATCGTCTGCAGCTTCTGCACGAGCTCGGCGCCGATCGTGATCGGGTCGATGCCGTGGTGCGGCATCGCGCCGTGCGCGCCGCGCCCGGTGATCGCGATCTCGAAGATGTCGTAGGACGCCATCATCGGGCCGGGACGCACCGCGAAGCTGCCGGCCTCCATGCCCGGGATGTTGTGCATGCCGAAGACCGACTGCATCGGGAAGCGCTCGAAGAGGCCTTCCTCGACCATCACGCGGCCGCCGCCCTCGTTCTCCTCGGCCGGCTGGAAGATCAGGTAGACGGTGCCGTCGAAGCGGCGGGTCGCCGCGAGGTGGCGCGCCGCGCCGAGCAGCATCGTCGTGTGGCCGTCGTGGCCGCAGGCGTGGTGCTTGCCCGGGTTCCTCGAGGCCCAGGGCACGCCGGTGCCCTCCTGCATGTCGAGCGCGTCGAGATCGGCGCGCAGCCCGATCGCGCGCTCGGACGTGCCGGCCCGGATCACGCCGACGACGCCGGTGCGCGCGATGCCCTCGTGGATCTCGTCGACGCCGAACGCGCGCAGGCGCTCGACGACGAAGGCGGCGGTGCCGACCTCCTCGAAGGCCGTCTCCGGGTTGGCGTGGATGTGGCGCCGCCACTCGGTCATCTGCGGCAGGTACCGGCCCAGTTCCTCGATCGCTCCCACGGCGTGCGCCTCCGCGCTGTGCAAAGTGACGACTGTAGCGCGTCCGCTCAACCCTCGCTGCGGATGTTCCGCTCGCGGATCACCTTCGTCCACCGCTCGATCTCGCGCCCGAGCAGCGCGTCGAAGTCGTCGGCCGAGCCGGGGGTGACCTGCGTGCCCATCTTGTCGAGCCGCGCGACCACGTCCGGATGCGCGAGCGCGGCGACGATCTCGTCGGACAGCCGCCGCACGATCGGCCGCGGCGTGCCGGCCGGCGCGGCGAGGCCGTACCAGGGCAGGAACATCGCGTCGGGGAAGCCCGCCTCGGCCACGGTCGGCACGTCGGGCATGTCGCCCCAGCGGCGCGGCGCCGAGATCGCGAGCGCGCGCAGCCGGCCCTCGCGCACGTGCGGCAGCGCGAGCGCCGCGGTCACCAGCCCGAACTGGACCTGCCCGCTCGCCAGGTCGGGGATCATCTGGGGCTGGCCCGGATAGCGGACGTCGACCATCTGCAGGCCGGTCTGCGAGAAGAAGAGCTCCTGGCCGAGGTGATTCGACGTGCCGATGCCGGGATTCGTCACCGACAGCTGGCCGGGGCGCGCGCGCGAGTGCTCGACCAGCTCGCGCAGCGTGCGCACCGGCAGCCCGGGATGCACGACGAACACGTTCGGCGGCGCGCCGATCAGGCCGACGCCGACGAAGTCGGCGGTCTTGAAGCGCGTCGACTGCGACAGCAGCGGCTGCGTGACGGTGGCGGGCGTGGCGGCGACCAGCGTGTAGCCGTCGGGCGCGGCGCGCGCGGCGACCTCGGTGCCGATGTTGCCGTTCGCGCCGGGGCGCGGCTCGACCACGAACGGCTGCTTCAGCGTCGTCGCGAGCCGATCGGTGACCGCCCGCACGACCAGGTCGACGACGCCGCCCGCCGGGAACGGCACGACCACCCGCACGGGCCGGGACGGCCAGGCGTCCTGCGCGCGCGCGACGCGCGTCAGCGGGGCGGCGGCGAGGGCGGCGGCGGCGAGCGCGGCGCGGCGGCGTACGGCATCGATCGGTCGTGTCATCACGGAGCTCCTCGGGGGGCGGCGACGGCGGGCGGGACGTACGGCGACAGCCGCGCGAGCGCGGCGTCGGTCTGCGCGACGAGGCGCGCGAAGATGTCGGCCGCGGGCTCCTCGCGCTCGAGCCACGCGACGGACTGGCCGGCCGGCTCGTAGAGGAGCGGCTCGACCTGGTGCTCGTCGATCGCCGCGAGCAGCTCGCCGGCGAGCGCCTGCTGCCACGGCATCGGCAGCGGCGCGGGCGCGCCGGGGCGCGCCCACTCGTCGCTCCACGCGCTGCGCACGACGCGGCACGGCTTGCCGCTGTGCGCGCGCGTGACGACCGTGTCCTCGCTGCCGGCGGCGGCGAGCTTCGCGAGCATCGCCGGCGACGTCCGGTTCTCCCGGGCGCCCAGCCACGCGGTGCCGAGCCACGCGCCCTGCGCGCCCATCGCGAGCGCGGCGGCCACCTGCGCGCCGGTGGCGATGCCGCCGGCGGCGAGCACCGGCACGTCGCCGGCGAGCGCGACCACCTGCGGCACCAGCGACAGCGTGCCGATCGAGCCGGTGTGCCCGCCGGCGTCGTGCCCCTGCGCGACGAGCACCTGCGCGCCGGCGGCGAGCGCCGCGCGGGCGTGCTTCGGGCTGCCCACGAGCGCGATCGTGGCGATCCCGGCCCGGCGCACGCGCGCGATCACCTCGACGGGCAGGCCGACCGCGGTCGCGACCGCGTCGACGCCCGCCCCGAGCACCGCGTCGACCTGCGCGTCGAACAGCGCGCGCGTGCGGACCGTCTCGGTGAAGAAGGTCGGCCGGGTCGCCGCGGGCACCCCGTACCGCCGGCGCAGCCCGTCGACGAACTCGCGATGGGCCGCGGGGATCGCGGCCGCTCCGGCGCGCGCCTCGGCATCGTCGGCGGGCATTCCGGCCGGAAGCATCAGGTCGACGCCGAACGGCGCGCCCGCCGACAGCGCGCGCATCCGCGCGATCGCCCCCGGGATGCGGTCCGGGAGCTCGCGCGCGACGCCGAACACCCCCAGGCCGCCGGCGCGCGACACCGCGGCCGCCACCTCGGGCGAGTGCGAGAACCCGAAGATCGGCACGTCGATGCCGAGGCGATCGCACACGGGCGTGCGCCAGGCGGGCCGGCGACCCGGGCCCGGCCCCGCGGCGGGCCCGGCGGGCGGGCTCACCGCGGCGGCTCCGGATCGGCCATGCGCGCGTCGAACGCGTCGAGGTCGAGGCACGGATGGCGTCCCGCCGCATGCGCGCGCAGCACGTGGCGGCCGATCAGCGTCTTGTGGATCTCGCTCGAGCCCTCGCCGATCTGGTTGAGCTTCGCGTCGCGCATGAAGCGCTCGAGCGGAAACTCCTTCAGGTAGCCGTTGCCGCCGAACAGCTGCAGGCAGTCGGTCGTCACCTGCATGCCGAGGTCGGTCGCGTGCAGCTTCGCCATCGACGCGTACGTCGACACCTCCGGGTCGCCCCGGTCGTAGCGGTCGGCGACCGACGCGACGAGGCAGCCCGCGGCCTCGAGGCGGGTCGCCATCTCGGCCAGCATCCACTGCACGCCCTGGTGCTCGCCGAGCCGCACGCCGAACGTCCGGCGCCGGCCGCACCACCGGGCGGCCATCTCGAGCGCGCCGCGAGCGCGCCCGAGCGCGATCGCGGCGTGGCCGATGCGGGCGCGCACGAGCGTGTCCTGCGCGACCGCCATGCCTCCGCCCTCGACGCCGAGGAGCCGCGCGCGCGGCACGTGGACGCCGCGCAGGAACACCTCGGCGACCGGCACGCCGGCCCAGCCCAGCTTGGGCTGGATCGGACCGACGGTCAGGCCCGGCGCGTCGCGCGGCACCGCGAAGGCCGACAGCCCGCGCGCGCCGGGCGCGCCGTCGATGCGGGCGACGACGACGAACCAGTCGGCGACCGGCGCGCGCGTGATGTAGCGCTTCACGCCGTCGAGCACCCAGCCGTCGGACGCGCCGCGCGCGACCGTTGCGAGGCCGGCGACGTCGGAGCCCGCGAGCCGCTCGCTGAGCGCGAACGCCGACTGGATCTCGCCGCGCGCGAGGCGGGGCACCAGCTCGCCCGCGAGCGCCGGCGTCGCGCCGGCGGCGATCGGGCGCCCGGCGAGGTCGGTGCCGGTCAGGATCGACGCGGCGGCGCTGCACACCCGCGCGAAGGTCTCGATCAGCCGCACCCGCAGGCGCATCGGCGCGCCGCTGCCGCCGAAGCCGACCGGAAAGCCGGTGGCCACGAGACCGGAGTCGCACAGCTCGCGGAACGTCTCCCACGCGAACACGTCGCGCTCGGCGACCTCGTTCGCGCGCGCCCCGACGGAGCCGTCGGCCAGCTCCCGCGCGAGCGAGAGCGTCCGTGCCTCGCGCTCGGGGGTCCAGCCGTCGGACGCGGCGTCCCGGCGCGGATCGGTGGTCGTGCTCACGGCGTCCCCTTCAGCAGGTGCTTCGCGATGTTGAGCTGGTGGATCTGGCTCGTGCCCTCGTAGAGCCGGAACAGGCGCACGTCGCGGTACAGCCGCACGATCGGGTGTCCCTCGAGGTAGCCGGCGCCGCCGAGCAGCTGCACCGCGCGGTCGGCCACGCGGCCGCAGGTCTCGGACGCGAACAGCTTGCACATCGAGACGTCCTTCGTGACGTCCTCGCCGGCGTCGCGCCGCCGCGCGGTCTCGAGCACCAGCGCGCGCGCGGCCGCGATCTCGGTCGCGCTGTCGGCGAGCATCGCCTGCACGAGCTGGAAGTCGCCGATCGGCTGCCCGAACTGGCGCCGGGCGCGCGCGTGCGCCACGGCCTCGTCGAGCAGGCGCAGCGCCGGACCCACGCACAGCGCGGCCAGGTTGATGCGCTGCTTGTTGAGCGCGCGCATCGCCGAGCGGAACCCCTCGCCGGGCTCGCCGCCCAGCACCGCGTCGTCGGGCACCCAGCACGCGTCGAGCCGCACCTCGCCCACCGGCGAGCCGTGCTGCCCGAGCTTGCGGTACGCCGGTCCGGTCGACAGGCCCGGCGTGCCGCGCGGCACCAGGAACGCGGTGATGCCGGCCGCCCCGCGCGCGGCGTCGCCGGTGCGCGCGAACACGGTGAACAGGTCGGCGATCGGCGCGTTGGTGATGTAGCGCTTGGTGCCGTCGATGCGCCAGCCGGCCCGTCCGTCGGCGCCGCGCGCGGGCACCGCGCGCGTGGCGAGCGCGGTCGCGTCGGAGCCCGCCTCGGCCTCGGTCAGCGCGAAGCACCCGGTGATCTCGCCGCTCGCCAGCCGCGGCAGCCAGGCGCGCTTCTGCGCGTCGAGGCCGTCGGCGATCAGCGCCTCGGACGCGATGCCGGTGTTGCCGCCGAAGCGCGCGCGGAACACCGGCGCGGCGCGAGAGACCTCGATGTTGATGAGCGCGAGCTCCTCGGTGGTGAGTCCCGCACCGCCGTACGCCTCGGGGATGCTGTGGCCGAACAGCCCGAGCGCGCGCATGCGCTCGACCACCGGCTCGGGCAGCACGTCGTCGAGATCGACGCGCTCCTCGATCGGGATGCATTCGTCGCGCACGAACGCGCGCACCGCCTCGAGGATCGCGGCCAGTCGTTTCTCGTCGCGGATCACGGTCCCGGGCTCCGGTGGAGGGACGGTTCGTCGGCGCACGCCGCCTCGATGCGGCGCGCGGCGGCCTGCATCGCCGGCACCACCGATTCGATGCGGCGTCGCACGTCGGCGGCCGAACGCGTGCCGACGCTGAGCGTGCAGTTGATCGCGACGGTCTCGCGGTGCACCGACGGGTGCAGCGGCATCGCGACCGCATGGATGTCCGGGCGCCAGTGGCCGATGCCGATCGTCCAGCCCCGCCGGCGGAACGCCTCGCGGTCGGCGTCGTACAGCGGGCGCTCGTCGCGGAAGCGGCGCGGATCGTCGACCTTCAGCCGGTTGAGGATCGCCTGCTGCTCGGCGGCCGGCCGCGCGAGCAGCAGCGCCCGGCCGATCGCGGTCGTCAGCAGCGGCAGCGGCGTGCCGGTGTCGGGCCGCCACGCGTTGCCGCGGTCGGCGCGGCAGCAGTCGAGGTAGACCGCGCACAGCCGGTCGCGGATCCCCAGGTTCACCGTGCAGCCGGTCTCGTGCGCGAGCCGCTCGAGCCACGGGCGCGCGATCTGGCGCACCGGCATGCCGGCGAGCAGCGGATAGCCGAGCGCGAGCACCCCGGCCCCGAGCGACAGGCGCTGGTCCGGGCCGCGCGACAGGTAGCCCAGCAGCGTCAACGTGTGGACGAAGCGGGAGACGGTGGCCTTCGCCAGCCCGGTGCGTTCGCAGAGCTCGCCGTGCGACAGCGCGCGGTCGCCGGGCCCGAAGGCGCGCAGCACCTCGAGCCCGCGCGCCAGCGCGATCGCGAACTGCCGATCGCCGGCGGCTTCGTCGATGCGCGCCAGCCCCGGCAGGTGCGGGCGCGCGTCCGCGGCGGTTCGCACGATGGACGTCTCCTCCTCGGGGGCATCCTCGCGCCGTCGCGCGGGCGGGGTCAAGGTGCATCCGCGGTCGCGGACCGGTCGTTCCGCTCTGCGGAACGAGCGTCGACGCCGGAGCGTGCCCGTGCGATAAGCACCCCGTGGATCGAGACGCACCCGCCGAACCCGCCCGACCCGCCGCCCCGTCCGCCGCGCTGCTGGGCGGCGTGCGCATCCTGGACATGGCGACGGTGCTCGCCGCGCCGTTCGCCGCGACGCTGTGCGCCGACCTGGGCGCCGACGTGGTGAAGCTCGAGCTGCCCGACGGCGTCGACCCGCTGCGGCGGCTCGCGCCGGTCCAGGGCGAGCACTCGCTGTGGTGGAAGGTCGCCAACCGCGGCAAGCGCGGCATCACGCTCGACGTGCGCACGCCGCGCGGGCGCGAGCTGCTGCTCGAGCTGCTGCCGCGCGTCGACGTGCTCGTCGAGAACTTCCGCCCCGGCACGATGGATCGGTGGGGGCTGGACCTGGCGACCCTGCGTCGCGCCCATCCCGGTCTGATCGTGCTGCGGCTGACCGGCTTCGGACAGACCGGCCCGCTCGCGGCGAGGCCCGGCTTCGCGCGGATCTTCGAGGCGATGAGCGGGCTTCCGCAGCTCGCCGGCGAGCGGGGCGGCTCGCCGCTGCACATGGACTATCCGATCGGCGACGTGATCGCCGGCACCTTCGGCGCGTTCGCGATCGCCGCCGCGGTGGCGCGCCGGCGCGCGCATCCGGACGAGCCGCCGGCGGAGCTGGACCTGTCGGCGACCGAGGCGATCCTGCGGATGCTGGACGCGCTGCCGGTCGAGCACGAGCGCCTGGGCACGGTGCGGGGGCCGACCGGCAATCGCGCGACCTACACCGCGCCGTCGAACATGTACCGCAGCGCCGACGGGGCGTGGGTGACGATCGTCGCGTCCTCCGACGCGACCTGGCGGCGCATCTGCGCGGCGATGGGCGAGCCCGCGCTGGCCGACGACGCACGCTTCGCGACGATGCGCGACCGGCTGGCGAACGTGGAGGCGCTGGACGCGGCGATCTCGCGCTGGTGCGGCGCGACGCCGGCCGACGGGATCGTCGCCGCCTGCGCGCGGGAAGGCGTGCCGGCCGCGCGCGTGGCGACCGTCGCCGACGTCTCGACCGATCCGCACTTCGCCGCCCGCGGCGCGATCGTGCGGCTCGCGGACCCGGAGCTCGGCAGCCTGCCGGCGCCCTGCGCGGTGCCGCGCGTGATGGGAGCCGCGCCGCTGCCCGTGCCGCGCACCGGCCCGCGTCCGGGCGAGCACAACGCGGCGGTCTGGGCGGAGCTCGGGCTCGACGAGGCGGCGCTCGCCGCGCTGAGGCGCGACGGCGTGATCTGACGCACGGACGATCGGCCCGGCAGCGGGCGGGGAGGGCGGACATGACGACGACGGAGCGCACCTATCGCGCGTGGCGCCTCGAGCGCGAGGACGAACCCGGTCTGGGCCGCGTGCACGAGCTGCCGCTGTCCGCCCCGGCGGCCGGCGAGCTGCGCGTG
This sequence comes from Burkholderiaceae bacterium, assembly GCA_035628395.1. GTDB lineage: Bacteria > Pseudomonadota > Gammaproteobacteria > Burkholderiales > Burkholderiaceae_E > UBA4615. The sequence goes on along the minus strand of DASPJX010000093.1, from coordinate 8,182 downwards.
CGCGTGCGCTGGGCGGGGGTCAACTACAAGGACGCGCTGTCCGCGGCGCGGCGCGCGAAGATCGTCCGCCGCTTTCCCTGCACGCTCGGCATCGAGGCGGTCGGCACCGTCGAGGAGAGCGGCGACGCGCGCTTCGCCGAGGGCGACGCGGTGATCGTCCACGGCTTCGGGCTCGCGGCCGAGCGCGACGGCGGCTTCGCGCAGGTGCTGCAGGTGCCGGCCGACCTCGCGGTCCCGCTGCCCGCGTCGCTCGAGCCCTTCGAGGCCGCGACGATCGGCGTGGCCGGCTACACCGCGGCGCTCGCGATCGACGCGATGCAGGCGAACGGCTGGACGCCGGGGGCGGGTCCGGTGGCGGTCGACGGCGCGACCGGCGGGGTCGCGTCGCTCGCGATCGACCTGCTGTCCGGGCTCGGCGCGACGGTGCACGCGCTCACGCGCCGGCCCGACGACGGCTGGCTGCGTTCGCTGGGCGCGGCCGAGGTCGGACCGCCGCCCGAGGCCGGCGACCGCCCGCTCGAGTCGGCGCGCTGGAGCGGCGCGATCGACTCGCTCGGCGGCCCGGCGCTCGACGCGCTGCTGCGCACCGCGCGGCCCGACGCGGTGATCGCGAGCTTCGGCAACGCCGCCGGCAACGCGCTGTCGACGTCGATGATGCCGTTCATCCTGCGCGGCGTGCGGCTGATCGGCATCAACGCGAACAGCCCGATGCCGCTGCGGCGGCGGATCTGGGACCGGCTCGGATCGGACCTGAAGCCGCGGCACGCGGCGCGCATCGGTCGCCCGGTCGCGCTCGACGCGCTGCCGGCCGCGTTCGAGGCGCTGCTCGACGGCCGGGGGCGCGGGCGGTTCGTGGTCGACCTCGCCTAGACCCCCGGGGCCGTCAGGCCGCGCGGCGCTCCGGCACCGCCAGCCCGAGCCGCGCGCGCGCCGCGTCGTACTGCGCGACCAGCCGCGCGACGTACTCGCCCGCGCCCGGCACGTCGCGGATCGCGCCGATGCCCTGGCCGCAGCCCCAGATGTCGCGCCAGGCCTTGCTCTTGGCGCTGCCGCCCGAGCCGAACTTCATCTGGCTCGGATCGCTCTCGGGCAGGTGGTCGGGATCGAGCCCCGCGGCGACGATCGACGGGCGCAGGTAGTTGCCGTGCACGCCGGTGAAGAGGTTCGTGTAGACGATGTCCTGCGCGGCGCCGTCGACGATCGCGCGCTTGTACGCCTCGTCGGCGTTGGCCTCGCGGGTCGCGATGAACGCCGAGCCGATGTAGCCGAAGTCGGCGCCCATCGCCTCGGCGGCGAGCACCGCGTCGCCGGTGGCGATCGAGCCCGACAGCGCGATCGCGCCGTCGAACCACGCGCGCGTCTCCTGCACCATCGCGAACGGCGACTGGGTGCCGGCGTGGCCGCCCGCGCCCGCGGCGACGAGGATCAGCCCGTCGGCGCCCTTGTCGATCGCCTTGCGCGCGAAGGTCTGGTTGATCACGTCGTGCAGGACCATCCCGCCGTACGAGTGCACCGCCTCGTTGACGTCGGTGCGCGCGCCCAGCGAGGTGATCACCAGCGGCACCCGGTACTTCACGCACATGGCGACGTCGTGCTCGAGCCGGTCGTTCGACTTGTGGACGATCTGGTTGACCGCGAACGGCGCCGCCGGGCGCTCCGGATGCGCGCGGTCCCACTCGGCGAGCTCGGAGGCGATCCGCTGCAGCCACTGCTCGAGCACCTCGGCGGGCCGGGCGTTGAGCGCGGGGAACGAGCCAACGATGCCCGCCTTGCACTGGGCGATCACCAGGTCGGGGTTGGACACGATGAACAGCGGGGAGCCGATCACCGGGATCGCGAGTCGTCGTTTCAGTTCCTGCAGGGTCATCGTCGTGGCCTCCGTTCCGCTGCCTCGCGGGGATGCCGGAGCATACACGCGGCCCCGCCGGCGGCGCCGGCGCCGGGGGTAGACTGCGCGCCATCCATCCGACGACGAGAGGAGACGCCGTGAAGGCCGTGCTGTGCAAGGAGTGGGGGCCCGCCGACAGGCTGGTGGTCGAGGACGTGCCGGCGCGCGAGCCGGGCCCCGGCGAGGTCCGGGTGCGGGTCCGGGCCGCCGGGGTCAACTTCCCCGACGTGCTGATCATCCAGAAGAAGTACCAGATGCAGCCGGCGCTGCCGTTCACCCCCGGCTCCGAGGCCGCCGGCGAGGTGATCTCGGTGGGCGAGGGCGTCGCGCACGTGAAGCCGGGCGACGCGGTGATGGCGTACGCCGGCATCGGCTGCTTCGCCGAGGAGCTCGTCGCGCCGGCGGACAAGGTGGTCGCGATCCCGCCGGGCTTCTCGTACGAGGTCGCGGCCGCGTTCACGCTGACCTACGGCACCTCGTGGCACGCGGTGCGCGACCGCGCGGCGCTGCGGCCGGGCGAGACGATGCTCGTGCTCGGCGCGGCCGGCGGCGTCGGGCTGTCGGCGATCGAGATCGGCAAGGCGATCGGCGCGCGGGTGATCGCGGCGGCCTCGACCGACGAGAAGCTCGCGGTCTGCCGCGAGCACGGCGCCGACGCGACGATCAACTACGAGACCGAGGACCTGCGCGAGGCGATCAAGCGCGAGACCGGCGGCAAGGGGCCGGACGTGATCTACGACCCGGTCGGCGGACGCTTCGCCGAGCCGGCGTTCCGCTCGATCGGCTGGCGCGGCCGCTACCTGGTGATCGGGTTCGCGGCCGGGCAGATCCCGTCGCTGCCGCTGAACCTGGCGCTGCTGAAGGGCGCGTCGATCGTCGGCGTGTTCTGGGGCGACTTCACGCGGCGCGAGCCCGAGGCGAACCTGGCGGGCATGAAGGAGATGTTCGGCTGGCTGCAGGAAGGCAAGCTGCGGCCGCACGTCTCGGGCACCTACGGCCTCGCCGAGGTGCCGCGCGCGCTCGAGGACATGGCGGCGCGCAAGGTCACCGGCAAGGTGCTGATCGTGCCCTGACGGCCCGGCGGTCGCGCGCCGCGCCGGGCCGGGCCCGGACGCGGCGCGCGACGGCGGGTCAGAGCGCGTCGCCGAACGACGTGATGCCGCGCTCGATCATCGCCGCGCGCATCTTGGCGAGCCCGCTCGCCTCGAGCTGGCTCGCGCGCTGCGGCGTGACGCCGAGCCGGCGGGCGATCTCGACGAGGGTGAGGCCGCTGGAGGCGTCGTCCGAGCCGAGGCCGAAGCGGAGTTCGAGGACCTTGCGTTCGTTGAGGGTGAGCATGGTGTCCGAAGGCTGGCGGTCGAGGGTGGGCATACCCGGCATGTGAGGATGGACCCCGAGTGGCTCAAGGGATGAGCCACCGTTCGGGAGGACGGGCGGAACGCTCGAAACAGGGGGTCGGTCGGCCGCTCGGGCGTGCTCCTGACATGGGGATGGCGGGCGGGCCTTCAAGCCCGGCGGGGCCGGGCCCGAACGATGCCTGTGCAGTGGCCGAGATGCCGCCCCGCCGCCCCCCCACGACCGCCGCGCTGCGCCGCGCCCTCGAGCGCCTCGGCGTCGAGCGGCTGAGGCCCGGCCAGCGCACCGTCATCGACCGGGTGCTCGCCGGGCACGACACGCTGGCGATCATGGCCACCGGGGCCGGCAAGTCGCTGTGCTACCAGGTGCCGGCGATGCTGCTGCCGGGCAAGACCGTCGTCGTCTCGCCGCTGATCGCGCTGATGAAGGACCAGGCCGGCAAGCTCGACGAGGCCGGCGTCGACGCGGACCAGCTGAACAGCGCGCTGCCGGCCGGCGAGCAGGCGAGGGCGATCGAGCGGATCGCCGAGGACCGCAGCGAGGTCGTGCTGTGCACGCCCGAGCGGCTCGCCGATCCCGCCTTCCAGGCCGAGCTGAACCGCGGCGCGGTCGACCTGCTGGTGATCGACGAGGCGCACTGCGTGTCGCAGTGGGGTCACGACTTCCGTCCGGCCTTCCTCGAGCTCGGCGCCGCGCGCCGGGCGATCGGCTCGCCCCCGCTGCTCGCGCTGACCGCGACCGCCACCGAGCGCGTCGTCGGCGACGTCGCCGCCCAGCTCGGCTCGCCCGACCTGCGGGTCGTCAACACCGGCGTGTACCGGCCGAACCTGCGCTACGCGGTCGCGCACGCGACGACCGACGACGACAAGCTCGAGCAGGCGCTGCGGATCCTGGGCGAGGTCGACGGCGCGTCGATCGTGTTCACCTCCACGGTCGAGGCGGCCGAGCGGCTGCACGACGCGCTCGCCGCGCGCGGCCTCGACCCGGGCCTGTACCACGGCAAGCTGCCCGCCGCGCGGCGAAGCGCGAGCCAGGACGCGTTCATGCGCGGCGAGCGCCGGCTGATGGTCGCGACCAACGCGTTCGGCATGGGCATCGACAAGCCCGACATCCGGCTCGTGCTGCACTGGCAGATGCCCGGCAGCCTGGACGCGTACTACCAGGAGTCGGGACGGGCCGGCCGCGACGGCGAGCCGGCGCGCTGCGTGCTGCTCTACGACCTGCGCGACCGGCGGATCCAGCAGTGGTTCCTGGTCGGCCGCTATCCGTCGACCGAGGACGTCGCCGCCGTCGACCGCGCGCTGCGCGAGGCGGGCGACGCCGGGCTCGACGCCGCCGAGGCCGCCGGGCGCGTGCCGAAGCTCGGCGCGAACCGCGCGCGCAGCGTGCTCGCGATGCTGCGCGACGCCGGGCTCGCCGTGCCGGCGGGCGGGCGGCGCTTCCGCGCAGCCGGCGACGAGGACGCCGGACGCCTCGCGCGGCTCGCCGACGAGCACCGCGAGCGGCGCGAGGCGGATCGCGCGATGCTCGAGCGGATGATGTTCTACGCGCAGAGCGGGCTGTGCCGCTGGCGGCTGCTGCTCGAGTACTTCGACTCGCCCGAGGACCTCGATCGCTGCGGCGCCTGCGACAACTGCCTGCAGCCGGCCGAGCGACGCTTCACGACGCTCGCCGCCGGCGACGCGTCGGCGGGCGACGCGGCGCCCGGCGCCGCGGACGCCGGCCCGCCGCTGAGGCGGCCGCGCCGCACGCGTCCCGCGGCGCCCGACCCGGTCGCGCCCGGCACCGCGGTGCGGCTGCCCAAGCACGGCGAGGGCCGGGTCGTCGAGACCGTCGGCGACGAGGTCGCCGTCGAGTTCCCCGACGGCGTCGTCCGTCGCTTCCTGCGGCCGTGGGTGCGGCCGCTCGCGGCGGCCTGAGCGATGGCCGCCCGCGCGTCAGCCGGCCGTGCCCCGCGGATAGGGCTTGCCGGCCGGCGGCACCGTCCAGAAGTAGACCGTCTTGTAGCCCTTGCGGATCGTGCGCTCGGGCTTCCAGTCGCCCATCGAGAAGTCGTGCGAGACGATCCGCGTGCCCGGCTTGAGCTTGAGGATCGTCGGGCGCAGCTTCAGGTTCAGGTCGGGCAGCAGGTACAGCGTGATCACGGTGGCCGGCGAGAGGTCCATCTCGAACAGGTCGGCCTGGATGAAGCGCACCTTGTCGGTGACGCCGGCGGCCTGAGCGTTGGCGTTCGCCTCCTGGATCCGCTGCGGGTCGATGTCGACGCCGGTGCCCCGCGTGCCCCAGCGCTTGGCGGCGGTGATCGGGATCCGGCCGTCGCCCGAGCCGAGGTCGAACAGCACGTCGTTCGGGCCGACCGAGGCCACCGACAGCATCTCGTCGACGATCTCCTGGGGCGTCGGCACGAAGACCACGTCGGGCGAGCGGGTCGTCGTCGTCTGGGCGGCGGCGCGGCCCGGCAGCGCGAGCGCGGCCCCTGCGGCGGCGAGCGCCGTCAGGCATTGGCGTCGATCGGTCATGGCGTCGGATCTCCTCGTTGCGTGCCCTCGGCACGGATCGGTCCGCAGCATAGCGGTCGCGCGCGCGCGCCGCACCCCGACGCCGGTAGGACGTCCGGCCGCCGGCCCGCCGGTTGTCACCGGCTCGGGCGCGGTGCTAGCCTCGCCCACCCTCGAGCTTCCCACCAGCCCACTCCGTAGAAAGGAACCGCCATGAATCGCCGTTTCGCCCGGATCGTGTCCTCGTCGCTCGTCGTCGCCACCACCGCCCTGTCGCTGCCCGCGCCGGTCTCGGCGCGCGTCGTCGGCACCGAGGAGGCGCTGCGCGCCGACGCGCCCGCCGGCGTGCTCGTCGACCGCGGAACGCTGACCGCGCTGCTCGAGCGCGAGGACGTGCGGCGCCAGCTCGAGGCCTACGGCGTCGACGCGTCGCAGGCGCGCGCGCGGGTCGACGCGCTGACCGACGAGGAGGTCCAGCGCATCGCCGGCCAGGTCGGCACGCTGCCGGCCGGCGCCGACACCAGCATCCTCGGCGTCGTGTTCGCGATCTTCATCATCCTGCTCGTGACCGACATCCTCGGGCTGACCCGGGTCTTCCCGTTCACCCGCTCGATCCGGTGACCCGGGGCCGCGACGCCCGCGCGGCGAGCCGTTCCGCGGGCGTCGCGGCGGTGCTCGCGGCCGTCTGGGTCGCGGGCTGCTCGACGCCGTCCGGCCCGCCGGACGGCGCCGTCGCGGACGCGGCGCGCGCCGCGCCGGCGCTGCGGCTGCGCGACGTGCCCTTCGTCGCCCAGCCGCGCGAGCAGTGCGGCCCCGCGGCGCTCGCGATCGCGATGGCCGCGGCCGGCCGGTCGGTGCCGGTCGAGGCGCTCGCCGACACCGCGTTCCTGCCCGGCCGGCGCGGCACGCTGCAGGCCGACATGCTGGCGGCGGTGCGCCGCCACGGGCTGCTCGCCACCGAGCTGCCGCGCGCGCCCGGCGCGCTGCGCGCCGAGCTCGCCGCGGGACGGCCGGTGGTCGTGCTGCTGAACCTCGGCCTGTCGGCGTTCCCGATCTGGCACTACGCCGTCGTGGTGGGCGACGACCCCGCGCGCGGCGAGGTGCTGCTGCACTCCGACGAGCGCCCCAATCTCGCGATGTCGGCCTTCACCTTCGAGCGGACCTTCGAGCGCGCGGGACGCTGGGCGATCGCGATCACCGATCCGCGCACGCTGCCGGCCTCGGCCGACGAGACCTCGGCGCTGCGCGCGGTGGCCGGGCTCGAGCGCGCCGACACCGCGGCCGCGCGCGCCGGCTGGGACGCGCTCGTCGAGCGCTGGCCGGCGAGCCGCCTCGCGCGCTTCGGCCGCGCGAACCGGCTGCTCGAGGACGGCGACGCGCGGGGCGCGGCCGACGGCTACCGCGCGGCGCTCGCGATCGACGCGGGCTTCGCCGACGCGTGGAACAACCTCGCGCAGGCGCTGGCCGCCGCGGGCGATCGCCGCGCCGCGCGCGAGGCGGCCGAGCGCGCGGTCGCGCTCGGCGGGCCGCGCGTCGACGCCTACCGCGACACGCTCGCGACGCTGGCGCGCTGAGCCGCGATGCATCCGCAGGCCGCCTCGCTGTGGCGCGGACCGCGCTGGTCGCTGGCCGTGCTGCTGGCCACGCTCGGCATGCTCGGGCCGTTCTCGATCGACACCTACCTCCCGGCGTTCGCGGGCATCGCGGCCTCGACCGGCGCGACGCCGGTGCAGATGCAGCAGACGCTGTCCGCGTACCTGTTCGGCTTCGCGTTCATGAACCTGTTCCACGGCGCGCTCGCCGACAGCTTCGGGCGCCGCCCGGTCGTGCTCGTCGGCGTCGGCGCGTTCGCGATCGCCTCGGTCGGTTGCGCGCTGTCGACGCACATCGGCGCGCTGATCGCGTTCCGCGCGCTCCAGGGGCTGTCGACGGGCGCCGGCTGGGTCGTCTCTCGGGCGGTGATCCGCGACCTGTTTCCGCCGACCGAGGCGCAGCGGATGATGTCGCAGGTCACGATCTACTTCGGCGTGGCGCCCGCGCTCGCGCCGATCGTCGGCGGCTTCCTGTTCGTGCACGCCGACTGGCACGCGATCTTCTGGTTCCTCGCGGCGATCGGCGTGGCGCTCTGGGTGTCGGTCTGGCGCTGGCTGCCCGAGTCGCTCGACGTCGCGCAGCGCCAGCCGTTCGAGGTGCGCCACCTGATGCGCGGCTACCTCGAGCTCGGCTCGAGCCCGCGCTTCCTGCTGCTCGCGCTCGCGAGCGGCATCCCGTTCAACGGCATGTTCCTCTACGTGCTGTCGACGCCGGTCTTCCTCGGCGAGGTCCTGCAGCTGGAGCCGCAGCAGTTCTTCTGGTTCTTCGTGCTGAGCATCGCCGGCATCATGAGCGGCGCCTACCTGTCCGGGCGCATGGCGGGCCGTGTCAAGCCATCGCGGCAGAT
>DASPJX010000092.1:0-3311 GCA_035628395.1 Burkholderiaceae bacterium | reverse complement strand
GGCGGCGGTGGCGGGCAGCGCCGCAACCGCGGCGGCCGCTAGCGCAGCAAGCGACCGCGGGTCCCGCGCGGTAAAATCTCGGGCTTTGCCGAACTTTTGCGGCACTGCCGCCCTCCATTTGCGCGGGCCGGCCCTTTTCCTTCCACAACGACCACAGGTAGCAACCAGCATGGCGATCGAACGCACCCTTTCCATCATCAAGCCCGACGCGGTGGCCAAGAACGTCATCGGCCAGATCTATGCCCGCTTCGAGGCGGCCGGCCTGAAGGTCGTCGCGGCCCGGATGGCGCACCTCTCCCGCCAGGAGGCCGAGGCCTTCTACGGCGTCCACCGCGAGCGGCCGTTCTTCAAGGACCTCGTCGACTTCATGGTCTCCGGCCCGGTGATGATCCAGGTGCTCGAGGGCGAGGACGCGATCCGCAAGAACCGCGACCTGATGGGCGCCACCGACCCGAAGAAGGCGGCGCCGGGCACGATCCGCGCCGATTTCGCCGACAGCATCGACGCGAACGCGGTCCACGGCTCCGACGGGCCGGACACCGCCCGCGGCGAGATCGCCTTCTTCTTCGCCGGGATGAACGTCTTCGCGCGATGACCGACGCCGGCGTCACCGATCGCATCGACCTGCTGGGGCTGGACCGCGCCGCCCTGGTCGCGCTGTGCCGCGACTGGGGCGAGAAGCCGTTCCGGGGCCAGCAGCTGATGCGCTGGGTGCACCGCCGCTTCGAGTCCGACTTCGACGCGATGTCCGACCTGGCCCGTGGCTTCCGCGAGACGCTGTCGCGGCGGGCCCGCATCGAGCCGCCGGTGCCGATCTCCGACCACGTGGCCGCCGACGGCACGCGGAAGTGGCTGCTCGACGTCGGCCAGGGCAACGCGATCGAGACGGTCTTCATCCCCGAGACCTCGCGCGGCACGCTGTGCGTGTCGACCCAGGCCGGCTGCGCGGTCAACTGCGCGTTCTGCTCGACCGGCAAGCAGGGCTTCGCGCGCAACCTGACGGCCGGCGAGATCGTCGGCCAGCTCTGGCTCGCGAACCGGCTGCTCGGCGCGCGCGCGCCGGGTGCGGGCGGCGAGGCGGGGGACGAGGCGCCCGACGACCACGACCGCATCGTGACCAACGTCGTGTTCATGGGCATGGGCGAGCCGCTGCAGAACTACGACGCGACCGTGACCGCGCTGCGGATCATGCTCGATGACCACGGCTACGGCCTGTCGCGCCGCCGCGTCACCGTCTCGACCTCGGGCATGGTGCCGATGATGGACCGGCTGCGCGAGGACGCGCCGGTGGCGCTCGCGGTGTCGCTGCACGCGCCGAACGACGCGCTGCGCGACCGGCTGGTGCCGCTCAACCGCAAGTACCCGCTCGACGAGCTGATGGCCGCGTGCCGCCGCTACCTCGAGCGCGCGCCGCGCGACTTCGTCACCTTCGAGTACGTGATGCTCGACGGCGTCAACGACTCGGACGAGCATGCGCGCGAGCTGGTCTCGCTGGTGCGCGACGTGCCGTGCAAGTTCAACCTGATCCCGTTCAACCCGTTCCCGTCCTCCGGCCTGCAGCGCTCGGCGCCCGAGCGGATCAAGGCGTTCGCGCAGCGCCTCGTCGACGCCGGCATCGTCACGACCGTGCGCCGCACCCGCGGCGACGACATCGACGCGGCCTGCGGACAGCTCGCCGGCGACATCCTCGACCGGACGCGGCTCGCCGAGCGCAGCGGGCGCCGGCGGGTGACGATCGCGCGGGCCTGAGGATCGAGGCCCGATGACGACGTCCCCCCGCACCGCCCGCCGTGCCCCGCCGAGCGCCGCGCGCGCCGCCTCGATCGCGCTGGCGGCCGCGCTCGCGCTCGCCGGCTGCGAGACCGTCGACGAGCGGGCGCGCGACCCGCGCACGGGCGCGACCTCGCGCCTCGAGCCGACCCCGCGCTTCGAGCCCTCGCGCGCCGCGGCGGCCTCGCGCGACGCCGGACGCGACGCCCCGGCGGGCGGGCAGGACGGCGCGAGCCAGGCCGAGTCCGACCAGCGCCGTCGCGCGCAGATCCGGCTCGAGCTCGGCGCGGGCTACTACCAGCAGCGCCAGTACGCGCAGGCGATCGAGGAGCTGCGCTCGGCGCTCGCCGTCGAGCCGCAGTTCGCCGCCGCGTACGGCCTGCTCGGGCTCGTCTACATGGAGATCGGCGAGACGGCCCGCGCGGAGGAGAGCTTCCAGCGCGCGCTGCGCATCACGCCCGACGAGTCCGACCTGCTGAACAACTACGGCTGGTTCCTGTGCCAGACCGAGCGGCCGCGCGAGGCGCTCGCGCAGTTCGCCGCGGCGCTGCGCAATCCGCTGTACCCGACGCCGGCCAAGCCGCTGCACAACGCCGGCATCTGCTCGCTGCGGGTCGGCGACGAGGCGGGGGCCGAGGGCTACTTCCAGCGGGCCTTCCAGCTCGACGCGCGCAACCCGGTGGCGATGTACCACCTGGGCGAGCTGTACCTCAAGCGCGGCGACCTCGAGCGCGCGCGCTTCCATTCGCAGCGACTGCTGTCGCTGTACCCGCCGAGCGCCGAGACGCTGTGGCTCGCCGTGCGCGTCGAGCGCCGCGCCGACGACCGCGACGCCGTCGCGAGCCTGTCGGCGCAGCTGCGACGCCAGTTCCCGGCGTCGCGCGAGGCGAACCTGTTGCAACGTGGAGCATTCGGTGAGTGATCAGTCGGGCGAGGGGCCGCTGACGTCGGTCGGGTCGGCCGAGCAGCTGGCGGCCGCGCGCGAGCAGCGCGGCCTGGGCAGGGCGGAGGTCGCGCAGCGGCTGAAGCTGCACGTGCGCCAGCTCGACGCGATCGAGCGCGGCGACTGGGCGGCGCTGCCCGGACGCGCGTTCGTCCGCGGCGCGGTGCGTTCGTACGGACGGCTGCTGGGCGTCGACGTCGACGCGCTGCTGCAGTCGATCGGCGGCTTCGCCGAGGCCGAGGAGCTGAGGCCGTCGGCCTCGCTGGCCGCGCCGCTGCCGCGCGGCGGCGCCTTCGGCTTCGATCCCGAGGGCAAGGGCAGCCGCTGGCCCTGGGCGGTGCTCGGCGTCGTCGCGGTGATCGCGGTGGCGCTCTTCTTCGGCAACGACGGCGACGTCGACAAGGTCACCTCGTGGATCGGCAAGTCCGACGCGCCGGCGGCCTCTGCCCCGGCCGCGCCGTCGGCGTCGTCGGGCGACGGCGCGACCTCGTCCGGCGCGCCCGCGGGCTCGCCGCTGGTGCTGCCGCCGCTCGTGCCGCCGGCCGACCCGGCGCCGGGCGGCACGGCGCCCGCGGCCCCCGGCGCCGCGCCGGCGACG
>DASPJX010000091.1:0-5894 GCA_035628395.1 Burkholderiaceae bacterium | reverse complement strand
GCCGGGCGCCGCGTCGCGGCCGCGGCCGCGGCCGCGGCGCGCGAGGCCGCCACCGGCGGCGCCCCCTTGCCCGCGTCCTTCGCCCCGGCCTTCGGCGCGGCCGCCTGGAACTCGAAGCCGACCTTGCCGTCGGGCTGCCGGACCAGGAAGGCCTTGAAGCGGCGCCGCGTGCGCGACGACACGAAGCCGTCGAGCAGGTCGGTGCGGCCCTCGGCGAGCAGCTTCGCCATCTGCGCGCGCTCGATCGGCTGCTGCAGGATCACCTTGCCCGAGCGGAAGTCGCAGCTGCGGCCCTGGCCGACCGACTTCTCGCAGACGTAGCTCATGCCGTGCTCGAACACCCGCGACCGGCAGCGCGGGCAGTCGCCCACCGGGATCTGCGCGGAGAAGTCGATCGCCTCCTCGCCCTCGCCGTCGGCGTCGCTCTGGCCGAAGTCGAACTCGAGCTTCCAGTCGGGCTCGACCAGCTTCAGGATCGCCGAGAACGGCCGGCCCATCTTGCTGCGGAAACCGTGAAGCGGCCCGATCGTGCGGTCCTGGATCAGCCGCTCGGCCTCGGCGGGCTCGAGCAGCCGCGACGACGGCGACTTCGTGATCGACCACTCGCACGCGCCGCAGGCGAAGCGCCGGTAGTTCTCCTTCACGGTGCCGCCGCACTTCGGGCAGGGCGTCGACAGCGTCGCGTAGTCGCCGGGGACGTCGGTCGTGCCGTAGCCCTTCGCGCGCTCGACGATGTGCCGGGTCATCTCGGCGATCTCGTGCATGAACGCGTCGCGGTCGAGCCGGCCGCGCTCCATCTGCGAGAGCTTGTATTCCCACTCGCCGGTCAGCTCCGGCATCGTGAGCTCGGCCACCCCGAGCCCGCGCAGCAGCGTCACCAGCTGGAACGCCTTCGCGGTGGGGATCAGGTCCCGGCCCTCGCGGATCAGGTAGTTCTCGTTGATCAGGCCCTCGATCACCTGCGCGCGGGTGGCCGGCGTGCCGAGACCCTTGGCGGCCATCGCCTCGCGCAGCTCCTCGTCGTCGACGAGCTTGCCCGCGCCCTCCATCGCCGACAGCAGCGTCGCCTCGTTGAAGCGCGCCGGCGGGCGCGTGGCGAGCGAGAGCGCCTCGATCGCCTCGGTGCGCACGCGCTCGTCGGGCTCGACCGCGACCAGGTTGCCGTTGGCGGCCTCGCCCTCCTTCGCGGGGGCGCTGCCCGTCACCGCCTCGCGTCCGTAGATCGCGAGCCAGCCCGGGTTGACCATCACCTTGCCCTCGGTCTTGAAGGCGTGGCCCTCGACGGTGGTGATCCGCGTGGTCACGCGGAACTCGGCCGACGGGAAGAACACCGCGAGGAAGCGCTTGACGACCAGGTCGTAGATCTTCTGCTCGGCGTCGGACAGCGCCTTGGGCGCCTGCAGCGTCGGGATGATCGCGAAGTGGTCGGAGATCTTGGTGTTGTCGAAGATCCGCTTGTTGCCCGGCTTGACCCAGTCCTTGCCGAGCACCTGCGCGGCGAACGGCCCGTAGGGCGGCACCTCCTCGAGCATGCCGAGCGTCTGGCGCACCGTCGCCACGTAGTCCTCGGGCAGCGCCTTCGAGTCGGTCCGCGGATAGGTGAGGACCTTGTGCTTCTCGTACAGCGCCTGCGCGAGCGACAGCGTCGTCTTGGCCGAGAAGCCGAAGCGGCCGTTGGCCTCGCGCTGCAGGCTCGTCAGGTCGAACAGCGCCGGGGCGGCCTGCGTCGAGGGCTTGGACTCCTCGGTGACGGTGCCGTCCCTGCCGCGGCAGGCCTCGACGATCGCCTTCGCCTTCGCCTCGTCCCAGAGCCGCTCGGGCCGCAGGTCGGCGTCGGCCGGGTTGCGCTGGAACGCCGGGTCGAACCAGCGCCCCTCGTAGGCGCCGGCCTTCGCGCCGAACGTGGCCTTGACCTCGAAGTACGCGCGCGGCTGGAACTTGCGGATCCGCTCCTCGCGCTCGACGACGATCGCCAGCGTCGGCGTCTGCACCCGGCCGACGGTCGTCAGGTAGAAGCCGCCGTCGCGCGAGTTGAACGCGGTCATCGCGCGGGTGCCGTTGATGCCGACCAGCCAGTCGGCCTCCGAGCGGCAGCGCGCGGCGTCGGCCAGCGGCAGCATCGTCCGGTCGTCGCGCAACTGGGCGAAGCCGTCGCGGATCGCCCCCTGCGTCATCGACTGCAGCCACAGCCGGCGGATCGGCTGCTTCGCCTTCGCGTGCTGGACGATCAGCCGGAAGATCAGCTCGCCCTCGCGTCCCGCGTCGCAGGCGTTGACCAGCGCGTCGACGTCCTTGCGCTTGATCAGCCGCGTCAGCAGCTTGAGCCGCTCGGCGCTCTTGTCGATCGGCTTGAGGTCGAAATGCGGCGGGATCACCGGCAGATGGGTGAACGACCACTTGCCGCGCTTGACGTCGAATTCCTCGGGCGCGGCGATCTCGACCAGGTGGCCGATCGCCGACGACAGCACGTACTCGTCGCTCTCGTAGTAGTCGCCCTGCTTGGTGAAGCCGCCGAGGGCCTTGGCGATGTCCGCGGCGACCGAGGGCTTTTCAGCGATGATCAGAGCTTTTGCCATCAGGTTGCTGCCATGTCAGGGCGCGAACGCCGGAGGTGGCCGTCGGACGAGGGGTCGACCGGCCTAGGGGGCGCACATCATATGAGTGCGATCACGACGGTGGCAAGTCAACCGACGGGCGGCGGCCGGACCACTCGGCCGTCGGGCAGGCGCAGCAGCCGACCCGCCAGCTCGAGCATGACGAGGCGCGCGCCGAGCTCGCCCGAGGGCAGTTCGAGACGCGCGGCGAGCGCGTCGGGCAGCACCGGCTCGTGGCCGATCGCGACCAGCACCGGGTCGCGATCGGGCCCGTCGGCGCGGCCGCCGGGCGGGCCGCCGAAGGTCGGCGGCCCGGACCGGGCGATCGTGCCGGGGCCGACCCCGGGCGCGCCCGCCTCCGGACGTGCCGCCTCGCCGGCGCGCGCGTCGCGTCGCGAGGGCGGCAGCTCGGCGAGCACGTCCTCGGCCGTCTCGACGAGCTTCGCGCCCTCGCGCAGCAGCGCGTGGCAGCCGCGGGCGAGCGGCGAATGGATCGAGCCCGGGATCGCGAACACCTCGCGACCGGCCTCGGCCGCGTGCCGCGCGGTGATCAGCGAGCCGCTGCGCAGCGCCGCCTCGACGACCAGCACGCCGCGCGACAGCCCGGCGATCAGGCGGTTGCGTCGCGGGAAGCCGCCGGGCGTCGGCGCCGTGCCGGGCGGCAGCTCCGAGAGCAGCGCGCCGTCGGCGGCGATGCGCCCGGCGAGCGTCTCGTGGCGCGACGGATAGACGACGTCGATGCCGGTGCCGAGCACCGCGACCGTGCCCGCGCCGCCGTCGAGCGCGCCGGCGTGGGCGGCGGCGTCGATGCCGAGCGCGAGCCCGCTCGCGATCGTCCAGCCGGCCGCCGACAGCGCGTGGCCGAACGCGCGCGCGTGGGCGGTGCCGGCCGCGGTCGCGTTGCGCGCGCCGACGATCGCGAGCATCGGGCGCGCGATCGCCTCGCGGCGGCCGCGCAGCCACAGCAGCGCGGGCGGGTCGGCGATCTCGAGCAGCGACGCCGGGTAGTCGGCGTCGGCGAGCGTGACGAGGTGGTGCGCGTCGTGCGAGGCCCACTCGAGCGAGGCCTCGATCGCGCGCTCGCGCGCCGCGTCGGGACGGCGCAGCGCGTCGGCGAGCCGCGGGCCGACGGCCTCGCGGACCGCCGCCTCGGACGCGTGGAAGATCGCGTCGGGCAGCCCGAAGCGATCGAGCAGGCGGCGCGCCGCGACCGGGCCGACGCCCGGCGTCAGCGCGAGGCGCAGCCAGTGCGCGAGCTCGTCCGCCTCGCCTTCGGCGATGCCCACGGCGCCCCCGCGACCGGCATCGTCAGGGATTGACGACCGAGGCGCCGACCGAGATGGGCAGCGACGCGTGCACGACGAGCGCGTACGCGATGCGGTCGAACACGCGGAACACCATCACCTGGCCGACCGGCTCGTCGGGCAGCTTGATCAGCTTGCGGTCCTCGCGGTCGGGCACGATGCGGCCGGCCTGCTGGACGGCCAGCACGTTGCCGACCTCGAGCCCCTGGTCGCGGCCGGCCGACAGCGCGACGACGCTGTACTTGCCGATCTGGTCGACGCCGCGGTGGACCGACACGATCCGGCCCTCGATCGGGCGCTCGGGGGGGCGCGGCGCGAAGTTCGGGATCGGCTGGCGCTCGGCCGGCATCAGCCGGTCGCCCGCGCCGATCTCCTCGTTGTTCGCCTGGATGCGCACCGTGGCCGGATCGCCGCCGCGCACCAGCTGCGCGCTGCCGACGTACAGCGCCTCGAACGCGATCGGCTGGCGGGTGGCGGGATCGATCAGCGGGCGCGCCGGACGGTAGACGTGCCACTCGGTGACCGAGGCGTCCGCCAGGCCGCGCACGTAGGCGAGGTCGCCGCGGCTCAGGTAGACGCGGTTCTCCTGCGACGCGACGATCCGGGGATGGCCCTTCAGCGCCTGCTCGTCGATGACGAGCGGCCGGTTCAGGAAGACCTGGATCGCCGACAGGTTCATCGTCGGGATCGGGCTGCGCTCGAGCGGCGCCGAGCGGATCATCGGCTCGAGCCGCGACGCCGGCTCGGCCGAGCCGGCGCCGGACGCCGACGCGAGCGTCGCGCCGTCGACCGGGCGCCCGAGGCGCAGCCGCGGCTGCGCGCCCGAGCGGTCGAGGTAGACGACGTCGCCCGGGTAGATCAGGTGCGGGTTGGCGATCTGCTCGCGGTTGAGCTGCCACAGCTCGGGCCAGCGCCACGGCGTCTTCAGGAAGCGCGCCGAGATGTCCCACAGGGTGTCGCCGCGCGCGACGACGTGCGTGTCGGGCGCGTCGGGCGAGAGCTCGAGCGGGGCGGTGGCGGGCTGCGCGAGCGCGGCGCCCGCGGCCAGCCAGGCCGCGCACCCGATAACCCACGTGATAGACTTTTTCAGCATGTTCGCGGTGCCTGGTCGGAAACGTGAGCCGGCCGCGCGGTCCGGCCGCGACGGCCACCGGTCGGGTCGGTCGCCCCGCACGCTCGGCGGGACCGGTCCTTGAAGAACGCATGGCCCCGCTTCACATTGATCGCATGGTACGTTGATCTCGCGTCGCGTTCCGCATGCGAGGTCGAACGGTAGGTGTAGCCCGATGGCCGTACTTGACATCCTTCGTTATCCCGACGCCCGCCTGCACACCGTCGCCCGGCCGGTGGCGGTCGTCGACGACCGCATCCGGCAGCTGGTGCGCGACATGGCCGAGACCATGTACGCGGCGCCCGGCATCGGGCTGGCCGCCACGCAGGTCGACGTCCACGAGCGCGTGATCGTCGTCGACGTCTCCGAGACGAAGGACCGGCTGCAGGTCTTCATCAACCCGGAGATCGTCGCCTCGGGCGACGAGCGCCAGGTCTACGAGGAAGGCTGCCTGTCGGTGCCCGGCATCTACGACGAGGTCGAGCGTCCGGCGCGGGTGACCGTGCGCGCGCTCGACGAGCGGGGCGAGCCGTTCACGATCGAGGCCGACGGGCTGCTCGCGGTGTGCCTGCAGCACGAGATGGATCACCTGCAGGGCAAGGTGTTCGTGCAGTACCTGTCGCGCCTGAAGCAGAGCCGCATCCGCGGCAAGATGCAGAAGCTCGACCGGCAGGCCGCCTGAGCCGCGCCGGTCGCCGATCCGGGCCCGCGGCCCGGCGCGCCGTCCTCCTCCTCCGCCCATGAGGCTCGTCTTCGCCGGAACCCCGGCCTTCGCCCGCGACGCGCTCGCCGCGCTGGTCGCCGCCGGGCACGAGGTCGCGCTGACGCTGACGCGGCCCGACAGGCCCGCGCAGCGCGGCCAGAAGCTCGTCGCGAGCCCGGTCA
>DASPJX010000090.1:0-10096 GCA_035628395.1 Burkholderiaceae bacterium | reverse complement strand
CGGGACGGCGTCCGGCGGCCCGGCCGCGGGCGACCCTCGCCGGGCCGCGGCGCCCGGATCACTGCCCGCCGTTGGCGCCGGCCGGCCGGATCGGGACGTACTGCGCGCTCTCGCCGCGACGCACGAGCATGATGTGCGTCTTGCTGCGGTCGAGCTTGGCCACCGCGTCGTTGAACTGCTTCGCGTTCGAGACGTCCTGGTTGTTCAGCGACAGGATCACGTCCCCCGGACGCAGTCCGGCGCGCGCCGCCTGGCCGTCGACCCCCTCGACCAGCACGCCGCCCTTGATCCGCAGCGCGTTGCGCCGGTCGTCGGGGATGTCGGTGACGACCAGCCCGAGCGAGTTGCTCTGCTGGGCGCTGCCCGCCCCCGGGGTCTGCTGGGGCCGGTTGCCGTTGCGCTGGGCGACCTGCTCGGGCTGCATCTCGGCGACCATCACCGAAAGCTCCCGCGTCTGGCCCTTGCGCCAGACCGTGACCGGCACCTTGCTGCCCGGCTTGGTGTTGCCGACCAGGCGCGGCAGGTCGGTCGAGCGCTCGATCGGCTTGTTGTCGAAGCGCTGGATGATGTCGCCGACCTCGATGCCGCCCTTGTCGGCCGGCCCGCCCTGCTCGACGTTGCGCACCAGCGCGCCCGCCGCGCGCGGCAGCCCGAGCGGCTCGGCGACGTCCTTGGTGACCTCGGCGATGCCCACGCCGATCCGCCCGCGGGTCACGCGGCCGGTCGTGCGGATCTGCTCGGCGACGCGGATCGCCTCGTCGATCGGGATCGCGAACGAGATGCCCATGAAGCCGCCGGTGCGGCTGTAGATCTGCGAGTTGATGCCGATCACCTCGCCGCGCATGTTGAGCAGCGGGCCGCCCGAGTTGCCGGGGTTGACGGCGACGTCGGTCTGGATGAACGGCAGGTAGTCGCCGGTGTCGCGGCCCTTGGCCGACACGATGCCCGCGGTCACGGTGTTCTCGAGGCCGAACGGCGAGCCGATCGCGATCACCCACTCGCCGACCCGCGTCTTCTGCGGATCGCCGATCTTCATCGCCGGCAGGTTCGCGCCCTCGATCTTGACGAGCGCGACGTCGGTGCGGCGGTCGGAGCCGATCAGCTTGCCCTTCAGCTCGCGCTTGTCGGTCAGCGTCACGTAGATCTCGTCGGCGCCCTCGACCACGTGATGGTTGGTCAGCACGAACCCGTCGGGCGAGATGATGAAGCCCGAGCCCACGCCGCGCGGCGTCTCGCCGCCCTCCCCCCGCCCGCGCGGGCCGGGGGCGCCGGGACCGCCCGGGCCGCCCGGACGCGGCGGGAAGAAGCGCCGGAAGAACTCGTAGAAGGGATCGTTCTCGTCGATCCCCTCGGGCATCTGCGGGCCGGCGCCCGGGCCGGGCGGCGTGCCGGGACCCTGGGCGGCGTTGCGGGCGCGCTCGGTCGTGCGGATGTTGACCACCGCCGGGCCGGTGCGCTCGACGAGGTCGGCGAAGTCCGGCAGCTCGCGCACGGACTGGGCCGCGGCGGTGACGGGCAGCAGGCCCGCGCCGCCTCCGGCGAGCGCGAGGAGGCAGGCGACGAGGAATCGTTTCATGTCGGATCCGGTCCTGAGGGTCGGGAGCCGGGCGGCCCGCGATCGAGCCACCTCAGCCAGACGTTCAGCCGGCGCCAGGCCGCCTCGGGTACGGCATCGCGGCCCAGCACCAGCACGATCGGGCGTGCCGAGCCCGATGTCCGTGGATATTGTGTCAGAACGAGCCAGGTCAACCCCGGGAGGCCCCACCAGCCGTGCAGGACCATACGGCTCGCCGTCGCGTCGGCGGACGCGCACCAGCGCACCTCGCCGTCGGCGTCGACCTCCAGCCGGGCCGCAGGCCCGTCGGGCGGGCGGCCCGCGCGCCTCAGGGCGGCGACTCCCCCGACCGCGAGCCAGGCCGCCGTCGCGAGGCAGGCCGCCGACGCGGCGAGCCCGGCCGCCGGACCGGCGTCGAGCATCAGGGTGGGTCCCTCGGCGAAGCGCAGCGCGGCGAGCGAGAGCCCGGCGATCGGGACGGCGCGGCAGGCCGCGGCCAGCCGGGCCGCCCGCCGCGACGGCGTCACCTCGACACGGAAGGCGACGCTCATCGCGGGACGACGATCGCCGTCAGGCGAGGCGCTTGACGACCAGGCTGCCGTTGGTGCCGCCGAACCCGAAGGAGTTCGAGATCGCGGCGTCGATGCGCATCTCGCGCGCCCGGTTGGCGCAGTAGTCGAGATCGCACTCCGGATCCTGCTCGAAGATGTTGATCGTCGGCGGGGAGATCTGATGGTGGACGGCGAGCACGGTGAACACCGCCTCGACGCCGCCCGCCGCGCCGAGCAGGTGCCCGGTCATCGACTTGGTGGAGTTGATGACGAGCTTCCTCGCGTGGTCGCCGAAGGCGAGCTTGATCGCCTCGGTCTCGTTCTTGTCGCCGAGCGGCGTCGAGGTGCCGTGCGCGTTCACGTACTGGATCGCGTCGGGCGGCAGCCCGGCGTTGCGCAGCGCGGCGAGCATGCCGCGCTTCGGGCCCTCGCGGTCGGGCGCGGTGATGTGGTGCGCGTCGGCGCTCATCCCGTAGCCGGCGAGCTCGCCGTAGATCCGGGCGCCGCGGCGCTTCGCGTGCTCGTACTCCTCGAGCACCAGCACGCCCGCGCCCTCGCCGAGCACGAAGCCGTCGCGGTCCTTGTCCCACGGGCGGCTCGCGGTGCCGGGGTCGTCGTTGCGCGTGCTCATCGCGCGCGCCGCGCAGAAGCCGCCGATGCCGAGCGGCGAGACGGTCGCCTCGGCGCCGCCGCAGACCATCACGTCCGCGTCGCCGTACTCGATCAGCCGCCCGGCGTCGCCGATGGAGTGCAGGCCCGTCGTGCAGGCCGACACGACCGCGTAGTTCGGCCCCTGGAAGCCGTGCATGATCGACACCTGGCCCGAGACCATGTTGACGATCGAGCCCGGCACGAAGAACGGCGAGATGCGGCGCGGGCCGCGGCTCGTGTACTCGGCGTGGTTGTCCTCGATCATCGGCAGCCCGCCGATGCCCGAGCCGACGATCACGCCCACCCGCTCGGGATCGACGTTGTCGGCGGTGATGCCCGCGTCCTTCACGGCCTGCGCCGAGGCCGCGATGCCGTAGTGGATGAAGGTGTCGAAGTGCCGCGCCTCCTTGGCCGGCATCCAGGCCGAGACGTCGAAGTCGCGGACCTCGCCCGCGATCTGCGAGGCGAAGGCGGACGCATCGAACTTGGTGATGCGACCGATGCCGCCCTTGCCGGCGACCAGATTGGCCCAGCCGGTGGCGACATCGTTGCCGACCGGGCTGATCAGCCCGAGGCCGGTGACGACGACTCTGCGACGACTCATCCGAGGCGACTCCGGAAACGTGCGGGCGTCAGGCCGACTTGGGGTGGGCCTTGACGTAGTCGATGGCCTGCTGGACGGTGGTGATCTTCTCGGCCTCCTCGTCGGGGATCTCGGTCTCGAACTCGTCCTCGAGCGCCATCACGAGCTCGACGGTGTCGAGCGAGTCGGCGCCGAGGTCGTCGACGAACGACGACTCGTTCTTGATCTCGGCCTCGTTGACGCCCAGCTGCTCGGCGACGATTTTCTTCACGCGTTGTTCGATGTCGCTCATGTGGTGTTCCCTTTTTCGTGAGGATGACGCCGGGCGGCGTCACGGCCGTGCCCGGCTGAAACCGGCGCGCGATTCTAGCATCCCGCGCCGGCGCTCCCGGCGGCACGGGGCCACCGGTCTAGATCGGCCGGTCAGGCCATGTACATGCCGCCGTTGACGTGGAGCGTGCTGCCGGTCACGTAGCCGGCCTGCGGGAGGCACAGGAATCCGACCGCCGCCGCGACGTCGGCCGGGTCGCCGAGGCGGCCGAGCGGGATCTGCTGCAGCAGCGCGGCGGTCTGCGATTCGTCGAGCGCGCGCGTCATGTCGGTGTCGATGAAGCCGGGCGCGACGCAGTTGACGGTGATGCTGCGGCTGCCGAGCTCGCGGGCGAGCGCGCGGGTCATGCCGGCCACGCCGGCCTTCGCGGCCGCGTAGTTCGCCTGGCCGGCGTTGCCCGAGGCGCCGACCACCGAGGTCACGTTGACGATGCGGCCCCAGCGCGCCTTCATCATCGGGCGCATCACCGCGCGCGACAGCCGGAAGACCGCCGACAGGTTGGTGTCGAGCACCGAGGTCCACTCGTCGTCCTTCATCCGCATCGCGAGGTTGTCGCGCGTGATGCCGGCGTTGTTGACGAGGATCGCGACCGCGCCCTCGGCCTTGCCGAGCGACTCCACGAGCGCCTCGGACGCGGCCGCGTCGCGCACGTCGAGGACCGCGCCGCGGCCGGCGGCGCCCGCCGCGGCGAGCGCCTCCGAGACGCCCTGCGCGCCCGCCTCGGTGGTCGCGGTGCCGACGACGGTCGCGCCCAGCCGGCCGAGCTCGAGCGCGATCGCGCGCCCGATGCCGCGCGAGGCGCCGGTCACGAGGGCGACGCGCCCGGCGAGCGGCGCGGCGTCGGGGACGGGGGTCATGCGAGCTCCTTCAGGGCGGCCTCGAGCGACGGCCGGTCGAAGACCGCGGACACGGCCAGCGACGGCGAGATCCGCTTCACCAGCCCGGCGAGCACCTTGCCCGGGCCGAACTCGACGACGCGCTCGACCCCCATCGACTCGAGCCGGCGCACGACCTCGACCCAGCGCACCGGGCTGTACGACTGGCGCACGAGCGCGTCGACGATCGCCGCCGGGTCGGTCTGCACCTCGACGTCGACGTTGTTGACGAGCGGCACGCGCGGCGCGGCGGGCCGCGTCTCGCGCAGCGCCTCGGCGAGCCGGTCGCCCGCCGGCCGAAGCAGCGACGAATGGAACGGCGCGGACACCGGCAGCGGCAGCGCGCGCTTCGCGCCGAGCGACTTCGCGACCTCGCAGGCCTTCTCGACCGCCGCCCGGCTGCCGGCGATCACGACCTGCGATGGCGCGTTGAAGTTGGCCGGCTCGACGACGTCGGGCACGCCGGCGACGGCGGGCGCGCGGCCGGCGAAGGCCTCGCTCGCGACGCGGCACGCCTCGCGGACCTGCTCGTCCTCCAGGCCTAGGATCGCGGCCATCGCGCCGCTGCCCACCGGCACCGCCTCCTGCATCGCGCGGGCGCGCAGGCGCACGAGACGCAGCGCGGCGCCCGGCTCGAACGCGCCGGCCGCGGTCAGCGCGGTGTACTCGCCGAGGCTGTGGCCGGCGACGGCCGCGGCCTCCGGGCCGCCGGCGGCGCGCCAGGCGGCGTGGCACGCGAGGCCGGCGAGCAGCATCGCCGGCTGCGTGTTGACGGTCAGGCCGAGCGCGTCGGCCGGGCCCTGCGCGATCAGCGCCGACAGCGGCTCGCCGAGCGCGGCGTCGGCGGCGGCGATCAGGTCGGCGACCGCCGGGACGTCGGCGATCGAGTCGAGCATGCCGACCGCCTGGGAGCCCTGCCCCGGAAAGACGAATGCGAGCTTCATGGACGCGGTGCCTGGCGTGGAGGGATCAGAAGCGGACGAGCGCGGCGCCCCAGGTGAAGCCGCCGCCCACGCCCTGCAGCATCAGGTGCTGGCCGGCGCGGATGCGGCCGTCGCGCACGGCGAGGTCGAGCGCGAGCGGCACCGAGGCGGCCGACGTGTTCGCGTGGCGATCCACCGCGACGACGACGCGCTCGGGCGGCAGCCCCAGCTTGCGACCGGTCGCCTGCAGGATCCGCACGTTCGCCTGGTGCGGGATCAGCCAGTCGATGTCGGCCACCGCGAGGCCCGCCGCCGCGCAGGTCTCGCGGGCGACCTCGTCGAGCACGGTGACCGCGAGCTTGAACACCGCCTGCCCGTCCATCGTCAGGTACGGATGGCCGGTGACCGCGCCGTTGCAGACGCTGCCCGCGGTCCGCAGGATGCCCTCGTGGCGGCCGTCGGCGTGCAGCTTCGTGGCGAGCACGCCGGGGGTGTCGGACGCCGACAGCACGATCGCGCCCGCGCCGTCGCCGAACAGCACGCAGGTGCCGCGGTCGCTCCAGTCGAGGATCCGCGAGAAGACCTCGGCGCCGATCACGAGCGCGTGGCGCGCGCCGCCGGCGCGGATCATCGCGTCGGCGATCGACACGCCGTAGACGAAGCCCGAGCAGACCGCCTGCACGTCGAACGCGGGGCAGCCGACGATCCCGAGCTCGCGCTGCACGAAGCACGCGGTGCTCGGGAAGACGAAGTCGGGGGTGGAGGTCGCGACGACGATCAGGTCGATCTGCGAGGGCTCGAGGCCGGCGGCCTCGAGCGCCGCGCGCGCGGCGCGCGCGCCCAGGACCGAGCTGGTCTCCTCGGGCGACGCGAGGTAGCGCTGGCGGATGCCGGTGCGCGCGACGATCCAGTCGTCCGAGGTCTCGACCCCGCGCTCGGCGAGCTCCGCGGCCAGCGTCGCGTTGTCGACGCAGCGCGCGGGCAGCGCGCTGCCGGTTCCCGCGATGCGGGCGTACGGACGGGTGGTCATTGGGGCTGGTGGATCTCGGGGATCGCGTCGTGGATCCGGCGCAGCAGGCCGTTGCGGGCCGCATCATACCCGCGGCGCAGCGCCTGCTCGAAGCCGTACGCGTCGGACGAGCCGTGGCTCTTGATGACGATGCCGCGCAGCCCGACGAGGCTCGCGCCGTTGTAGCGGCGATGGTCGACGCGGCGCTTGAAGCGCGAGAGCACCGGATACGCGAGCAGCGCCATCGCCTTGGCGACCGGGCCGCGCGTGAACTCCTCGCGGATGAAGCCGGCGAGCATCTGGGCGAGCCCCTCGGAGGTCTTCAGCGCGACGTTGCCGACGAAGCCGTCGCAGACGATCACGTCGACGGTGCCGAGGTAGATGTCGTCGCCCTCGACGTTGCCGTGGAAGTTGAGGCCGCTCGCGCGCAGCAGCTCGCCCGCCTGCTTGACGGTCTCGTTGCCCTTGATCATCTCCTCGCCGACGTTGAGCAGCCCGACCCGCGGCCGCTCGCCGCCGCCGAGCGCCGACACGAGCGCCGCGCCCATCACCGCGAACTGCAGCAGGTGGCCGGGCTCGCAGTCGACGTTGGCGCCGAGGTCGAGCATCATCGTCTGGCCGCCGAGCTGGTTCGGCACCGGCGCGGCGATCGCGGGCCGGTCGATGCCTTCCATCATCTTCAGCACGAAGCGCGAGATCGCCATCAGCGCGCCGGTGTTGCCGGCGCTGACGCACGCGTCGGCCTCGCCGTCGCGCACCAGCTCGATCGCGATGCGCATCGAGGAGTCGCGCTTGCCGCGCAGCGCCTGCGACACCGGATCGTCCATCGCGACGACCTCGGAGGCGTGACGGATGGTCAGCCGCGAGCCCGGCGAGGCGGCGCGGCCGGCGCGCGTCAGCGCCTGCTCGATCTCGTCGCGGCGTCCGACGAGGATCGCCTCGGCGTCGGGGACGTGGTCGACGAAGGCCAGGGCGGCGGGCACGGTGACCGGCAACCCGTGGTCGCCGCCCATGCAGTCGATCGCGATTCGGACGGTCATGGTCGCGCCGCGCGCTCGGGAGAGTCGCCGGGACGCGCGTCGTCCCGCCCCTGCGAGGGACCGCGGACGCCGACCGCCGGCGGACGACCCGGGCTCATGCGGCCCGCGTGCCGGTCACTCGTCGGCTTTGGTCTTGACGACCTTCTTGCCGCGGTAGAAGCCGTTCGGGCTCACGTGGTGACGCAGGTGCACCTCGCCCGTCTGCGGCTCGACGCCGAGCGGCGGGCCCTGCAGGAAGTCGTGCGAGCGGTGCATGCCGCGCTTGGACGGCGATTTCTTGTTCTGCTGGACGGCCATTGCCGGGCTCCTACGCGAAAAGGTTAATCTGCAATGATATCAGACCATTGCAGAGGTTTGCCGCGAAAAGTCGCGATCAGCGTCGGGCGCGGGGCGGACGGGAGCCCGGGGCGGGCGCCGGGTCGTCGGCCGAGGCGTCGTCGCCGGCGGGATCCGGCTCTGCGCGGGCGGCGGGCTCTGCGCCGGGGGCGGGCGCGTCGCCGGGCCGCGCGCCGCGCAGCGCCGCGAGCGCGGCGAAGGGATTGCGGGCGGCGGGCGCCTCGTCGGCCGGGCCGGCGGCCTCCTCGTCGCCCGCGGGCCCGTCGACCACGGCCGGCGGCGCGCAGTCCTCGTGGCTCGGCGCGAACGGCAGCGCCATGATCGCCTCGTCCTCGATCAGCGCGCCGAGGTCGAACTGCCGCGACGACACCAGCAGGTCGACGTCCTCCTCGTCCGGGTCCTCGCGCTCGGCCTGCTCCTCGCTGGAGACCAGCCGGTAGTCGCGCTCGATCGCGACGTCGACCTCGACCGGCTCGAGGCAGCGCACGCAGCGCATCGTCATCCGGCCGCCGAGGCCGAGCCGCAGGAACGCCTGCCGGCTGCCGTCGGAGCCGAGCGCGCTGCGGCCGGCGAGCGACCAGGCGAGCGCGCCCTCGCTCGACAGCAGCATCGAGCCGAGGCGCTCGAGCCGCGCGAGCGGCAGCGTCGCCTCGGCACGGTCGCCGCGGCGGGTGAATTCGTGGGTGTCGATCGTCGGCGCGCTCATCTCGGGTCTCCCCGGCACGCCCGGGCAAGTCGCATGCCCCGGCCGGGCGGCGGCGTATCATACGCGCCGCCCATGCCCCCCGCCCCCCTCGTCCTGGCCTCGACCTCGGCGTATCGCCGCGAGCTGCTCGGCCGCCTGCGCCTGCCGTTCGAGGTCGAGGCGCCCGGCGTCGACGAGACGCCCCGCCCCGGCGAGACGCCCCGCGAGGCCGCGTGCCGGCTGTCGCTCGCGAAGGCGGCCGCGGTGGCGGCCCGCCGGCCCGACGCGGTGGTGATCGGCTCCGACCAGACCGCGACGCTCGACGGCGTCGGCATCGTCGGCAAGCCGGGCGACCACGCGCGCGCGCGCGTGCAGCTGCGCGCCGCCTCGGGCCGGGCGATGACCTTCCACACCGGCCTGTGCGTGATCCGGCCGGGCGCCGCGCCGCTCGTCGACTGCGTCGACACGCGGGTGCGCTTCCGCGCGCTGTCCGACGACGAGATCGAGCGCTACCTGCGCGCCGAGACGCCGTACGACTGCGCGGGCTCGGCGAAGTCGGAGGGACTCGGCGTCACGCTGCTCGACGCGCAGGAGGGCCCGGACCCGAGCGCGCTCGTGGGGCTGCCGCTGATCCGGCTGTCGGCGATGCTGCGCGACGCGGGGTTCGTGCTGCCGTGAGCGGGCCGGCCCGCCCGCCGGGCACCCTGCACTGCGTGCCCACCCCGATCGCCGAGGGGCGCCCGATCGAGGCCGACCTGACGCCGCCGGCGATCGCGACCGTCGCGGCGATCGACTACGTGGTGGCGGAGAACGCGAAGACCGCGCGCGCGTTCCTCAAGCGCCTGCCGCTCGCGCGGCCGATCCAGGCGATCGAGATCGTCGAGCTGAACGAGCGCACGCGCGACGACGCCGTCGTCGCGATGCTCGACCCGCTGCTCGCCGGCCGCGACGCGGCGCTCGTGTCCGAGGCGGGCTGCCCGGGCGTGGCCGATCCCGGCGCCCGGCTGGTGCGCGCCGCGCACGAGGCCGGCGTCCCGGTGGTGCCGATGGTCGGGCCGAGCGCGCTGCTGCTCGCGCTGATGGGCTCCGGGCTCGACGGGCAGCGCTTCGCGTTCGTCGGCTACCTGCCGACGGACGCCGAGGCGCGCCGCCGGCGGCTGCACGAGCTCGAGCAGCGCTCGCGGCGCGAGCGCGAGACCGTGCTGTTCATCGAGACGCCGTACCGGAACGCGCCGATGCTCGACGCGCTGCTCGCGACGCTGGCGCCGTCGACGCTGCTGTGCGTCGCCGCGGACCTGACCGGCGCGCGCCATCGCCTCGCGACCCGGTCGGTCGCCGAGTGGCGCCGCGCGCCGCCCGTGCCCGAGAAGGTGCCGACGGTGTTCCTGTTCCTCGCGCGCTAACCGGCGGGGCGGATACGGCGACAGGCCGGGCCGGTCGGTGCGGCAGGCCGGGTCGGCGCGGCCGGGCCGGTCGGTGCGCCGAGCCGATCGGTGCGCCGAGCCGGTCATTCCGCCGAGCCAGTCAGCGCGCCGAGCCGGTCAGCGCGGCCGCACC
>DASPJX010000089.1:0-2687 GCA_035628395.1 Burkholderiaceae bacterium | reverse complement strand
GCGTGAACGGCCGGTGCCAGAGCACCTGCTCGCGCGCGAGCCGGGCCCAGAAGCCGGCGTGGTCGCGCTCGGCCTCCTCGCACAGCGCCGCGTACTGCTCCATGCCGGAGATCGTCGCCCGACGGGCGAAGGCCTCGGGCGGCGGGAACACCCGGTTCTCGACGAGAACGGACTCGATCTTGGCGGACATGCGCGGTCTCCGGGAGCGTCGGGTTCTTGTGGCGCGGACGGTAGCGGCGCCGGCTTACCCGGATCTTACGACGCGGCGGGCCGCGATCGCGCGCGCGGGGCGGCGATGCTGCAGCGCAAAATCGCTAGAATCCGGGGCCGCCCCCGGTCCGTGCCGCGGCGCCGATCCGCGCCCGCGGGTCGCCGCGACGGACCTTCCCGACACGAGCCCCGCCCCGATGGACCGACCGCCCTCCCTCGACCCGCAGTCCCGCCGCCAGACCACGGTGCTCGGCAGCCTGATCTTCGCCAGCCGATGGCTCCAGGTGCCGCTGTACCTGGGCCTGATCGTCGCCCAGGGCGTCTACGTCGTGCTGTTCCTCGAGGAGCTGTGGCACCTCGTCGGGATCCTGTGGGACGCCAACGTGCTGAACCACACCGTCGAGCGGCTCGGCATCGCCGAGCGCAACAAGGAGACGGTGATCATGATCATCGTGCTCTCGCTGATCGACGTCGTCATGATCTCGAACCTGCTGATCATGGTGATCGTGGGCGGCTACGAGACCTTCGTCTCGAGGCTGAGGCTCGAGGACCATCCGGACCAGCCCGAGTGGCTGTCGCACGTCAACGCGAACGTGCTGAAGGTGAAGCTCGGCACCGCGATCATCGGCATCTCGTCGATCCACCTGCTGAAGGTGTTCATCTCGGCCGGCTCGCTGCCCGAGCAGACGATCATGTGGCAGACCGTGATCCACGTGGTCTTCCTGGTGTCGGCGATCGCGATCGCGGTGATCGACCGGGTGATGAGCGGCCCGCCGAGGCCCAAGGGCACCGACGGCGCGCACTGAGCGCGACCGCCCCGGGGCCGCGGCCCCGGATCAGCGCGGCACGTCGCCGGCGAGCGTGATCCGGTGCATCACCCGGCGATGGCCGTGGTAGTCGTTGACCGGGTTGTGCAGCACGCAGCGGTTGTCCCACAGCGCGAGCGAGCCCGGCCGCCAGCGCCAGCGGCAGGTGTGCTCGGCGCGGCGCTGGTGCTCGAACAGCCAGCCGAGCAGCGGCGCGCTCTCCGCCTCGGTCCAGCCCGCGAAGCGCACCGTGTGCGCGACGTTCACGTAGAGCGCGACGCGTCCGGTCTCCGGATGCACGCGGGCGACCGGATGCTCGGCCTCGTACGACGGGCGCGCGTCGTCGCGGCCGTCGCTGCGGATCCGGTCCTCGCGCGTACGGCTGACGTCGGCCTTCGACGAGCTCGCGACCGCCCGCAGCGGCGCGAGCGTGCGGCGCAGACCCTCGGACAGCGCGTCCCAGGCGGCGTAGCCGCTCGCGAACTCGGTGTCCCCGCCCCAGGGCGGCAGCTCGCGCGCGAGCAGCAGCGTGGCCGACGGCGGGCTCGGCAGGTACGAGGTGTCGGTGTGCCAGACGCCGCCGAAGTTCGTGCGCTCGTGCTCGAGCTTCTTCACCTCGATGATCTCGGGCCAGCCCGGCATCCCGCGCACGAACGGATACTCGACCGGCTCGCCCATCGCGCGCGCGACGGCCATGAACGCCGCCTCGTCGAGGTCCTGGTCGACGAAGAACAGCACCTGGTGCTCGAGCCAGGCCGCCCGCACCGCGGCGGCGGTGGGCGCGTCGATCCGGCGCAGGTCGAGCCCCCTCACCTCCGCGCCCAGCGCCCCGGCGATCCGGTGCACCTCGAACGGTCGCGCGTCCATGCGTCCTCCTCGCCCTCCGGGGCCCGACGGGCCGTACGCGGGCGGGCGCCCCGGTCAGGATGATGCCGCGTGCGCGGTAGAATCCGGGCCGCCCGACCGCCACGATCCGGAACCCGTCCCATGACCGCCACGATCAAGCAGCAGGACCTCGTCGAGTCCGTCGCCGCCGCGCTCCAGTTCATCTCGTACTACCACCCGGTCGACTACATCCGGCACCTGGCGCGCGCCTACGAGCGCGAGCAGAGCGCGGCCGCGAAGGACGCGATCGCCCAGATCCTGACCAACTCGCGGATGTGCGCCGAGGGCAGGCGCCCGCTCTGCCAGGACACCGGCATCGTCAACGTGTTCCTGAAGATCGGCATGGACGTGCGCTGGGAGGGCTTCAGCGGCTCGATCGAGGACGCGATCAACGAGGGCGTGCGCCGCGGCTACAACGATCCGGACAACCGGCTGCGCGCGTCGGTGGTCGCCGACCCGCAGTTCGAGCGCAGGAACACCCGCGACAACACGCCCGCGGTGGTCCACATGACGGTGGTGCCCGGCGCCACGGTCGAGGTGACGGTCGCGGCCAAGGGCGGCGGCTCCGAGAACAAGAGCAAGTTCGTGATGCTGAACCCGTCGGACTCGATCGTCGACTGGGTGATGAAGACCGTGCCGACGATGGGCGCGGGCTGGTGCCCGCCCGGCATGCTCGGCATCGGCATCGGCGGCACCGCCGAGAAGGCGATGCTGCTGGCGAAGGAGTCGCTGATGGACTCGATCGACATGTCCGACCTGCTCGCCCGCGGGCCGTCGGACAAGGTC
>DASPJX010000088.1:0-32357 GCA_035628395.1 Burkholderiaceae bacterium | reverse complement strand
CGTGGCCGGCGACCCGGAACTCGATCCGGTCGATGCCGTGCGCGGCCGGCTCGCCGGGCTCGATCGAGATCGCGAGCCGTCCGCCCTGCATGCCGAGCCGGGCGATCCGCTCGGACACGCCGGTGGCGAGCCGGTCGGCCGCCGCCGCCCGGCGGGCCGACAGCGCGCGCGCGCGCGCGTCGTAGGCCTCGTGCGCCGCCTCGGCCGCCCGGCGCAGCCCCTCGACGTCCTGCGCCTGGCGCAGCTCGGCGAGCCGTGCCCGCAGGCCCGCGAGCTCGTCGGCCAGCCGCTCGGGGGGCAGCTTGAACTTGCGGCCGGCGGCGAACAGCACGCCGATCCGCTGCTCGACGGCGGCGAGCCGCTGCGGGTCGAGGTCGACCCGGTCGGCGTACGCCGACAGCGTCGAGGCGGCCTCGGACGCCTGGATCGACGCGGTCTCGATCATCTCGAGCACCGGCGCGAGCGACGGATCGACCGCCGCCATCGCCTTGGCCTTCTGCGTCATCTGGTGCAGCCGCGAGGCGACCGCGTCGTCGGCCTCGGCGAGCCCGTCGGCCAGCGCCCGCGCGCCGTCGATCAGCGTGGCCGCGTGCGCGAGCCGCTTCTGCTCGGCGTTGAGCTCGTCCCACTCGCCGGCGACCGGGGTCACCTGGGCGAGCTCGTCGACCTGCCACTGGATCCGGTCGCGCTCGAGCGCGAGCTCGCGCTCGCCGCCCCGCGCGCGCTCGAGGTCGCGCTCGGCGGCGCGCCACGCGCTCCAGGCCTGGCCGACCGCGGCGACGTCGGCCGACGCGCCGGCGAAGCGGTCGAGCAGCGCGCGCTGGCCGTCCGGGCGCAGCAGCGACTGCGAGGCGTGCTGCCCGTGCACCTCGACCAGCGCCTCGCCGATCTCGCGCAGCTGCGCGACCGTGGCCGGATGACCGTTGACGAGCGCGCGCGAGCGGCCGTCGGCCTCGACGACCCGGCGCAGCATCACGCCGCCCGGATCGCCGCCGAGGTCGCGCTCGGCGAGCCAGGCGTCGAGCCGGGCGTCGGTCGAGAACTCGGCGACGATGTCGGCGCGCGGCGCGCCCTCGCGCACGACGCCCGCATCGGCGCGCGCCCCGAGCGCGAGCCCGAGAGCGTCGATCAGGATGGACTTGCCGGCGCCGGTCTCGCCGGAGAGCACGGTGAAGCCGGGGCCGAAATCGAGCTCGATCGACTCGACGATCACGAAGTCGCGCAGGCGCAGGGCGGTGAGCATCGACGGATCAGGAACGCTGGGCGAGGCTGGGCATCTCGTGCCAGTGGAGCTTGGAGCGGAGCGTCGCGTAGTAGCTGTAGCCGATCGGATGCAGGAATCGCGCCGCGTAGTCGGCGCGCCGGACCTCGAGCACGTCGCCGACCTGCAGGTCGGCGAAGGTCTGCATGTCGCAGTTGACGCGCGGATCGCGACCGTCGGCCACGCTCATCCGGATCACCGAGGACGCCGGCAGCACGATCGGCCGGTTGGACAGCGCCTGCGGGGCGACCGGCACGAGCACCAGGCCGTCGAGCGACGGATGCAGGATCGGGCCGTTGCAGGACAGCGCGTACGCGGTCGATCCGGTGGGCGTGGCGACGATCAGGCCGTCGGCGCGCTGGCTGTACATGTAGAGGCCGTCGACGTGGACCTGCACGTCGATCATGCCGGCGCGCGAGCTGCGGCTGACGACGACGTCGTTGACCGCGCTCGCCTCGAAGACCTGCTCGCCGTCGCGGGTCACGCGGGCGCGCAGGATCGTCCGGTCCTCGCCCTCGAACTGGCCGTCGAGCACCGCGCCGAGCGCGTCGGACCACTGCAGCAGCGGGATGTCGGTGATGAACCCGAGCCGCCCGGAGTTGATGCCGACCAGCGGCACGCCGTGCGGCGCGAGCTCGCGCGCGATGCCGAGCATCGTGCCGTCGCCGCCGACGATGACCGCCAGATCGGCGAGCCGCCCGATCTCGGCGAGGCCGGTGCCGACGTCGGCACCCACCGAGGGCGCGATGCCGGCCTCGAACAGCACCGTGAAGCCCCGCTGGTCGAGGAAGGCGCCGATCTCGGCGAGCGTCTGCGCGACCCCGTCGGACTGCTGCTTGCCGAACAGGGCGACGGTCTTGAACGGGGCGGTCATGGCGTCATTTCACCACAAACGTCCGGCGCGACCCGACGCGGCCGGCCTAGGTCCGCAGGCGAGGGCGGCCGACCGGATCCGGGCCCGGCCGGAGCATCGGCGGACCCCGCCGGGGCGGGCCGGGCGCCCGCCGGACCGCGGTCGCGTCCCCGGCGACGCGGCCCGGCGCGCCGCGGGGCCGGTCCGCCGGCCGGCGTCGGCGCGGGCCGACCCGCGCGAGGCGCGCGGAGGCGTGCGGAGGCGCGCGGAGGCGCGCGGAGGCGTGCGGAGGCGTGCGGAGGCGTGCGGAGTCGTGCGGAGTCGCGCGGAGTCGTGCGGAGTCGCGCCGCGGAGGGCTGAAGGCGTGCGAAGACGTGCGGAGGCGTACGCAGACGCGCGAAGCCGCGCGAAGCCGCGCGAAGACGCGACGCGACCCCGATCCGGCCGCGCGCGGCGTGCCCCCGGCGGATCGCGCCGACCCTCGCCGACCCGCGGGCGCGCACGCCCGAGACCCGGCGCGCCGCGCGACCGATCCCGGGCTCGCACCGGTCCGCGCCCGGGCGTCGGCGGACGGCCCGCGACGCGCGCGCGGCCCGCTCCGGCGGAGCGCGTCGGACCCGCCGACGGGGCGCGTGCCGGCCCGCGCGCGCGTCGACCCGGGGCGTTCCGTCGTTGGCAACGCCCGAGTTTCGGTCTATAAATCAGGACCATGCTGGACTCACGCGCGCGGACCCTCCTCAAGACCCTCATCGAACGGTACATCGCCGACGGCCAGCCGGTCGGCTCCCGGACGCTCTCCAGGTATTCCGGGCTCGACCTGTCCCCGGCGACCGTACGCAACGTGATGGCCGACCTCGAGGAGCTCGGTCTCATCACCAGTCCCCACACGTCGGCGGGCCGGGTGCCCACCCCCCGCGGCTACCGGCTGTTCGTCGACACGCTGATCACCGTGCAGCCGCTGGAGGTCGAGCAGACCGAGCGGCTGCAGGGCAAGCTGCTCGCCGACGAGCCGCAGCGGGTGCTGAGCCAGGCCGGCCAGCTGCTGTCGAGCCTGTCGCAGTTCGCGGGCGTCGTGATGACCCCGCGGCGCAGCTCCTCGTTCCGCCAGGTGGAGTTCCTGAGGCTGTCCGACCGGCGCGTGCTGCTGATCATCGTGACGCCCGAGGGCGACGTGCAGAACCGGATCCTGCACGTCGAGCGCGAGTACACGGGGAGCGAGCTCGTCGAGGCGTCCAACTACGTCAACCAGAACTTCGCCGGCCTCGAGTTCGAGGCGATCCGCCAGCGCCTGCAGCACGAGCTGGTCAGCCTGCGCGACGACATCACCCGGCTGCTGCACAAGGCGGTCGACGCCGGCGACCAGGTCGCCACCGAGCACGCCGAGCAGGTGATGATCACCGGCGAGCGCAACCTCGTCGCGGTCCACGAGCTGTCCGACAACATGGATAGGCTGCGCCAGCTGTTCGGGATGTTCGAGCAGCGCACCTCGCTCGCGCAGCTGCTCGACGCGAGCAGCCGTGCCGACGGCGTGCAGATCTTCATCGGCGGCGAGTCGCAGCTGGTGCCGATGGACCAGCTGTCGGTCGTGGTCGCGCCCTACGGCGCCGACGGCCGCGTGGTCGGCACGCTCGGCGTGATCGGTCCGACGCGCATGGCCTACGAGCGCGTGATCCCGATCGTCGACATCACCGCGAAGCTCGTCTCGAGCGCGCTCAGCCACTCCTGAGGGCGGGCGCGCCCGCGGACCGGTCCGCGCGCGCCCTTGCCACGGTCTCCGTTAACTGGTTAGCATCCTCGGCCGCCGTGCGCCGGAACGGGTCCGCGCGCCGCCGGGGGCACCACACGATCCGGGTCGCCGACGAGCGCCGGGCGGGAGACGCGCGTTGGCATCGGTAGCGATCGAGGGCGTTCAGAAGTCCTACGGCCCCACGCGGGTGATCCACGGGGTCGACGTCGGCATCGAGGACGGCGAGTTCTGCGTGCTCGTCGGGCCGTCCGGCTGCGGCAAGTCGACGCTGCTGCGGATGATCGCCGGCCTCGAGGAGATCAGCGGCGGCAGCATCCGCATCGGCGGGCGCGTCGTCAACGACGTGCCGCCGAAGGAGCGCGACATCGCGATGGTCTTCCAGAACTACGCGCTGTACCCGCACATGAAGGTCCGCGAGAACATGGCGTTCGCGCTGATGCTCGCGAAGCGGCCGAAGGCCGAGATCGACCGCCGCGTCGGGGAGGCCGCCGAGATCCTCGGCCTCGGGCCGTACCTCGACCGCTATCCGCGCCAGCTCTCGGGCGGCCAGCGCCAGCGCGTCGCGATGGGGCGCGCGATCGTCCGCGACCCGCAGGTGTTCCTGTTCGACGAGCCGCTGTCCAACCTCGACGCGAAGCTGCGCGTGCAGATGCGCACCGAGATCAAGGCGCTGCACCAGCGGCTGAAGACCACCTCGATCTACGTCACGCACGACCAGATCGAGGCGATGACGATGGCCGACCGGATCGTCGTGATGCGCGACGGCCTGGTCGAGCAGACCGGCACGCCGCTCGAGCTCTACGACCACCCGGCCAACGTGTTCGTCGCGGGCTTCATCGGCTCGCCGGCGATGAACATGGTGCAGGGCACCTGGCGCGACGGCTCGGTGCTCGTCGGCGACGCGACGGTCCGCGTGGCGCGGCCGATGCGCGCGAGCGACGGGCAGGCGGTGCTGCTCGGCATGCGCCCCGAGAACCTCGCGCCGGCGGCCGACGGGCCGCTCGCCGCGCGCGTCGAGGTCATCGAGCCGACCGGCGCCGACACGCTGCTGATGTGCACGCTGGACGGCCACGAGCTGACCGTCGTGGTCCACGACCGCGTGACGCTCGCGCCCGGCGACGCGGTGCGCCTCGCCCCCGACCTGACCCGGCTGCACGTGTTCGACGCGGCGAGCGGGCGCAGCCTCGCCGCCTGAGCGGCGCGGGCGCGGGCCGTCCGCGGCCCCGGCGCGCCGCGGGGTCGGCGGCCGGTGCTGCGGCGCCGCACGGTAGACTTGCCGGATGGCCCGCTACAGCAGCCCCGACGGATTCGACCACGCGCTGCGTCCGCGCACCGCCGTGCTGCTCGTGCAGCTCGGCACGCCCGCCGCCCCCACCGCCGCGGCGCTGCGCCCGTACCTGCGGCAGTTCCTCGGCGACCCGCGCGTCGTCGAGATCCCCCGCCTCGTCTGGTGGCCGATCCTCAACGGGCTGATCCTCAACACGCGGCCCGCGAAGTCGGCGCACAAGTACGCGAGCGTCTGGACCGAGGAGGGCTCGCCGCTGATGGTGAACTCGCGCCGCCAGGCGACGCTGCTGCAGGGCGCGCTCGGCGAGCGCGGGCACGACGTCGAGGTGGCGCTCGCGATGCGCTACGGCGAGCCGTCGATCGAGTCGGTGCTCGGCTCGCTGCGCGAGCGCAACGTCACGCGGCTGCTGGTGCTGCCGATGTACCCGCAGTACGCAGGCTCGACCACCGCCACCGCGATCGACGAGATCGGACGCGTGCTGCGCGGCTGGCGCAACCTGCCGGAGCTGCGCTGGATCCGCAGCTTCCACGACGACGCCGGCTACGTCGAGGCGCTCGCGGACCGGGTGCGCCGCGCCTGGGAGCGCGACGGCCGCGCGGAGCGGCTGGTGATGAGCTTCCACGGCGTGCCGCGCCGCACCCTCGAGCTCGGCGACCCGTACCACTGCGAGTGCCACGTCACCGCGCGGCTGCTCGCCGAGCGGCTCGGGCTGTCGCGCGACCAGTACGTCGTCACCTTCCAGTCGCGGTTCGGCAAGGCGCAGTGGCTGCAGCCCTACACCGAGCCGACGCTGCAGAGGCTCGCGCGCGAGGGCACGAAGAGCGTCGACGTGATCTGCCCGGGCTTCGTCGCCGACTGCCTCGAGACGCTCGAGGAGATCGCGATGGAGGCGAAGACCGCCTTCCTCGAGGCGGGCGGGCGCGGCTTCCGCTACATCGGGTGCCTGAACGACGCGCCGGCCTTCGTCGACGCGCTCGCCGGCCTGGTGGAGACGCACACCGCGGGCTGGCCGAGCCGCGCGCTGTCGGCCGAGGCGTCGGTCGAGCGCGACCGCGCGCTCGTGCAGCGCCGGGCGCGGGCGGTCGAGCTCGGCGCCGCGGGCTGAGGCCGCGCCGCCGCGGCGCGGCCGCCCCCCGCGATCAGGCCGGCGGGATCCGCAGGTTCTGGCCCGGATAGATCTTGTCCGGGTGCTTCAGCATCGGCGTGTTCGCCTCGAAGATCCGCATGTACGCGTTCGCGTCGCCGTAGTGCTCCTTGGCGATCTTCGACAGCGTGTCGCCGCTCTTCACCGTGTAGAAGCGCGACTCGGTCGTCGGCGCGGCGACCGTCATCTGGTCGTTGACCGCGGCGACGCCGGCGACGTTGCCGCAGCACAGCACGATCTTCTCGCGCGTCGCCTGGTCGGGCGCGGTGCCGCGGACGGTGACGGTGCTGCTCGCCGCGTCGAACTCCACCTTCAGGTCCTGCGCATCCAGGTTCATCGACCGGATGTAGGTCTCGATCGCCTGCGCGGCCACGCCGCCCGCCGCGGCCGGGTCGGCGGAGCCGCCGCCGCCCTGGGCCGGCTGCGCCGCCTGCGCGTTGCCCTTGCCGAACAGCTTCTCGCCCGCATCCTTGAAGAACGACAGCAGACCCATGCTCGAGGCTCCTTCCATGTCGGTCGGGACGCGCCGCGCCCCGGGTGGTTCGGTGCGGCCGCCCGGCGGACGGTCGCGAGCCCCGAGGATCGGCGCCGCCGGGACCGGGGGTCAATGTCCGGTCCGCGACGCCGACGGGGCGGCGGACGCCGCGTCCGCGCGTTCCTGCGCGACACCTCTTGAAATCCGGGTCGATGCCCCGACATGCGTCCGGGTCCGTATGCAAGTCACTGATTCAAAAGAGAAACGATGAGCGAACCCACGCCCCGACCCGACGACCCGACGATGCCCCCCCGCGCCCCCGGGAGCGAGGCCGACGCGACGCCCGAGCCGACGCCCGACGGCGCCGGAGAACTGCCGGAGGGCGGCGCAGACGCCCGGCTCGCCGAAGCCGAGGCTCGCGCGGCCGAGTACATGGACATGGCGCTGCGCGCCCGCGCCGACATGGACAACCTGCGCAAGCGCCACCAGATCGAGCTCGCGGCCGCCCACAAGTACGCGGTCGAGTCGTTCGCCGAGAGCCTGCTGCCGGTGCGCGACGGCCTCGAGATGGCGCTGAAGGTCGAGGTGCCGTCGGTGGAGAGCCTGCGCGAGGGCGTCGACGCGACGCTGCGTCTGCTCGCCTCGGCGTTCGACCGGCACAAGCTGCAGGTCATCGATCCGGTCGGCGAGAAGTTCGACCCGAACCGTCACCAGGCGATCTCGATGGTGCCCGGAGGCGACGTGCCGGCGAACCACGTCGTCACGGTGCTGCAGAAGGGCTACCTGATCAACGACCGGGTGCTGCGCCCGGCGCTGGTCACGGTGCGCTCGGGCTCTTGATACGGCGCGACCGGCACCCACCTATCCCCGCAACGGTTCAATCTCTCCAGAGGACACACACGACATGGGCAAGATCATCGGCATCGACCTCGGCACGACGAACTCGTGCGTGGCGGTGATGGAGGGCGGCCAGCCCAAGGTCATCGAGAACTCCGAGGGCGCGCGCACGACCCCCTCGATCATCGCGTACATGGAGGACGGCGAGATCCTCGTGGGCGCGCCGGCCAAGCGCCAGGCGGTCACCAATCCGAAGAACACGCTGTACGCGGTCAAGCGGCTGATCGGCCGCAAGTTCGAGGAGAAGGAGGTCCAGAAGGACATCGCGCTGATGCCCTACGGCATCTCGCGCGCCGACAACGGCGACGCCTGGGTGCAGGTCCGCGACAAGCGGATCGCGCCGCCGCAGGTCTCGGCCGAGGTGCTGCGCAAGATGAAGAAGACCGCCGAGGACTACCTCGGCGAGGAAGTGACCGAGGCCGTCATCACGGTCCCCGCGTACTTCAACGACTCGCAGCGCCAGGCGACCAAGGACGCCGGCCGCATCGCCGGCCTCGAGGTCAAGCGGATCATCAACGAGCCGACGGCGGCCGCGCTCGCGTTCGGCCTCGACAAGGGCGGCGGCAAGGACCGCAAGATCGCGGTCTACGACCTCGGCGGCGGCACCTTCGACGTGTCGATCATCGAGATCGCCGACGTCGACGGCGAGAAGCAGTTCGAGGTGCTGTCGACCAACGGCGACACCTTCCTCGGCGGCGAGGACTTCGACCAGCGGATCATCGACCACGTGATCGCCGAGTTCAGGAAGGAGCAGGGCGTCGACCTGTCGAAGGACGTGCTCGCGCTGCAGCGCCTGAAGGACGCGGCCGAGAAGGCCAAGATCGAGCTGTCGTCGGGCCAGCAGACCGAGATCAACCTGCCGTACATCACCGCCGACGCGAGCGGCCCGAAGCACCTGAACCTGAAGATCACCCGCGCGAAGTTCGAGGCGCTGGTCGAGGAGCTGATCGAGCGCACGATCGAGCCCTGCCGGATCGCGATCAAGGACGCCGGCGTCAAGGTCTCCGAGATCGACGACGTGATCCTGGTCGGCGGCATGACCCGGATGCCGAAGGTGCAGGACAAGGTCAAGGAGTTCTTCGGCAAGGAGCCGCGCAAGGACGTCAACCCCGACGAGGCGGTGGCGGTGGGGGCGGCGGTGCAGGGCTCGGTGCTGTCCGGCGAGCGCAAGGACGTGCTGCTGCTCGACGTCACCCCGCTGTCGCTCGGCATCGAGACGCTCGGCGGCGTGATGACGAAGATGATCACGAAGAACACGACCATCCCGACCAAGTTCTCGCAGACCTTCTCGACGGCCGACGACAACCAGCCGGCGGTGACGATCAAGGTCTTCCAGGGCGAGCGCGAGATGGCCGGCGGCAACAAGCTGCTCGGCGAGTTCAACCTCGAGGGGATCCCGCCGGCGCCGCGCGGCACGCCGCAGATCGAGGTCACCTTCGACATCGACGCGAACGGCATCCTGCACGTGTCGGCGAAGGACAAGGCCACCGGCAAGGAGAACAAGATCACCATCAAGGCGAACTCGGGCCTGACCGAGGACGAGATCCAGAAGATGGTGAAGGACGCCGAGGCCAACGCCGCCGACGACCACAAGCGTCGCGAGCTCGCGGAGTCGCGCAACCAGGCCGACGCGCTGGTGCACTCCACGCGCAAGCAGCTCTCCGAGCACGGCGACAAGCTCGCCGCCGGCGAGCGGGAGCCGATCGAGGCGGCGATCGCGTCGGTCGAGGAGGCGCTGAAGGCCGACGACAAGGAGAAGCTCGACGCGTCGACGGCGGCCCTGATGGCGGCGGCCCAGAAGATCGGCGAGAAGCTCTACGCGTCGCAGCAGGCCGAGGCCGGCCCGGCGGGCGCGGGCCCGACCGGCGGCGGCGGTGCGGCGGGCGGCGGCGCGCAGGGCAAGGACGACGACGTGGTCGACGCGGAGTTCAAGGAAGTCAAGCGCGACGCCTGACCTCTCCCCCACGGCGGGCGCGCGCGGCGGATTCCCCGGACGGGGCCGCCGCGCGCGGTCGCGTTAAAGTGCCCGTTTCCTGAAGACATCCGAAAACATGGCGAAGCGTGATTACTACGACGTGCTCGGCGTGGCGAAGAACGCCTCCGAGGACGACATCAAGAAGGCGTACCGCAAGCTCGCCATGAAGTTCCATCCGGACCGCAATCCGGACGACAAGGCGGCCGAGGAGAAGTTCAAGGAGGCCAAGGAAGCCTACGAGATGCTGTCGGACGCCTCCAAGCGCGAGGCCTACGACCGCTTCGGGCATGCCGGCGTCGACCCGAACATGGGCGGCGGCGCCGGCGGCCAGCAGGGCTTCGGCGGCTTCGCCGACGTGTTCGGCGACATCTTCGGCGACATCTTCGGCGCGCAGGGCGGCGGCGGGCCGGGGCGCGGCCAGCGCAGCAGCGTGTTCCGCGGCGCGGACCTGCGCTACGCGATGGACGTCTCGCTCGAGCAGGCCGCGCACGGCTTCGAGACCGAGATCCGCGTGCCCTCCTGGGAGGGCTGCGAGACCTGCGGCGGCTCGGGCGCGAAGCCGGGCACCAAGCCGCAGACCTGCCGCACCTGCAACGGGCAGGGCGCGGTGCGGGTGCAGCAGGGCTTCTTCTCGATCCAGCAGACCTGCCCGACCTGCCACGGCACCGGCAAGGTGATCCCCGAGCCCTGCGAGACCTGCGACGGCGTGGGCCGCACGAAGAAGAACAAGACGCTGCAGGTCAAGGTGCCCGCGGGCATCGACGACGGCATGCGGATCCGCTCGGCGGGCAACGGCGAGCCGGGCGTCAACGGCGGGCCGGCGGGCGACCTGTACGTCGAGATCCACGTCAAGGAGCACGCGGTCTTCCAGCGCGACGGCGACGACCTGCACTGCCACGTGCCGGTGTCGATGACGACCGCGGCGCTCGGCGGCACGGTCAAGGTGCCGACGCTCGGGGGCAGCGCCGAGATCGAGCTGCCCGAGGGCACGCAGCACGGCAAGACGTTCCGGCTGCGCGGCAAGGGCATCAAGGGGATCCGCTCGAGCTATCCGGGCGACCTCTACGCGCACATCGCGATCGAGACCCCGGTGCGGCTCACCGACAAGCAGAAGGCGCTGCTGCGCGAGCTCGACACGCTGCTGAAGGACGACAAGCACAGTCCCCAGACCCGGTCCTGGAAGGACAAGGTGAAGGAGTTCTTCCAGTAGGGACGGTCCTTGGCCCGGGCCGGGGACGCGCCGTCCGGCCGGCTCCGGCGGACGGTTCGTCGGGTCCCGGAACGTCCTGCCCGACGCCCCGGCATCCGACCCATGGGCGGAGGCCGACTTCGCCGCTACAGTGCGCCGCATGGAGCGTCCCCTTCATTTCCGCCGTCCCGTGGGCCGGCCCAAGGGCCGGCCGGTCGAGCCCGAGGCCCGCGCGCTCGTCGAGCGCCTGCTCGACGGCCTGCCGCGCCGTCCCGACCTGCTGATCGAGGCGCTGCACCGGATCCAGGACGGCTGCGGCCACCTGTCGGCGCCCGTGCTCGCCGCGCTCGCCGACGCGCTGCGGACCTCGCAGGCCGAGGTCTTCGAGGTCGCGACCTTCTATCACCACTTCGACGTGGTCCGCGAGGGCGAGGCGCCGCCGCCGCCGCTCACCGTCCGCGTCTGCGACTCGATCTCCTGCGCGATGGCCGGCGGCGAGGCGCTCGCCGACGCGCTCGCCGCGGCGGCGCCCGGCGGCGCGCGCGTGCAGCGCGTGCCCTGCGTGGGCCGATGCGACCGCGCGCCGGTGGCGATCGTCGATCGCCATCCGGTCGAGCGCGCGAGCCCGGCGTCGGTGGCCGAGGCGGTCGCGGCCGGCCGGCGCGAGTGCGCGCCGCCGTCCGCGCCGGCGTTCGCCGACGCGCTCGCCGACGGGGCCTACGCGCAGCTGCGTCGCTGCCTCGACGGCCGGATCGGGCGCGACGAGGTGTTCGCCGCGCTCGACGCCTCGGGGCTGCGCGGCCTCGGCGGGGCGGGCTTTCCCACCGGCCGCAAGTGGCGCACGGTCGCCGCGCAGCCCGGGCCGCGGCTGATGGCGATCAACGCCGACGAGGGCGAGCCCGGCACGTTCAAGGACCGCCACTGGTTCGAGCGCGAGCCGCACCGGATCCTCGAGGGCCTGCTGATCGGCGCGTGGGCCGTCGGCGCCTCGGCCGCGTGGCTGTACCTGCGCGACGAGTACGCGGGCGTGCGCGCCTGGCTCGAGCGCGAGCTGCCGGCGCTGCGCGCCTGGCTCGCCGACGCCTGGCCGGCCGACGCGCCGCCCCCCGAGCTGCACCTGCGCCGCGGCGCGGGCGCGTACGTGTGCGGCGAGGAGTCGGCGATGATCGAGTCGATCGAGGGCCGCCGCGGCATGCCGCGGCTGCGCCCGCCGTACGTCGCGCAGGTCGGGCTCTTCGGGCGCCCGACGCTCGTCAACAACCCCGAGACGCTGATGTGGGTCGCGACGGTGCTCGAGCGCGGGCCCGAATGGTACGCGGGGCACGGCCGGCGCGGCCGCTCCGGGCTGCGCTCGTTCTCGGTCTCGGGCCGCGTGCGCGAGCCGGGCGTGAAGCTCGCGCCGGCCGGCATCACGCTGCGCGAGCTCGTCGACGAGCACTGTGGCGGCATGGCCGAGGGCCACGCGCTGCACGGCTTCCTGCCCGGCGGCGCCTCGGGCGGCATCCTGCCGGCGTCGCTCGCCGACGTGCCGCTCGACTTCGACACGCTCGCGCCGCACGGCGCCTTCGTCGGCTCGTGCGCGGTGGTCGTGCTGTCGCGCGCCGACCGGGCGCGCGACGCCGCCGCGAACCTGCTGCGCTTCTTCCGCCACGAGTCCTGCGGCCAGTGCACGCCGTGCCGGGTCGGCACCGCGAAGGCCGAGGCGCTGATCGCCGAGCCCGAATGGGACGGCGCGCTGCTCGGCGAGCTGTCGCGCGCGATGCGCGACGCGTCGATCTGCGGGCTCGGCCAGGCCGCGCCCAACCCGTTCGACGCGGT
Source organism: Burkholderiaceae bacterium (assembly GCA_035628395.1). GTDB lineage: Bacteria > Pseudomonadota > Gammaproteobacteria > Burkholderiales > Burkholderiaceae_E > UBA4615. The sequence goes on along the minus strand of DASPJX010000088.1, from coordinate 19,710 downwards.
GCTGCGCCACTTTCCCGAGGAGGTCGTCCCCCGATGAACGCCCCGACCCGTACCGGCGCGCTCGCGGCCGATCCGTCCGCCGCGCCGATCCGCTTCACGCTCGACGGCCGGCCGCTCGAGGCGCGTCCCGGCGAGACGATCCTCGAGTGCGCCGACCGCCACGGGACCGCGATCCCGAGGCTGTGCCACAAGGACGGCTACCGGCCGGACGGCAACTGCCGCGCCTGCGTCGTCGAGATCGACGGCGAGCGCACGCTCGCCCCCTCGTGCTGCCGCGCGCCCGTCGAGGGCATGGCGGTGAAGGCCGGCAGCGAGCGCGCGCGCGCGTCGCAGCGGATGGTGCTCGAGCTGCTGCTCGCCGAGGCGCCGGCCGCGGCGCACCGGCCCGACTCCGAGCTGCTGCGCTGGGCGGCGGCGCTCGGCGTCGGCGGAACGCGCTTCGCGCCGCGCGCGCGCGGCACGCGCGACCTCTCGCATCCGGCGATGGCGGTCGACCTCGACGCGTGCATCCGCTGCGGGCGCTGCGTGCGCGGCTGCCGCGAGGAGCAGGTCAACGACGTGATCGGCTACGCGTGGCGCGGCGACGCCGCGACGATCGTCTTCGACCAGGACGATCCGATGGGCGCCTCGACCTGCGTCGCCTGCGGCGAGTGCGTGCAGGCCTGCCCGACCGGCGCGCTGATGCCGAAGCGGCTGGGCGCGGCCGACGGAGCGCCGATCGACCCGCTCGCGGACGACGCGCGCGTCGACTCGCTGTGCCCGTTCTGCGGCGTCGGCTGCCAGCTGACCTACCACGTGCGCGACGGGCGCATCGAATGGGTCGAGGGCCGCGACGGCCCGGCCAACCACGGCCGGCTCTGCGTGAAGGGCCGCTTCGGCTTCGACTACGCGTCGAGCCCGGAGCGGCTCGCGGTGCCGCTCGTGCGCCGCGACGGCGTGCCCAAGGATCCGCGCTTCGAGCGCGTGCCGGCGGACTGGCGCGACGCGTTCCGCGAGGCGAGCTGGGAGGAGGCGATCGCGATCGCCGCCGGCGGGCTCGCGCGGATCCGCGACGCGCACGGCCCGGGGGCGCTCGCCGGCTTCGGCTCGGCCAAGGGCAGCAACGAGGAGGCGTACCTGTTCCAGAAGCTGGTGCGCACCGGCTTCGGCACCAACAACGTCGACCACTGCACGCGGCTGTGCCACGCGTCGTCGGTGGCGGCGCTGCTCGAGGGCATCGGCTCGGGCGCGGTCTCCAACCAGGTGTCGGACGTGATGCTCGCCGAGGTGATCCTCGTGATCGGCGCGAATCCGACGGTCAACCACCCGGTCGCCGCGACCTGGATCAAGAACGCCGCGAAGGCGGGGGCGACGCTGATCGTCGCGGATCCGCGCCGCACCGAGCTGGCCCGCCACGCGACGCACGTGCTGCAGTTCCGGCCCGACACCGACGTCGCGCTGCTGAACGCGCTGCTGCACGTCGTGATCGACGAGGGCCTGGTCGACCGGGCGTTCGTCGAGGCGCGCACCGAGGACTACGAGGCGCTCGCCGCCGGCGTCCGCGACTGCAGCCCCGAGGCGATGGCGCCCGTCTGCGGCATCGACGCGGCGACGCTGCGCGAGGTCGCGCGCCGCTTCGCGCGATCGCGCGGCTCGATGATCCTGTGGGGGATGGGGGTGTCGCAGCACGTGCACGGCACCGACAACGCGCGCTGCCTGATCGCGCTGTCGCTGCTGACCGGCCAGATCGGCCGCCCCGGCACCGGGCTGCATCCGCTGCGCGGGCAGAACAACGTGCAGGGCGCGTCCGACGCGGGCCTGATCCCGATGATGCTGCCCGACTACCGGCCGGTGGGCGACGCCGACGCGGCGGCCGCGATCGAGCGGCTCTGGGGCACGCCGATCGACCGCCGCCCGGGCCTCACCGTCGTCGAGATCGTCGCCGCCGCGGCCGCCGGCCGCATCCGCGGCATGTACGTGATGGGCGAGAACCCGGCGATGTCGGATCCCGACCTCGCGCACGCGCGCGCGGCGCTCGCCTCGCTCGAGATGCTGGTCGTGCAGGACATCTTCCCGACCGAGACCGCGTGGCTCGCCGACGTGATCCTGCCGGCGTCGGCCTTCCCGGAGAAGACCGGCACGTTCACGAACACCGACCGGATGGTGCAGCTCGCGCGCGAGGCGGTCCGCCCGCCCGGGCAGGCGCGCCAGGACCTCGCGATCGTCGTCGACATGGCGCGCGGCCTCGGCCTCGACTGGCGCTACGACCATCCGCGCGAGGTGTTCGACGAGATGCGGCTCGCGATGGACTCGATCCGCGGCATCACCTGGGAGCGGCTCGAGCGCGAGGGCTCGGTCACCTATCCGTGCGCCGGCCCCGAGGACCCGGGCAGCGGGGTCGTGTTCGGCGAGCGCTTCCCGACGCCGTCCGGCCGCGCGCGGCTGGTGCCGGCGGGCCTGCGCTTCGCCGACGAGCGGCCGGACGCCGACTGGCCGACCGTGCTGCTCACCGGGCGGCAGCTCGAGCACTGGCACACCGGCTCGATGACGCGCCGTGCGCGGGTGCTCGACGCGACCGAGCCCGAGGCCACGGCGTCGATGAACCGGCGCGAGCTCGCCCGCCTCGGCGTGGCGCCCGGCGAGCCGCTGCGGATCGCCTCGCGCCGCGGCGAGATCGTGCTCGCCGCGCGGCTCGACGACGGCCTGCCCGACGGCGCGGTCTTCGTGCCGTTCGCGTACGCCGAGGCCGCGGCGAACCTGCTGACCAACCCGGCGCTGGACCCGCAGGGCCGCATCCCGGAGCTCAAGTACTGCGCGGTGCGGGTCAGCGCGGCCGGTGCCGCCGCGGGCGCGTCGGTACAATGAGCGCTTCCCGTCCGACGAGGTCCGCCGTGTCCGGTTACGCCGTGTCCCAGCCGTTCCACCTCGCGTTCCCGGTCCACGACCTGGACGCGGCCCGCGCCTTCTACGGCGAGCTCCTCGGCTGCCCCGAGGGCCGCAGCTCCCCGGAGTGGATCGACTTCGACCTGTACGGCCACCAGATCGTCGCGCACCTCGCGCCGCAGGAGACGGCGGCGCGCTCGACCAACGCGGTCGACGGCCACGACGTGCCGGTGCGCCACTTCGGCGTGGTGCTCGGGATGGCGCAGTGGGAGGCGCTCTCCGAGAGGCTGCGCGCCGCCGGCACCGCCTTCGTCATCGAGCCGCACGTGCGCTTCAAGGGGCAGGTCGGCGAGCAGGCGACGATGTTCTTCCTCGACCCGTCGGGCAATGCGCTCGAGTTCAAGGCCTTCGCCGACCCGTCGCGGCTGTTCGCGAAATGAGCGCGTCGCCGGCGGAGCCGCGGTTCCGGCCGGCGACCGCGGACGACCTGCCGGCGATCGTCCGGCTGCTCGCCGACGATCCGCTCGGCGCCGGCCGCGAGACCGTCGCCGACCCGCTGCCCGCCGCGTACCGCGAGGCCTTCGACGCGATCGCCCGCGACCCGAACCAGGCGCTGGTCGTCGTCGGGCTGCCCGACCGGCCGGTCGCCGGCGTGCTGCAGATCACCTACACCCCGTACCTGACCCATCGCGGCGGCTGGCGCGCGACGATCGAGGGCGTGCGGATCGCCGCCGACCTGCGCTCGGAGGGCCTGGGCCGACGGCTGTTCGAATGGGCGATCGCGCAGGCGCGCGCGCGGGGCTGCCGGATGGTGCAGCTGACCTCGGACAAGGCCCGGCCCGACGCGATCCGCTTCTACGAGTCGCTCGGCTTCCGGGCCTCGCACGAAGGCCTGAAGCTGCCGCTCAGCGGCCCGTGAAGCGCGGCGCGCGGCGCTCGCGGAACGCCGCCACGCCCTCGGCCGCGTCCGCGCTGCGCGCGAGCGCCGACTGCACCGCGCCGAACTCGGCGATCGCCGCCTGCGGGCCGCGCTCGCTCGAGAGCCGGGCGTTCGCGAGCGTCGCGCGCACCGCGAGCGGCGCGGCCGCGGCGATCCGCCGCGCGATCGCGAGCGCATCGTCGAACTGCTCGCCCGGGGCGACCAGCTTCTGCACGAGGCCCATGCGGTACGCGTCCTGCGCGTCCCAGCCGTCGCCGGTCAGCAGGTACAGCATCGCGTTGCCGAGCCCGGCGCGCTCGGCGATCCGCAGCGTGCCGCCGCCGGTCGCCATCACGCCGCGCAGCACCTCGAGCTGCGCGAAGCGCGCGTCGGTCGCCGAGACGACGATGTCGGCCGCGAGCATCAGCTCGACGCCGATCGTCCAGCACCAGCCCTGCACCGCGCAGACGACCGGCTTCGTGCGCCGCGGCTCGCGCAGCGACAGCGGGTCGATCGTGCCGGGCGGGAACATGTCCTCGCCGCGCTGCATCGACGGCGCCCAGCGCGGCAGGTCGATGCCGCCGCTGAAGTGCGCGCCCTCGGCGTACAGCACGCCGACGCGCAGCGCCGGGTCGTTCTCGAGCTCGGTGTAGGCCTGCGCGAGCTGCGCCGCCATCTCGGGCGTGAACCCGTTGCGCTTGGCGGGCCGGTCGAGGCCGATCGCGAGGATCGTGCCGTCGATGCGGCGCACGGCGATGCGGCCGGCGTCGGCTTCGGGGGTGTCGGTCATGGCGCGTCGCTCCGGCTGCGAAGGGGGGGGCACCGGTACTATACTTTCGGCCCGATCACGACGAAGCGCGACGTTCCGATGAGCACCAACCAGCAGGAATTCGACCGGGCCCGCCGGGTGCTCGTCGGCGGCGTCAACTCGGCGGTGCGCGCGTTCCGCGCGGTCGGCGGCACGCCGCGCTTCATCGCGCGCGCCGAGGGCGCGTACATGTGGGACGTCGAGGGGCGGCGCTACGTCGACTACCTCGGCTCCTGGGGCCCGATGGTCGTCGGCCACTCGCATCCGCTCGTGCTCGAGCGCGTGCGCGAGGCGGCGGCGCGCGGGCTGTCGTACGGCGCGCCCAACGTGATGGAGACCGAGCTCGCCGAGCGGATCTGCGCGCTGTTCCCGCACGTCGAGCGGGTGCGCTTCACGAGCTCGGGCACCGAGGCGGCGATGAGCGCGCTGCGCCTGGCGCGCGGGCACACCGGCCGCACCAAGATCCTGAAGTTCGAGGGCTGCTACCACGGCACCGCCGACAGCCTGCTGGTCAAGGCGGGCAGCGGCGCGCTCGCGTTCGGCCGGCCCAGCTCGGCCGGCGTGCCCGAGGACCTCGCGCGCCACACGCTGATCGCGCAGTTCAACGACCTCGACACCGTGCGCGCGATGTTCGACGCGCATCCGGGCGAGATCGCCTGCGTGATGGTCGAGCCCGCGGCCGGCAACATGAACCTGATCCTGCCCGAGCCCGGCTTCCTCGAGGGGCTGCGCGCGCTGTGCTCGGCCGACGGCGCGCTGCTGGTCTTCGACGAGGTGATGACCGGATTCCGCGTCGCGCTGGGCGGCATGCAGCAGGTGAGCGGCGTGACGCCCGACCTCACCGCGTTCGGCAAGGTCATCGGCGGCGGCATGCCGGTCGGCGCGATCGGCGGGCCGGCGGCGGTGATGGACGAGATGGCGCCGCTCGGCCCGGTGTACCAGGCGGGGACGCTGTCGGGCAACCCGATCGCGATGGCCGCCGGCCTCGCGACGCTCGAGCTCGTCTCGGCGCCCGGCTTCTACGAGACGACGTCGGCGCGGCTCGGACGGCTGGTGCAGGGCCTGCGCGACGCGGCCGCCGCCGAGGGCGTGACCTTCAGCGCCCGCCATCTCGGCACGATGGCCGGGATGTACATGATGGCGACGCCGCCGCGCTCGTTCGCCGAGGTGGGCACCCAGGACGTCGAGCGCTTCAAGCGCTTCTACCACCGGATGCTCGAGGCCGGCGTGTACTTCCCGCCGTCGCCGGTCGAGGCGTTCTTCTTCTCGTCGATGCACGGCGACGCCGAGGTCGACTTCACGCTCGAGCAGGCGCGCCGGGCCTTCCGCGACCTCTGACGCTGCCTCAGTGCAGGGTCGCGCGTCCCGGCGGACGCCGGCCCCGGAACAGCGTCTGCATCACGCGCGCGGTGCCGAGGTTCACCATCTCCTGGCCGATCGAGTGCGACTCGTCCTCGACGATGTCGAGCGTGACGTCCGCGCCCACCGCGCTCAGCCCGCGCCAGGCGCGCGCCGAGTGCACCGCGGGCACGACGCTGTCGAACTCGCCGTGGATCAGGTGGACGGTCGGCCCGATGCGGTCGTCGTCGCGGATCGGGCGCGCGAGCCGTCCGGCGTAGGCGACCACGATCGCCGCGGGCGCGGGCCGCGCGCGCGCGAGCTCGAGGGCGAGCGTGCCGCCCTGGCCGAGCCCGACGACCACCGTGCGCGAGGCGTCGACGCCGAGCGTGCGCTGCAGCTCGGCGATCCGCGCGCCGACCGCGGACGCGGCGTCGCCGGCGCGCATCGCGCCGCGCGCGTCGCGCGCGCCCGCGTCGAACCAGTCGCTGCCCCCGCGGAAGCGGCGCAGCCCCTGCATCAGCACCGCCGTCGCGCCGGGGAACTTCAGCTGCCAGGCGACCGCGACCGGCGCGAACGTCTCGGGCGAGGAGCCGGCGCCGTGCAGGAACACCAGCAGTCGGCGCGGCGCGCTCGCCGAGATCGGGGGCAGCTCGAGCCAGAGCTGGTCGGGTGCGTCGTCGGTCATCGCGGAGCGCCTCACGGCTGCAGCAGGTGGCGACCGACCGCCCAGGCCGCGGCGGCCATCAGCGCCGAGGCCGGGATCGTCAGCACCCATGCCCAGACGATGTCGCCCGCCACGCCCCAGCGCACCGCCGAGACCTTGCGCGAGGCGCCGACGCCGACGATCGCGCCGGTGATCGTGTGCGTCGTCGACACCGGGATGCCGGCGGCCGACGCCGCGAACAGCGTGAGCGCGCCGCCGGTCTCCGCGCAGAAGCCGCCGACCGGGCGCAGCTTCGTGATCCGCTGGCCCATCGTGCGCACGATCCGCCAGCCGCCGAACAGCGTGCCGAAGCCGAGCGCGGCGTAGCACGAGCCGATGACCCAGGTCGGCAGGTGGTCGGGGCCGGTCGCGCCGGCGGCGATCAGCAGCAGCCAGATGACGCCCATCGTCTTCTGCGCGTCGTTGCTGCCGTGCCCGAGGCTGTACATCGCCGAGGACGCGAGCTGCAGCCGGCGGAACCAGCGGTCGACGCGGCGCGGCGACGAGCGCGCGAACGCCCACGACACCGCGAGCAGCAGCAGCGCGCCCAGCACGAAGCCGAGCAGCGGCGACAGCAGGATGAACGCCGCGACCTTGCCGATGCCCGAGCCGATCAGCGCGCCGGTGCCCGCCTTGGCGACGGTCGCGCCCACCATGCCGCCGATCAGCGCGTGCGACGAGCTCGACGGGATGCCGAACCACCAGGTGACGACGTTCCACGCGAGCGCGCCGCACAGCGCGCCGAAGATCACCACGTGGTCGACCACCGCCGGATCGACGATCCCCTTGCCGACCGTCGAGGCGACGGTGAGCTCGAACACGAACATCGCCGCGACGTTGAAGCACGCGGCCCAGGCGACCGCCTGGTAGGGCCTCAGCACGCCGGTCGACACCACCGTCGCGATCGAGTTCGCCGCGTCGTGGAAGCCGTTCATGAAGTCGAACGCGAGCGCGAGCGCGACCAGGAAGACCAGGACGGGGAAGGTGATCGAGAGCTCGTTCATGGGGTCGGGGGACGGCGCCGCGCGAGGCGCCGGCCGCGGCGCTCGGGCCGCGCGCGGGGCTCAGGCATTCTCGAGCACGACCCCTTCGAGGATGTTCGCGACGTCCTCGCAGCGGTCGGTCAGCGACTCGAGCAGCTCGTAGATCGCCTTCAGCTTGATGACCTGGCGCACGTCGGCCTCCTCGCGGAAGAGCTTCGACATCGCCGCGCGCATCACGCGGTCGGCGTCCGACTCGAGCTGGTCGATCTCGGCGCACAGCTTCAGGATCGCCTCGGCGTTGTCCATGCTCGCGAGCATCCCGACGGCGCTCCGCACCCGCTCGCAGCACATCTGCGACAGCTGCGCGAGCTGGATCGCCTCGGGCGTGACGGTCTGGATGTCGTAGAGCATCACCGACTCGGCCACGTCCTGGGTCAGGTCGAGGATGTCGTCCATCCGGGACATCAGCTGGTGGATGTCGTCGCGGTCGAACGGCGTGACGAAGGTCTTGTGCAGCAGCGCGAAGGTCTCGTGCGCGATCTTGTCGGCCGAGGTCTCGATCGCGTCGATCGCCTCGAGCTCGCGCTCGCGCGTGACGGCGTCGCCGTAGTGCTGCATCAGCTGCACCAGGTGGTGCGCGCCCTCGACGATCCGGTCCGCGTGCTGGTCGAACAGGTCGAAGAAGCGGCCCTCGCGGGGCATCAGGCGGCCGAGCATGACGGTGGACGGTGGGTGGCGGCGGTCGGGGGCGGGGCGCAGGGTAACAGAAAGCCGCCGGCGGCCCGGCGCGGGCTCAGGCGGTCGCCGGCCCGCCGGCGGCGCGGCGCAGCCGCTGCAGGTAGCGCTCGTCGGACGGCGGCGCGCGGTCGCGCTGCGCCTCCCAGACGGTCTCGGCGAGCGCGTCGATCGCGCGGTGCGCCGCCTCGTGCTCGTCGTCGCCGGTCGCGCGCATCAGCGCCCGCCAGGCGTCGCGGATGCCGGGCGGCTGGTCGATCTGCAGCTGCTCGAGCACCGACAGGTGCAGGCTCAGGTGCAGGAACGGGTTGGAGCGGCCGGCCTCGGGCGGGAACTCGGCCGCGAGCGCGGCCTCGGGGTCGGCGAGCAGCGCCTGGTACTCGGGGTGCCGCCCGACCAGGTCGGCGGCGAGCGTCTCGAGCGGCGTCAGCGGCTCGCGCGCGCCGTGCTTGCGCCAGGCGTCGCAGAAGAACCGGCGGACCTGCTCACGACTCGGGTTGAACATCGCGCTTCCTCGTGCGTCCCGGCGCAGCGGCCTTCGTGCCCGGGGCGGGCGTCTTCGGCCGGTACGGGCACAGGTCGGCCACCGGGCAGCGCCAGCACTCCGGGCGGCGCGCCTTGCAGACGTAGCGCCCGTGCAGGAGCAGCCAGTGGTGCGCGTCCCGGCGGAACTCGGGCGGCACCGCCTTCACGAGCCCGGTCTCGACCGCGCTCACGTTGCGGCCCGGCGCGAGCTTCAGCCGGTTGGCGACGCGGAAGATGTGCGTGTCGACCGCGATCGTCGGCTCGCCGAACGCGGTGTTGAGCACCACGTTCGCGGTCTTGCGCCCGACGCCGGGCAGCCGCTCCAGCGCGGCGCGGTCGCGCGGCACCTCGCCGCCGTGCTCCTCGACGAGGATCCGGCAGGCCTCGACGAGGTGCCGGGCCTTCGAGCGGTACAGCCCGATCGTGCGGATGTACGGCTCGAGGCCCTCGACGCCGAGCGCGAGGATCGCGGCCGGGGTGTTCGCCACCGGGAACAGCCGCCGCGTCGCGACGTTCACGCCGCGGTCGGTCGCCTGCGCCGACAGCAGCACCGCGGCGAGCAGCTCGAAGGGCGTCGTGTACAGCAGCTCGGTCGTGGGCGCGGGATTCCCCGCGCGAAAGCGCGTGAACAGCTCGATCCGGTGGGCGGGCTTCACCGGCTCGCGTCCCGTCCGGCGAGCCGCGCGCGGGCCCGGGCGATCGCGGCCTCGACGATCGCCCGCTTGCGCGCGGCGGCCGCGTCGCCCGGGTCGGTGCCGAGCCCCTCGAGCGCGCGGCCGGCCTCGGCCGCGAGCCGCTCGCGATCGGCGCGCGCGACGCGCTCGAGCCGCAGCGCGCGGCGCCGGTGCCGCGCGCGGGCCGCGTCGGCGTCGGCCGCGGTCCAGCCGGCGAGGGCCGGCGGCGGCTCGACCATCTCGATGCAGTCGGTCGGGCAGGGCGCGACGCACAGGTCGCATCCGGTGCACAGTTCGGGGATCACCGCGTGCAGCCGCTTCGGCGCGCCGGCGATCGCGTCGACCGGGCAGGCCTGGATGCACTTGGTGCAGCCGATGCAGAGCTCGGCCGCGATCCGGGCGATCCGGCGCGGCGCCTCGACGCCGCAGGACGCGTCGAGCGGCGCCGCGGGCCGTCCGGTCGCCGCGGCGAGCACGGCGATGCCGGCCTCGCCGCCCGGCGGGCAGCGGTTGATCGGCGCGCCCTCGAGCACGATCGCGGTCGCGTACGGCAGGCAGCCGCCGTGGCCGCACTTCGTGCACTGGGTCTGCGGCAGCAGCCGGTCGACCGCCTCCACCCGCGGATCGATCGCGGGGGAGGGCGGTACCGGCGCTGCGGAAGGGCTGCGGACGAGCGTGGGACTCAGGCGTGCTCGCGGATGAAGTCGCGGATCCTGGGGCAGATGGTCTCACGCCAGCGGCGGCCGCTGAAGATCCCGTAGTGGCCCGCGCCCTCGGCGATCATCTGCCGCTTCATCGACTTCGGCAGCCCGCGGCACAGCTCGAGCGCGGCGCTCGTCTGGCCGATGCCCGAGATGTCGTCGAGCTCGCCCTCGACGGTGAACAGCGCGACCTTGCGGATGTCCTCCGGCGAGACCGGCATCGTGCGGCCCTCGAAGGGCAGCTCCCAGGTGCCGAGCGGCAGCCGGTGCTCCTGGAACACCGTCCGCACCGTCTCGAGGTAGTACTCGGCGGGCAGGTCGAGCACCGCGTTGTACTCGTCGTAGAACTTGCGGTGGCTCTCGGCGTCCTCGTCGTCGCCGCGCACCAGGTGCATGTAGAAGTCCCAGTGCGACTCGGCGTGCCGGTCGGGGTTCATCGCGACGAAGCCCGCGTGCTGCAGGAAGCCGGGGTAGACCAGCCGGCCGGCGCCCGGGTAGGTGCCCGGCACCCGGTGGATCACCGTGCGCTCGAACCACGAGTACGGCTTCTCGGTCGCGAGGTTGTTGACCTGGGTCGGGCTGCGCCGCGTGTCGATCGGGCCGCCCATCATCGTCATCGTCTTCGGCTGGCGCGGATCGTCCAGGCTCGCCATCACCGAGACCGCGGCCAGCACCGGCACCGTCGGCTGGCACACCGAGATCAGGTGCACGTCGGGGCCGAGGTGGCGGATGAACTCGATCGCGTAGGCGACGTAGTCGTGCAGGTGGAACGGGCCTTCCGAGACCGGCACCATCCGCGCGTCGCGCCAGTCGGTCACGTAGACCTCGTGGTCGGGCAGCAGCGCGCGCACCGTGTCGCGCAGCAGCGTCGCATGGTGACCCGACAGCGGCGCGAACAGCAGCACCGTGGGATCGGGCTTCCGTCCGGCGAGCGAGGGCGGGAGCAGGCGCTCGAACTTGACCAGGTTGCAGAACGGCTTGTCGAGCTCGATCCGCGTCGCCACCGTGACCTCGTGGCCGTCGACGCGCGTGGTGTCGAGGCCCCAGGCGGGCTTCTCGTATTCCTTGCCGAGCCGGTGGAACAGCTCGAACCCGGCGGCCATCCTCGGCGCGAAGGGTGCGTACGCGTAGGGGCTGTACGGATTGCTGTACAGCTGGCTCATCGCCTCCGCCCAGCTCGACAGGGGATTCAGGACGGCGCGTTGCGCTTCGCGTAACTGGTAGAGCAAGGCGGGCTCCGATGGACGAAACCGGCCGATTATCGCCGAGCTCGTCCTTGGTGCAACGCAAGAGGGCCGGTAGCGGGGCCGTGGGAATCCCTCGGTCGACCGGCGGCGCACCATCGTTGCATGGCTCGCCACGTGTTATCCACGCTTCCGGGGGTGATGCAGCAAGGTGCGGGCCCGGACGGATTGGGCGCGGATCCTGCGCCCGTCCCGAGCGGCGCGGCTCGGGCGGCCGCGGCGCCGGCGTCGGATGCTGCGGTGCAGCAGCGGCGTCAGCCGGCCAGCGCCCTCAGACACTCGCCGACCCAGCGGGCGGTCAGCTTCTCCTGCAGCGAGTTCTGCCGCAGGCGCTGGTCGAGCGCGCCGAAGTCGACCTCGTCGAGCGGCTGGTCCTGCTCGAAGCACGAGAACACGTAGCGCACGCGTCCGGTGACCGGATCGATCCGCGGCTGCAGGCACTGCGCGCAGATCTCCTTCAGCATGCACTGCATCGGCGAGTTGATCGAGCCGATGCCGCGGTGGGCCGGATCGAGGTGCGGCGCGAGCGGCCCGCGCCGCGCGCGCGCGACCGCGGCCATCATCCGGTCCGAGCCGATCGCGAGCAGCCGGTCGGCCTCGGCGAGCGGGATCGCGCGCGGGCCGTCGTCGGCGCCGCCGCCGGGCGCGCGCATCGGCTCGCCGCGTGCCCAGGCGAGCATCGCGCGCACGACGTCGCCGTCGAAGGCCCGGTCCTGGGGGCGGCCGGGCTCGAATCCCGGCGACTCGTCGCAGCACCAGACCACGACGTCGGCCGCCGCCTCGATGTCGGCGACGCGGTAGCGGTCGACGCGGCGCCGGTACCCGGCGAAGTAGAGCACCCGCGAGCCGAGCGCGCGGAAGGCCGCGCCGATCGAGAACAGCACCGCGTTGCCGAGCCCGCCGCCCACCAGCACGACGGTCTCGCCGGCGGCGATCTCGGTCGGGGTCCCGGTCGGCCCCATCAGCACGACCGGCTCGCCGGGCGCGAGCCGCCCGCACAGGTCGGACGAGCCGCCCGTCTCGAGCACGATCGTCGAGACCAGCCCGCGCTCGCGGTCGACCCAGGCGCCGGTCAGCGCGAGGTTCTCCATCTCGAGCCGGGTCTCGGGCGCGCCGGGCAGCGCGACCCGGGCGGCGCGGGACGCGAAGTTCTGCAGCCGGTAGAACTGCCCCGGCTCGAAGCGCGCCGCGGCCATCGGCGCGCGGACGACCACCTCGACGATCGACGGCGCGAGCCGCTCGACGCGCACGACCTCGGCGCGCAGCAGCCCGCCGATCCGGGCCGCGAACGCGTCGGCGGGCTCGGCGCTCGCGGGCGGGCGCCGGGCGAGCTCGGCCGAGACCACCGGACGGCCGCGCTTGGCCGAGGCCATCGCCTTGACCACGTTGCCCGACCAGCCCGGGTGCACGTCGCCGAAGAACGACACGCGGCGGCCGTCGGGCGCGCCCGCGGCCATCAGCACGTGCGCCTCGCGCGGCTTCGGCGCGCCGTGCTCGGGCACGACCGGCGCGCCGTCCGCGTCGACCGCGCGGAACCACCGCCCGTCGAGCTCGAAGCGCTCGGGGAACTCCCGGGCGAGCACGGTGTTCGGCTGCGTGCCGGCGGCGATCAGCACCGTGCGCGCCGGCAGCTCGAGCGTCTCGCCCGGGTGCCAGGTGCCGTCCTCGTCGCGGTGCCGGCGCCGCATCCGCAGCGCGCGCGCCGCGCCGTGCGCGTCGACCTCGACCGCCGCCGGCTCGAGGCCTTCGGCGAAGCCGATGCCCTCCTCGAGCGCGCGCTGCAGCTCCTCGTGGTTCGACGTGTAGGCGGGGCTGTCGACCAGCCGGCGCCGATAGGCGATCGTCACGCCGCCCCAGCCCGCGATCAGCTCGACGAGCCGCGCGGGCCGACCCTCGGCCGCGGCGCGCTCGCGCTCGGCGCGCAGCGCGCGGGCGTGCGCGAGGAACTCCTCGGCGGTCGCGGTCTCCTCGTCGCTCCAGCCCGCGCGGACCGCGGCCTCGCCGAGCCGCGCGACCAGCGCCTCGTGGCGGACGAGGAACTTGTCGACCTGCACCGCGTAGTAGGCGAGCGACTCGGTCGCGGTGTCGATCGCGGTCAGGCCGCCGCCCACCACCACCACCGGCAGCCGGATCTGCAGGTTCGCGATCGACGCCGCGTCGGCGGCGCCCGAGAGCTGCAGCGCCATCAGGAAGTCGCTCGCGGTGCGCACCCCGCGCGCAAGGCCGTTCGGCACGTCGAGCGTCGTCGGGCGGCCCGCGCCGATCGCGAGCGCGACGTGGTCGAAGCCGAGCGCCCAGGCGTCGTCGAGCGTCAGCGTGCCGCCGAAGCGCACGCCGCCGTGCATCGAGAAGCGCTCCCGGCGCTCCAGCAGCAGCCGGATCAGCGTGAGGAAGTTCTTGTCCCAGCGGACCGTGATGCCGTACTCGGCGACGCCGCCGAAGCCGCCCGCCGGCCGCGACTCGAGCGGCTCGCGCAGCGACGCGACGTCGCGCACCGGCGCGAACGGCCGCCGCGTGCCGTCCGCCGCCCGGCCCGACAGCGCGGGGTCGAGCGGCTCGATCTTCAGGCCGTCGACCGCGACCACCGTGTGGCCGTCGTTCAGCAGGTGGTGCGCGAGCGTGAAGCCCGCCGGCCCGGTGCCGACCACGAGCACCTTGCGGCCGGTGTCCGGCGCGGGCACGACGCGGCGCAGGTCGAGCGGGTTCCAGCGGGTGAGCAGCGCGTAGATCTCGACGCCCCAGGGCAGGCCGAGCACGTCCTCGAGCGTGCGCGTCTCCGACTGCGGGATGTCGACCGGCGTCTGCTGCTGGTAGATGCACGAGCGCATGCAGTCGTTGCAGATCCGGTGGCCGGTCGCCGCGAGCATCGGGTTGTCGATGACGATCATCGCGAGCGCGGCGATCGCGCGGCCGTCCCGCTTCAGCGCGTGGAACTCCGAGATCCGCTCGTCGAGCGGGCAGCCGTGCAGCGACGCGCCGAACGCCGAGCGCCGGAACACCGGCTCGCCGTCCGGGCGCGGCGCCTCGCGCAACCCCTTCGAGCAGCTGTCGGTGCCGGTGGCGTGGCACAGCAGGCAGTAGCGGGTCTCGTCGAGCGCGCGCTCGAGCGTCGGGCCGGCCTCGGTGCGGGCGAACGCGGCGCGGTCGTGGTCGAGCCGGCGCCGGATCCGGTCGACCCGGATCGTCGTCACCCGCACGCCGGGACGCTCGTCGCGGCGCACGTCGTGCAGCAGCTCGAACGGATCGACGTTCGACGGCAGCCTGAACAGCACGCCGCCGCCGTGGCGCGCGCGGCCCTCGGGCGTGCCGGCGGCCCAGGCCGAGTAGTGCAGGGCGGTGCGCAGCGGCGCCTCGTGCGCGACCGGGTCGGCCTGCCACGCCAGCACCGCCCGGGCGAACGCGAGCTCGTCGAACGCGTCGCCGCGCGGCGGCGCGCCGCGCGCGGCGAGCGCGGCCGCGAGCTCGGCGCGCGCTGCGTCGGCGTCGAAGCCCTCGAGCGCCTCCGGCGGCACGCCGAGCACCGCCTTGCGCCGCACGAACTTCCACTTGACGCGCCACAGCGGCTCGAGCGCGGTGTGGGCGGCCCGCAGCAGCGCGAGCGGCTCCTCGACGTCGAACAGCCGCGCGACGAACGCGTCGACGTACGGCCCGAGCGCGATCAGCAGCGTCGCCTCGTCCAGCGGCGGGAGCGCGTCGGGCGCCGCGCGGGCGGCGACCAGACGGTCGTGGAGCGACGCGTCGCGCTCGCGCAGGAAGTCGAGCCAGCGCCGGTCGAGCTCGAGCAGGCCCTCGCGCCGGTGCAGCGCCGGCCAGTCCATGCCGAAGCCCAGGGCCGGGAGCGCGCCGGCCTCGGGGGCCGCGGTCGGTCCGGCCATGGCGCGCGTCAGCGCTCCAGGAACTGCAGCTTGTCCCGGACGTCCTTCCAGGCGTCGGCGTCGGCCGGCTGCGGCTTGGTGCGGGTGATGCTCGGCCAGCTCTTCGCGAGCTCGGCGTTGAGCGCCACGAACGGCTGCTGGTCGGCGGGCACGTCCTCCTCCGCCTTGATCGCCTCGACCGGGCACTCGGGGATGCACACCGCGCAGTCGATGCACTCGTCCGGATCGATCACCAGCATGTTCGGCCCCTCCCGGAAGCAGTCGACCGGACAGACGTCGACGCAGTCTGTGTATTTGCAGCGGATGCAGGACTCGGTGACGATGTGTGTCATGGGGGGGCTCGTGGGCGTCGGCGGGGCCGCCGGCAGGCGACCCGGATCCGCAACCTCGGGATTTTACAGCCGGCCCGAGAGGCCCTTCAAACCGCGTGGACCTCGACGGCATCGTCCGGCGCTCGCGCCGCATGAGCGACAATCGGGGCAGCCCATCGCCTCCGCGCAGGATCCCGCCCATGCCCGTACGTCGAACCCGTCCCCGCCCGGCGCTGCGCGCCGTCGCCGCCGGCCTCGCCGCCGCGCTCGCGTTCGCCGCGACGCCGGCCGCCGCCCAGGTCCGGATCGGGGAGCTGAACAGCTACAAGGCGCAGCCCGCGTTCCTCGAGCCGTACCGCAAGGGCTGGGAGCTGGCGCTCGAGGAGATCAACGCCTCCGGCGGCCTGCTCGGCCAGAAGGTCGAGGTGATCACGCGCGACGACAACGCGAGCCCCGGCGACGCGGTGCGCGTGGCCGAGGAGCTGGTCTCGCGCGAGCGCGTGTCGCTGGTGTTCGGCACCTTCCTGTCGAACGTCGGGCTGGCGGTCGCCGACTTCGCCAAGCAGCGCCGCGTCGTGTTCGTCGCGGCCGAGCCGCTGACCGACAAGATCACCTGGGAGGGCGGCAACCGCTACACCTTCCGGCTGCGGCCCTCGACCTACATGCAGTCGGCGATGCTGGTCCCCGAGGCGGCGAAGCTGAACCGGAAGCGCTGGGCGATCGTCTATCCCAACTACGAGTACGGACAGTCGGCCGCGGCCACCTTCAAGCAGCTGCTGAAGGCCGCGCAGCCCGACGTCGAGTTCGTCGCCGAGCAGGCGCCGGCGCTCGGGCGGATCGACGCCGGCGCGGTCGCGCAGGCGCTGCTCGACGCGAAGCCCGATGCGATCTTCAACGTGACCTTCGGCGCCGACCTCGCGCGCTTCGTCCGCGAGGGCCAGACGCGCGGCCTGTTCAAGGACCGCCCGGTGGTCTCGCTGCTGTCGGGCGAGCCCGAGTACCTCGACCCGCTGCGCGACGAGGCGCCGGAGGGCTGGATCGTCACCGGCTACCCGTGGTACTCGATCAAGTCGGCGGCGCACGACCGCTTCCTCACCGCCTACCAGCGCCGCTGGAAGGAGTATCCGCGGCTCGGCTCGGTGGTCGGCTACGCGACGATGCTCTCGATCGGCGAGGCGATCCGCACGGCGAAGTCCACCGACACCGAGGCGGTGATCGCCGCGATGCGCGGGCTGCAGGTCGAGGGGCCCTGGGGGCGCTTCGCCTGGCGCGCGATCGACCACCAGGCGACGATGGGCGCGTTCGTCGGCACGACGACCGTCGTGCAGGGCCGCGGCGTGATGAAGGACTTCCGCTACGTCGACGGCGCGGCGGTGCAGCCGCCCGACGCCGAGGTCCGCCGGCTGCGCCCCGCGGACGCGATGCGCTGAGCGCGTGACGCTCCAGACGCTCACCGTCCAGCTCCTCAACGGGCTGGCGAGCGCCTCGACGCTGTTCCTCGTCGCGGTCGGGCTGTCGCTGATCTTCGGCGTCACCCGGATCGTCAACTTCGCGCACGGCTCGCTCTACATGCTCGGGCTGTACCTCGCCGTCGCCCTGGTCGAGCGGCTGGGCGCCGGCTCGGCGCTCGGCTTCTGGGGCGGGGTGCTCGCCGCCGCGGCGCTCACCGCCGTGGTCGGCGCGCTGATCGAGCGCATCGTGCTGCGCCGGATCTACGGCGCGCCCGAGCTGTTCCAGCTGCTCGCGACCTTCGCGGTCGCGCTGGTCGTGCGCGACGCGGTGCTCTGGGCGTTCGGCCCGGAGGACCTGCTCGGGCCGCGCGCGCCGGGGCTGAAGGGCTCGGTCGAGGTGCTCGGCGCGCGGCTGCCCACCTACGACCTGCTGCTCGTGGCGGTCGGGCCCGCGGTGCTCGGCGCGCTGTGGCTGCTGCTCGCGCGCACGCGGTTCGGGGTGCTGGTGCGCGCGGCGACTCAGGACCGGGAGATGGTCGGCGCGCTCGGCGTCGACCAGGCCCGGCTGTTCACCGGCGTGTTCGCGCTCGGCTCGCTGCTGGCGGGTCTGGGCGGCGCGCTGCAGCTGCCGCGCGAGCCCGCGAACCTCGGGCTCGACCTCGCGACGATCGGCGAGGCCTTCGTCGTGGTCGTCGTCGGCGGGATGGGCAGCCTGCCGGGCGCCTACCTCGCGGCGCTGCTGATCGCCGAGACCAAGGCGCTCTGCTACGCGATCGGCACGGTGTCGATCGGCGGCACCGAGTTCGCGGTCTCGAAGCTGACGCTGGTGGTCGAGTTCCTCGTGATGGCCGCGGTGCTGGTGCTGCGCCCCTGGGGCCTGCTCGGGCGGCCGCAGGCGACGGTGCGCGCCCCGGCCGACGCGACGCCGCCGCTGCGGCCGGCCGGCCCGGGCGTGCGCCGCGCGTGGTGGGCGGTGCTGGCGGTGCTGGCCGCGGTGCCGCTGCTCGCCGGCCGCTTCCCGTACCTGCCGGTGCTCGGCATCGACATCCTCGTCGCGGTGCTGTTCGCCGCGAGCCTGCACTTCGTGATGGGACCGGGCGGCATGCACTCGTTCGGCCACGCCGCGTACTTCGGGCTCGGCGCGTACGGCGCGGCGCTCGGGCTGAAGGGCCTGGGGCTGCCGATGGAGGCGGCGCTCGTCGCCGCGCCGCTGCTCGCGCTCGCCGGCGGCGTCGTCTTCGGCTTCGTCGCCGTCCGGCTGTCGGGCGTGTACCTCGCGATGCTGACGCTCGCCTTCGCGCAGATCGTCTGGGCGGGCGTGTTCCAGTGGGACACCGTCACCGGCGGCAGCAACGGCCTGGTCGGCGTGTGGCCCTCGGGCTGGCTGTCCTCGAAGGCCGCGTACTACGCGCTGACGCTCGCGATCGTGGCCGGCTGCGTGGCGCTGCTGCGCGGCATCCTCGCCTCGCCGTTCGGCTACGCGCTGCGCGCCGGGCGCGACTCGCCGCTGCGCGCCGAGGCGACCGGCATCCACGTCGCGCGCGTGCAGTGGGCGGCGTTCGCGGTCGCCGCCTTCTTCGGCGGCGTCGCCGGCTCGCTGTTCGCGTTCGCCAAGGGCACGATCTCGCCCGAGACGATCTCGGTCGGCCGCTCGATCGACGGGCTGGTGATGGTGCTGCTCGGCGGGGTCAACGCGCTGGCCGGCCCGGTCGTCGGCGCGGCCGCCTTCACGTGGCTGCAGGACTGGCTGATCCGGGCGACCGACTACTGGCGCGCCGTGCTCGGGCTCGCGATGCTCGCGATGGTGCTCGCGTTCCCGCAGGGGCTGGCCGGCGCGCTCGGCCCGCGCATCGAGCCCTGGCTCGAGCGGTGGGCGACCCGCCGCCCGCAGCGCGCCGAGGCGCCCGAGTGAGCGCGGCGCTGCTGCGCGTGGAGGGGATTGCCAAGGCCTTCGGCGGCGTGCGCGCCGTCGACGGCGTGAGCTTCGCGCTCGAGGCGGGCGAGCTGCTCGCGCTGATCGGCCCGAACGGCGCCGGCAAGTCGACCTGCTTCGGCTGCATCAACGGCCAGCTGCGCCCCGACGCGGGCAGCGTGCGGCTCGCGGGCACCGAGCTCGCCGGCCGCGCGCCGCGCGAGATCTGGCGGCTCGGCGTCGGGCGCACGTTCCAGATCGCCGCGACCTGGGGGTCGATGACCGTCGCCGAGAACGTGCAGGTCGCGCTGCTGTCGCACGCGCGGCGGCTGTCGCGCTGGTGGGGGCGCGCCGACCGGATGGAGCGCGAGGAGGCGCTCGGGCTGCTCGCGGCCGTCGGGCTCGCGGGGCTGGCCGACGCCCCCTGCGGCGCGCTCGCCTACGGCGACCTGAAGCGGGTCGAGCTCGCCGTCGCGCTCGCCAACCGGCCGCGGCTGCTGCTGATGGACGAGCCGACCGCCGGCATGGCGCCCGCCGAGCGCCTCGAGCTCGCGTCGCTGGTGCGCCGGCTGGTGCGCGAGCGCGGCATCGGCGTGCTGTTCACCGAGCACAGCATGGACGTGGTGTTCGGCCACGCCGACCGCGTCATGGTGCTCGACCGTGGCC
>DASPJX010000087.1:0-4149 GCA_035628395.1 Burkholderiaceae bacterium | reverse complement strand
CCTGCGCGTGCTGGTCGTCGACGACAACCACGACGCCGCCGACAGCCTCGCGGTGCTGCTGCGCACCTTCGGGATGGAGGTGCGGGTGGCCTACGCGGGCATGCCGGCGCTGGAGATCGCGGCCGACTGGCGGCCGAACGTCGCGGTGCTCGACATCGGGCTGCCCGACCTGCGCGGCACCGAGGTCGCGCGGCGGCTGCGCGCGCTCGGGCCCTGGGCCGAGGCGCTGCGCATCGTCGCCGTCACCGGCTGGGGCACCGAGGCCGACCGGGAGCGCTCCCGCCAGGCGGGCATCGACGTGCACCTGGTGAAGCCGGTCGATCCGGACGAGCTCGCGAGACGGGTGGCGACGCTCTGACGGGCGACGCGCCGCCGGGTCGCGGAAACGAAACAGGCCGCTGGAGGCGGCCTGTCGCGACGAATCGGGTTGCGGGGGCAGGATTTGAACCTGCGACCTTCGGGTTATGAGCCCGACGAGCTGCCAGACTGCTCCACCCCGCGTCTGGAAGACCGAGATCATAGCACGGACGACGCGCGGCCCGCAAACCGCGCGGGACGGCGCGCCGCGGTTCGCTGCTACACTCGGCTGCACATCCCCACCCCACGCGCATGAAATTCTGCTCGTCCTGCGGCCACGACGTGGTCCTCGAGATCCCGGCGGGCGACAACCGGCCCCGGCACTGCTGCCCGCACTGCGGCACGATCCACTACCAGAACCCGAAGATGGTGCTCGGCACGGTCACCGTGCACGAGGACCGGGTGCTGCTGTGCCGCCGCGCGATCGAGCCGCGCCACGGCTACTGGACGCTGCCGGCGGGGTTCATGGAGAACGGCGAGACCACCGGCGAGGGCGCCGCGCGCGAGACGCTCGAGGAGGCCGGCGCCCGGATCGAGCTCGGCGCGCTGTACTCGCTGATCGACGTGCCGCACGTCGAGCAGGTGCACGTGTTCTACCGCGCGAGGCTGCTGAACCTCGACTTCGAGCCCGGCCCCGAGAGCCTCGAGGCGAGGCTCTTCACCGAGGCCGAGATCCCGTGGGACGAGATCGCGTTCCGCACGGTCGGCCAGACGCTGCGCTGGTTCTTCGAGGACCGGCGCGCCGGCCGCTTCGAGCTGCACACCGGCGCGATCCGCTACAGGCCCGAGCCGGCCGCCTGAGCCGTCGGCAGGCCATGCTCGCCTGGGTCGAGCCCCACCAGCGGCTGCCGCACCCGTCGCGCGCGCTCGACGACCCGAACGGGCTTCTCGCCGCGGGCCGCGACCTGTCGCCGGCGCGGCTGCTCGAGGCGTACCGCCACGGCATCTTCCCCTGGTACAGCGCGGGGCAGCCGGTGCTGTGGTGGTCGCCCGATCCGCGGATGGTGCTGTTCGTCGACGAGTTCAAGGTGTCGCGCTCGCTCGGCAAGACGCTGCGCCGCGTGCGGCGCGAGGGCCGCTGGACGATCGCGCTCGACCGCGACTTCGAGGCGGTGATGCGCGCGTGCGCGCAGCCCCGCCCCGACCAGGACGGCACCTGGATCACGCCCGAGATCGTCGCCGCCTATGTCGGACTGCACCGCGCGGGGCACGCCCACTCGGTCGAGATCCGCGAGGACGGCGCGCTCGTGGGCGGCCTGTACGGCGTGTCGATCGGCCGGATGTTCTATGGCGAGTCGATGTTCGCGCGGCGCCCCGACGCGTCGAAATGCGCGCTCGCGGCGCTGGTCGCGCTGCTCCGCGGGCTCGATTTCAGCGTGATAGACTGCCAGCAGGCCACGTCGCATCTCGCCTCGCTCGGCGGTCGCGAGATTCCGCGCGAGGACTTCCTGGATCGGGTCGCTCTCCTCTCGGCGCTCCCGCCCCCCGAGTGGGCGTCGCTGAGGCTGGACTTCCCGGACGACCGTTCCGACGTCGGGCAGGCATGACGCACCTCAAGGAACTCCCGTTCTCGGCCCTGCAGTTCTACGCGACGGCCCCGTATCCGTGCAGCTACCTGAACGGCCACCAGGCCCACTCCCAGGTCGCCACCCCGAACCACCTGATCAACGCGGACGTCTACGCGGAGCTCGTGCGCTCGGGCTTCCGGCGCAGCGGCATCTTCACGTACCGCCCGCACTGCGACGGCTGCCGCGCCTGCGTGCCGGTGCGCGTGCCGGTCGAGCGCTTCGCGCCCGACCGCAGCCAGCGCCGCGCGGCCAAGCGCCACGCCGGGCTGCGCACGCTGGTCGCGCGCCTCGGCTTCGCGCCCGAGCACTACGCGCTGTACCTGCGCTACCAGTCGACCCGGCACGCCGGCGGCGGCATGGACCACGACAGCCGCGAGCAGTACGCGCAGTTCCTGCTGCAGAGCAAGGTCAACACGCGGCTCGTCGAGTTCCGAGACGCCGACGGCACGCTGCGGATGGTGTCGATCATCGACCTGCTCGACGACGGCCTGTCGTCGGTCTACACGTTCTTCGACCCGGACGTCGAGGACGCGAGCTACGGCACCTACAACATCCTCTGGCAGATCGAGCAGTGCCGCCACCTCGGCCTGCCCCACCTGTACCTCGGCTACTGGATCGCCCAGAGCCCGAAGATGGCCTACAAGGCGCGCTTCCGGCCGATCGAGCAGCTCGCCGGCGGCAAGTGGGTGCCGCTCGAGCCCGGCTGACCGCCCCGCCCTTCCCGTCCCGATGAGCCTCTACGCCCTCGCGCGGCCGATGCTGTTCGCGCTCGATCCCGAGCGCGCGCACGACCTGACGCTCGCCTCGCTCGACCTCCTCGGCCGCAGCGGGGCGCTGGCCGCCGCCGCGGGCCCGCGCGTCGACGATCCGGTCGAGCTGCTCGGCCTGCGCTTCGCGAACCGGGTCGGGCTCGCGGCCGGGCTCGACAAGAACGCCGCCCACGTCGACGCGCTCGCGGCGATGGGCTTCGGCTTCGTCGAGGTCGGCACCGTCACGCCGAAGCCGCAGCCCGGCAACCCGCGGCCGAGGATGTTCCGGCTGCCGCGCGCCGACGCGCTGATCAACCGGATGGGCTTCAACAACCTCGGCCTCGACGCGTTCGTCGCGAACGTCGAGCGCGGGCGGTTCGAGGGCGTGCTCGGGCTCAACATCGGCAAGAACGCGGCGACGCCGATCGAGCGCGCGACCGACGACTACCTCGAGGGTCTGCGCCGGACCTGGCCGCACGCGAGCTACGTGACGGTCAACGTGTCCTCGCCGAACACGAAGAACCTGCGCGCGCTGCAGGGCGGCGACGAGCTGACCGCGATGCTGTCGGCGCTCGGCGCCGAGCGCACGACGCTGCGCCGCGCGCACCGGCGCGAGGTGCCGATGCTGGTGAAGATCGCGCCCGACCTCGACGACGCGCAGATCGAGGCGATCGCGCGCGTGCTCGTCGAGCAGTCGGTCGACGGCGTGATCGCGACCAACACGACGGTCTCGCGCGAGGCGGTGAAGGGCCTGCCGCACGCCGACGAGGCGGGCGGGCTGTCCGGCGCGCCGGTGCGGGCGGCGAGCGACCGCGTGATCCGCGCGCTGCGCCAGCTGCTGCCGCCGCGCTTCCCGATCGTCGGGGTCGGCGGGATCCTGTCGGGCGCCGACGCGCGCGCGAAGCTCGAGGCCGGCGCGGACCTGGTGCAGCTCTACACCGGCCTGATCTACCGCGGGCCGGCGCTGGTCGGCGAGTGCGCGCGCGCGCTGCGCGACGCGGGCGCGGCGCACGCCTCGGCGGATGCCGGCGTCGGGCGGGCCGCGCGGGGGGCGGCGCGGTCGGCCTGAGCGGCGCGGTCGGGTCGAGCGGTGCGGTCGGCCTGAGCGGTGCGGTCAGCCTGAGCGGCGCGGTGCGGCCGAGCGTCGCGGTGGGACCGAGCGTCGCGGTGGGACCGAGCGGTAGGGTCGAGCGGCACGGTAGGGTCGCGCTCCGCAGTCGGGTCGCGCGGCGCGCCGTGCCGTGCGGCGCGCGGGTGCCCTAGCCGCCCGTTCGCGGATCCGGCTCGATCGCGCCCAGGCGACGTGCCGCCGCGTTCAGGCGCACCGGCGCGCCGTGCGGCGTCGCCTCGGCCGCGGCCCGCCACGCCCCGCGCAGCCCGGCGAGCGCGAGCGGCGCGGCCAGCCCCTTGTCGACGAGCAGCCGCTCGAGCGCGGTCACCCAGTGCACCCAGTAGGTGTCGCCGGTGTCGGGGTC
>DASPJX010000086.1:0-8344 GCA_035628395.1 Burkholderiaceae bacterium | reverse complement strand
GGGGTGCGGCCGATGCCGAGCCGCTCGGACAGCAGCGACTCCGAGACCGCGCTGCCCGGGGCGAGCTGCATCGTGACGATCAGCTCCTCGAGCTGCGCGTACGCCTCGTCGGTCAGCGAGCGGCCGCCGGCGCGGCGCGCGCGGGGGGCTGCGGTCGCGTCGCTCCGCACCGCCGGGCGGCGCGCCCGGGCCGAGGGCGCGGCGCCGGGCGTCGTCGCCCGCGGCGAGCGGGCGGCGCGCGGGGAGACGTCGGTGTCGGCGGGGTCGGCGGTCGGTACGGGGCGTCTCGTCACGCGCGGCTCGCGATCGGTCGGGGACCGATCGCGATGGTACCGGGTGCGCGCGACCACGATCCGCGTTCCCCTGCGCACGGTCAGGCCAGCGCGCGCCGCTCCTCGTCGGTCAGCACCGGACCGTCGAGCGTGACGCGCGAGTCGTCGCGCTTGAAGCGGTTGATGATCGGCTTCAGGTCCTCGCGCACGTGCGAGTCGTCCATGCCGTTCAGCAGCGTGCCCACCAGGCCCCGGTCGAGGTCCGAGGTCTTCATGAACCAGTCCGCGATCGGGAACGTCAGGTTCATGTTGTAGTGCATCATGATTCCCTGGTTGTGGTGCGCGATGTGGTGCCGGCGGATCGTGCTCACGAACGGGAACCTGTTGACGAACGAGTTGTCGTGCACGTGGCAGCAGAAGTGGAAGAGCTCGTACACCAGGTACTGCCCGACCATCGTCATGAACAGGATGTAGCCGGCGTTCGGGTTCCAGACCTGCGCGGCGATCCAGCCGAACAGCGTGCCCATCACGCCGAGCACGAACAGCAGCCGCCACGGGAAGAACACGATGCGGAACTCGCGCGACGTGTCGATCGTCCACTCGTTGTCGGTGAAGTACTGGTGGTGCTGGCGCGTGTGGCGGTCGTAGATCGCCCGCAGCGCGAACACGTCGATCTTGCGGTGCATCACGTAGCGGTGCATCGCCCACTCGGCGAAGTTGCCGGCGAGGAACACCGGGATCACGACCAGCCACTCCCAGGTCGGATTCTCCAGGCGCTGCAGGCACCACCAGATCGCGCCCAGCCCGACCGCGTAGATCACGGCGACGTGCAGCGGTCCGTTGTAGAGGGGGCTGATGCTCGACCTGTACTGCTCGCGGAACTTCTTCTGGCGTTCGCTCATCATGGGGACACCTCCGATGCGGCCCCGGCCGCTGTGCGATGTGTAGTGCACGACTAATATATTAGTCCGATGTCGCGGTGTCAACGTGGGCCGTATGGACACTGCCGGGCTTCTCTAACATACTAGTTCCGCATCAACGGTGTGGCAGTCGCCGCGGGCGGATCGCCCGCGGGTCGCCCGGCCGACGAGGAGGAGACACCATGGACACGCAGCGGCGCGGATTGCTGCTGGCGGGCGGCGCGCTCGCCCTGGCCCCGGCGAGCCGGGCGGTGGCGAACGAACCGTGGCCGAGCAAGCCGATCCGGCTCGTCATCGGCTACGCGACCGGCGGGTCGACCGACGCGACGGCCCGGCTGGTGGGCCGCCGCCTCGAGCAGCGGCTCGGCCAGCCGATCGTGTACGAGTACAAGCCCGGCGCGGGCGCGTCGCTGGGGGCCGACTTCGTCGCCAAGTCCGCGGCCGACGGCTACACGATCGGGCTCACCGACACCGGCCCTATGGCGGTGTTCCCGAACCTGCGCAAGCTCGCCTACGATCCGACGCGCGACTTCACGCCGCTGTCGTACGTCTGCGCGACGGGGCTCGCGGTGATCGTCCATCCGAGCGTGGCGGCGCGGACGATCCCCGAGCTCGTCGCGCTGTGCAGGGCGTCGCCCGGGACCTACAACTACGCGAGCTCGGGCGTCGGCTCGGTCCACCACATGGCCGGCGAGCTGTTCAAGAGCATGGCGCGCGTCGAGCTCAACCACGTCGCGTACCGCGGCGCCGGCCCGGCGCTGACCGACCTGGTCGGGGGCACCGTGCCGGTCATGTTCGCCACCATCGGGCCCGCGCTGCCGATGATCGCCTCGGGCAAGGCCCGCGCGCTGGGCGTGACCACGGCCGCGCGGTCCCGCGCGCTGCCCGACGTGCCGACCGTGGCCGAACAGGGGCTGCCGGGCTACGAGGCGGTGCTGTCGTTCACGCTGGTCGGCCCGCCGAAGATGCCCGCGCCGGTCGTCGCGCGGCTGCAGCGCGAGCTGCAGGCGGCGCTGGCCGATCCGGCGCTGGTCGCCGACCTCGAGAAGCAGGGCAACGACGGGATCGGCGCGCGCCCGCCCGAGGTGCTCCCGGAGCTGATCGCCGACGAACTCGCCAAATGGGGCCGCGTGATCCGCGATGCGAAGATCACCCTCGACAGCTGAGCGCGCGGCGGGCGCGGGCCGACGATGAGCGCCGATCCGGACACCTGGCGGCGCGGCGCGATCGCGAAGGCCGAGCGGCTCGCCGCCGCGCGCGACCGCGGCTTCTCGACCGTCGTGCCGCACGCGCGCACCCGCGAGCTGCTCGAAGCGCTGCTGCGGCCGGGCGACCGCATCTGCGTCGAGGGGAACAACCAGAAGCACGCCGACTTCCTTTCGCAGGCGCTCGCCGGAGTCGATCCGGCGCGGGTCCACGACCTGCACGTGGTCCAGTCCAACGTCGCGCTGCCCGCGCACCTCGACGTGTTCGAGCGCGGCATCGCGCGGCGGCTCGACTTCTGCTACTCCGGCGACCAGGGCGTTCGGGTCGCCCGCCTGGTCCGCGAGGGCCGGCTGCAGATCGGCGCGATCCACACCTACCTCGAGCTGTACAGCCGTTACTTCGTCGACCTGACGCCCCGCGTCTCGCTCGTGGCCGCGCAGTACGCCGACCGCGCGGGCAACCTCTACACCGGCCCCAACACCGAGGACACGCCGGCGGTGGTCGAGGCCACGGCGTTCAAGGACGGCATCGTCGTGGCGCAGGTCGACCGCATCGTCGACGCGCTGCCCCGCGTCGACGTGCCCGCCGACTGGGTGTCGTTCGTCGTCGAGGCGCCCCGGCCGCACTACATCGAGCCGATCTTCACGCGCGACCCGGCCCTGATCACCGACGTGCAGATCCTGATGGCGATGATCGTCATCAAGGGCATCTACGCGCCCTACGGCGTGACTAGGCTCAACCACGGCATCGGCTTCGACACCGCGGCGATCGAGCTGATCCTGCCCACCTACGGCGCCTCCCTCGGCCTGAAGGGACGGATCTGCCGGTACATGACGGTCAACCCGTGCCCGACGCTGATCCCGGCGATCGAGTCGGGCTTCGTCGAGACGATCCACTGCGCGGGCTCGGAGCTCGGCATGGAGGACTACGTCGCCGCGCGCCCGGACGTCTTCTTCATCGGTCCCGACGGCTCGATGCGCTCGAATCGCATCTTCTGCCAACTGGCCGGGCACTACGCGGACCTCTTCATCGGCTCGACGCTGCAGATCGACGTCGACGGGAATTCGTCGACCGCGACCGCGAACCGGATCGCCGGATTCGGCGGCGCCCCGAACTTCGGCAGCGAGAGCCGGGGACGCCGGCACTCGAGCGAGGCGTGGCTGAAGGCCGGCGCCGAGGCGGCGCGCGACCCGTCGGCGATGCCGCGCGGCCGCAAGCTCGTGGTCCAGCTGGTCGAGACCTTCCGCGAGAAGATGGCGCCGACCTTCGTCGAGCGGCTCGACGCGTGGGCGCTGATGGACGAGTTCGGGCTGCCGCTGCCGCCGGTCATGGTCTACGGCGACGACCTGACCCACGTGGTGACCGAAGAGGGCCTCGCGCACCTGCACCGCTGCGCCGATCCCGTCGAGCGCACCCACGCGATCCGCGCGATCGCGGGCTACACGCCGGTCGGGCTCGCGCGCGACGAGCGCGTCGTCGCCGACCTGCGCCGCCGCGGCATCGTGCAGCGCCCCGAGGACCTGGGCATCGACGCGCGCGACGCGAAGCGCAGCCTGCTCGCGGCGCGGTCGATCAAGGACCTCGTCCGGTGGTCGGGCGGGCTGTACCGCCCGCCGCGCCGCTTCCGTCACTGGTGAGACGATCGTGGAACACCTGACCTTCGAGTTCGGCCCCTTCGAGCGCCGCACCCCGCTCCCCGCCCCACTCGTCGTCGGCGTGGTCGGCTCGGGCAATCTGGAGGCGCTGGTCGAGTCGGCGGCGCTCGACGGCAAGCTCCGCTTCGACGTCAGCACGTCGATCGGCGGCTTCGCGCCGACCTGGAGCGCGGTGCTGCGCGACGTGGCCGAGCGTCTGGGACGCGGCGACCTGCTGGTCTCGATCAACGACGCGGGCGCGACGCCGGCGGTGGTCGTGCTCAGGATGCGCCAGGCGCAGGCGGCGCTCGAGGCGGCCGCATGAGCCGCGACGCGTCGTACCGGGAGTCCACCGCCCGCGAGCGCGTGGCGCGCTTCTTCGACGCGGGCAGCGTCGAGGAATGGCTGCCCCCGGCGGAGCGCCTGTCCAGCCCGCACCTCCCGGCGCTCGGCCTGCCGGTCTCCTTCGACGACGGCGTCGTGATCGGAGCGGCCTCGCTGGCGGGGCGCCGCGTGCTGTTCGCCGCGCAGGAGCCGGCCTTCATGGGCGGCGCGGTCGGCGAGGTGCACGGGGCGAAGCTCGCGGGACTGCTGCGCCGGGCCGCGGTCGACCGGCCCGACGGGGTGGTGCTGATGCTCGACACCGGCGGCGTGCGGCTCCACGAGGCGAACGCGGGACTGATCGCGATCTCGGAGATCCAGCGCGCGCTGTTCGCCGTGCGTCGCGCCGGCGTGCCGGTCGTGCTGGTCGCGGCCGGCGCGAACGGCTGCTACGGCGGCCTCGCGATCGTCGGCCGCAGCGCCGATTCGATCGTGATGACCGAGGAGGGCCGCCTGTCGGTGTCCGGGCCGGAGGTCATCGAGTCGCAGCACGGCGTCGAGGAGTTCGACGCGCGCGACCGGGCGCTGGTGTGGCGCACGATGGGCGGCAAGCACCGGTGGCTGATCGGCGAGGCCGACGCGCTGGTGACCGACGGGTTCGGGCCGCTGCGCGAGGCCGCGGCCCGGGCGCTGACGACGTCGGTGCCGCTCGATCTCGCAACGGTCCGGGCCGCGCACGAGGCGCTCGGCCGCCGGCTCGCTCGGTTCGGCGCGGCGGACGACGCCGTGGCGATCTGGGAGGGCCTCGGCGTCGACGACCCCGAGGGCGTGCCGATGGCCGACGCCGAGGCGCTCGTCGAGCGGGCGGGCCGGCTCCGGGAGAGCGGCCGTGGCTGACGTGCACGCGGTGTGCTCGGCGCTGTTCCCCGAGGGCTGCGCGATCGACGTCCGCGACGGCATGGTCACCGGCCGCGCGAGCGCGGCGGGCCGGACCGTCGCGATCCTCGGGACGGTGGACGGGGCGCTGATCGGCGTGGACCTCGCCTTCGCGCTCGCGGGCGCGGTGCTCGACGTCGTCGAGCGCGAGCCCGGCGCGACGATCGTGCTGCTGGTCGACACCGGCGGGCAGCGGCTGTCGCGGCGCGACGAGCTGCTCGGCAACGCAGGCTACCTGGCTCACCTGGCGGAATGCTTCGAGGTCGCGCGCGGCCTCGGGCACCGGCTGGTCGCGGTGGTCCACGGCGACGCCGTCAGCGGCGCGTTCCTGGCGATCGGCCTGATCGCGGACGAGGTGTACGCGCTCGAGTCGGCGACGATCCGCGTGATGGCGCTGCCCGCGATGAGCCGCATCACGACGATCCCGCTCGATCGCCTCGAGGCGCTGTCGAGGACCTCGCCGATCCTCGGGCCCGGCCCCGCGCACTACGGACGCCTCGGTGCGGTCGAGGCGGTCTGGAGCGGCGACCTCGCGGGCGGAAACCTCGCCGGATCGCTCGCCGCCGCGCTCGAGCGGCCCCCGCGGGAGGGCGATCGCCGGATCGCGCTCGGCGACGAGCGCGGCGGACGCACGGCCGCCGCGCGGGTGATGCGCCGGCTGGGTCTCGCGCCGTGAGCCGGCCGGGTCGCCAC
Source organism: Burkholderiaceae bacterium (assembly GCA_035628395.1). GTDB lineage: Bacteria > Pseudomonadota > Gammaproteobacteria > Burkholderiales > Burkholderiaceae_E > UBA4615. The sequence goes on along the minus strand of DASPJX010000086.1, from coordinate 2,362 downwards.
GCCTGGGTGCGCATCTCGCCCGGTGCGCGGCTGCGGCTGCGGGCGGACGCGGACGACGACCGGTTCGACGCCGTGCGGGCGTGGCTCGCGCTCGGCCGGCCGTTCGTCGCGCGCGCGCGTCGCGACGACGATCCGCCGGAGCAGGTGCCCCTCGCGCTGTCGCGGCCGCGGCCGTCGCCCGGCGTGCCCTTCTGCGTCGAGCCCGACGCGGTCCTCGGCTGGAGTCCGCCGCCGCCGCTGCGGCACGCGATCGGGATGCTGCCGCCGGCGTGGGTCGAGCCGGCGCGGGCCCTGGACGGGGCGCTCGGCGCGCTCGGCGTCGAGGCGGGCGTGTTCGGCTCGGCCGCCTGGAGCCTGGTCGCGGGATCGTCGCGCATGACCGCCTCGTCGGACCTCGACCTCGTCGTGCCGGTCCGCGACCGCGCCTCGCTCGACGGCGCGCTCGCCCGCCTGGCGGCGGCGCAGGCCGGTGCGCCCGGGCGGATCGACGCCGAGTGCGTGTGGCCCGACGGCCGGGCCGCGCACTGGCGCGAGCTGTCGGCGGGCGGCGCGACGGTGCTGACGAAGAGCGTCGACGGAGCGGCGCTCGAGCGCGTCGACGCGCTGCGGGCCGCACTGCCGTGACCGCCGCGGTCGAGCTCGTCCCGCGGTCGGCGGCCCTCGCGGCGAGCGCGGAGCGCGCGCTGCGGGCCGAGCTCGCGGCCTACCCCAAGCCCGGGCTCGTCAGCCATCGCGACGACGGCAGCCACGACGACATGTCGGCCGTGCACTTCGAACGCAGCATCGAGGCGCTGCGTCCGCACTTCACCGCGATCGCCGAGGCGGGCGCGCGCGACGCCGACCTCGGCGCGCTGCGCGAGCTGGGCGTGCGTGCCGAGCGGGCGATGCTGCTCGCCACCGGAGGCGTGAACACGCACCGCGGCTCCATCTTCGCGCTCGGGCTGCTGCTGGCCGCCGCGGCCGGCCCCGAGGACGGCGCGTCGCTCGGCGCGCGCGTGCGGGCGCGCTGGGGCGACGAGCTGCTGCGTCATCCGACCGATCCCGGCAGCCACGGCGGCACGGCTCGCCGGCGGCACGGCGCCGGCGGGGCGCTTCGCGAGGCCGCCGCGGGCTTCGCGTCGGTGTACGGCACCGGCCTGCCCGGCCTGCGGGCCGCGCGCCGCGCCACCGGCGACCCGGCGCGCGCCGCCGTGCACGCCTTCTTCGGCCTGCTCGCGGTCGTCGAGGACACGAACCTGCTCCACCGGGGGGATGCGGCCGGGCTCGCCTGGGCCCGCGCGCAGGCCCGCGCCTTCCTCGACGACGGCGGCGCGATCGCCGACGGCTGGGAGCGCCGCGCGGTCGGCGTGCACCGCGCGTTCGTGGAGCGACGCCTGAGCCCGGGCGGCTGCGCCGACCTGCTCGCCGCCACGCTGATGGTCGACGAGCTCGAGCGGGACGCGCCGTGAGCGGCTTCGCGCTGCTGTGCCCCGGCCAGGGCGGGCAGCACGCCGGGATGCTGGCCTGGGCGCTCGGCGACCCCGGGGTGGCGAGCGTGCTGCGCGGGGCCGGCGGCCCGCTGGCCGGGGCCGACTGGATCGAGCGGGTGGCCGCCGGCGAGCCGCTCGATCATCGGCTCGCCCAGACGGCGATCGTCGCGGCCGGAGCAGGGGCATGGGAACGCCTGCGCGAGCGACTGCCGCAACCCGACACCGTGGCCGGCTACAGCCTGGGCGAACTGACCGCGTGGACCTGCGCCGGCTCGTGGTCGCTCGCCGACGCGCTGGGCCTCGCCGCGCGTCGCGCCGACGCGATGCTGGCGGCGACGCCCGATCCGACGTCGATGGCGGCGGTCACCGGAGCGTCGGCGGCCGGCCGCGCCGCGGCGCTGGACGGGCTCGAGGGGGTGCACCCGTCGATCGTGATCGACGCCGACCACGCGGTGCTGACCGGCCGGCCGGACGCGATGTCGGCCGCCCGCGCGCGGCTCGAGTCGATCGGCGCCACCTGGACGCCGCTACCGGTCACGCTGCCATCGCATTCGCCGATGATGGCCCCGGCGGCCGCGGCGTTCGCCGCGCTGCTGCGCGCGCAGCGCCGCGACCCGCCGCGGTTCGGCGTAGTCCGCGGCGTCGACGGGCGGCGGCTGGACGACGCCGGCGCCGTGCCGGACGCGCTGTCCGACTCGCTCGTGCGGACGATCCGCTGGGACCGGGTGCTGGAGACGCTCGCGGAGCGCGACGTGAGGGTGTGCCTGGAATTGCCGCCCGGTCGGGCCCTGTCGCGGATGGTCGAGGCGCGCGGCACCGGCATCGAGGCGCGCGCGGTCGAGGACTTCCGCAGCGTCGACGGACTGGCGCGCTGGGTCGCCGACCGCGTCTAG